>JAEEJH010000061.1 GCA_016281775.1 Clostridiales bacterium | reverse complement strand
TGCCGCGCTCCGATATTCACGTACGATTTCGACCGCTTCAAAGCGGAAGACATACTGCCGCTGTTTGCGAAATATCATATAACCACGTTCTGCGCGCCGCCGACGATGTTCAGGTTCTTCATAAAAGAAGATCTGTGGAAATACGATCTGTCGTCGCTCGAATATACGACGACCGCGGGCGAGGCTCTCAACCCCGAGGTCTTCGAACAATGGAAGAAAGCGACCGGCTTGTCCATAATGGAAGGCTTCGGTCAGACCGAAACGACGCTTTCCGTAGGCAATCTCGTCGGAACGTCGCCTAAGGTCGGCGCCATGGGACGCCCGAGTCCGTTGTACGACGTCGATATCGTCGACGATGAAGGCCGCAGTCTGCCCGCCGGCGAAACCGGCGAGATAATCATCCGCTACGATCACGGCAGACCCTGCGGACTGTTCAAGGAATATTACAAAGACAAAGAAAAGACCGATTACGCGTTCCACGGCGGCATTTATCACACGGGCGACACCGCGTGGCGCGACGAAGACGGTTATTATAACTACGTCGGCAGGACCGACGACGTGATCAAATCGTCCGGCTACCGCATAGGTCCGTTCGAGATAGAGAGCGTTATAATGGAGCTGCCGTACGTGCTCGAATGCGGCGTTACCGCCGTGCCCGATCCGATAAGAGGTCAGATAATCAAAGCCGTCGTCGTAACGGTCAAGGGCGTGGAGCATACGGAAGAGCTTAAAAAAGAGATCCAGAAATACGTCAAAGAGCATACCGCGCCGTATAAATATCCGAGAGTGGTCGAATTCCGCGACGCGCTTCCTAAGACGATAAGCGGCAAAATAATCAGAAATCTTCTCAAATAGAGGTTGAAATGGCATACGAAGACAAAACGAAAAAGCCGGGCGAAGAAAGCATGGTTTACGGCAGAAACGCCGTAAGCGAGCTTTTGAAAAGCGGCAGGGACGTCGATAAGATATTCGTGCATAAAGGCGAGCGCGAGGGTTCGATATCGGTGATAGTCGCCGAAGCGATCAGACGGAAAATCCCCGTGACCGAGGTCGAAAAGCAAAAGCTCGACCGGATCTGCAGCGGCAATCATCAGGGCGTATGCGCCTTTGCCGCCGCGGTGGAATATTCGACCGTTGAGCGGATACTGCGGATCGCGGAGGAGAAGAACGAGAAACCCTTCATCTGCATCGCCGACGGCGTAGAAGATCCGCACAATCTCGGCGCGCTTCTGAGGTGCTGCGAATGTGCGGGCGTTCACGGACTGATAATCCCGAAGCGTCACAGCGTAACGGTGAATTCCACGGTCGAAAAAGCGTCCGCGGGCGCCGTCTCACACGTACCCGTTGCAAAGGTGCCTAACGTCGCCGCGTGTATCGACGAGCTCAAGAAGCTCGGCGTCTGGTGCTACGCCGCCGAGGCCGGAGGGCGGAGCGTTTACGAGACCGATCTCGACCGCGCCGCAGCGTTCGTATTCGGAAGCGAAGGCCGGGGCGTTTCGAGACTCGTAAAAGAAAAATGCGACGGTATCGTGAGCATCCCGATGTTCGGAGTCATCAATTCACTCAACGTATCATGCGCCGCGTCGGTCGTTCTTTCATACGCGGCGAATTCGAGACACAGATCGGTCTGAAACGAAAGGAAGGTCATTTTATGGAAGGCAGAAATAAAAAAGATATGTCGGTCGACGAGCTGGTGAAGCAGCTCAAGCTCGTGCTCGATATAGACGAAACCGAGGATGACGTTAAGCCGCCCGTAAAGACGGCGGATACCGATGCCGAAGAGGAGACAGCTGCTCCCAAAAGCGTCGGAGAAAGCAGCGGTACAGATATAGGAGAAGAGCTTGAAAAGCTTTTCGAAGAGGAAGAATCGAAAAAGAAAAAGAAGAAAAAACGCCTGTTCGGCAAAGCCAAGAAAGAAAAAGAAGAGCAAACCGAAACGTATACGGAGCCGGAACCCGAAAAAACAAAAGAAGAGCCGCCCGTAACTATGTCGGAACCTGAACCGGAAGAAAAAGACGAAAAGCCGAAAGAAACGGAAAACGGCGAAACGGACGGATGGATCACAGACGCTCTGACGGGACTGTTTTCCGAAGACGGAGAAAGAACGGACGGTCTTTCTCCGGAAACGGAGGCGACGGCGCCCGCGCCTGAAGAAGAAAAAGCGTACGAACCGGAAACGGAGACCGCAAAAGAAGAGCTTCCCGAAGAAGAGCCCTCCGCGATCTCCGCATCAGACGCGGAAGATATTGCCGACGAAGCCGAAGAGGAAAACGCGCCCCACGTCTTACAACAGCCCGAAGAAGAACCGGAAAAAACGGAAGAGTCGACCGTTATTCCGGAAGGATCAACGTACGATCCCGAAGAAGAGCATGAAGACGACGCCGTAATTGTAAAAACAGACGAAGTCGAAGACGAGCCCAAAGAAACGGATGAAGACGTAAAAACTTATGAAGCCGACGCCGAGCCTTTCGTATCGGACGTTTTCGGAAAAGCGAAAGAAAACGCCGACGACGAAAAAACGATAGCTATCTGCCCGCCGGAAGAAGCTGATAAAACGATAGCGATCTGCCCGTCCGGAGAAGACGGTGATAAGACGATAGCGATCTGTCCGAAGGAAGAAGCGGACGAGACGAAACGCCTTGATCTGCAGGACGGCGACGAAACGAAAAAAATCGTAAAACCGGGAGAAAAAGAAGCGGCGGATACGATAGACGAGGATCTCATTTCGGATATCGAAAGATTTGACGCAATATTCTCGGATAAGGACGACGAAGACGGTTATTCCACGGCGGACGAAGCCATAATGGACGCCTTTGCGGAAAAGCCGAAGCAGAAGAAAAAGAGCAGAAAGATCTATACCGAGGAAAACGACGAAATATTCACGACGATGACGGAAACGCCCGTCGGCGGCAGAACGTCGGACGACGGCGAAGAAGAGCAGACCGCTTACACGGACGAATTCACCTCGTACGATCAGAGAAAGATATTCCTTGAGGATTTCAAAAAGAAATACGCTTCTTATAAGAAATCTCTCATTTTCTCATCGTTTTTCGCTCTTTTGCTCTTCATATACGAGCTTTTGCCGCTGTTTGTCAAAGAGCTGCCTTATGCGTTCAACAGAACGGAAAATCCCGCGGTGTTCACGCTTGTCGGGCTCGTGCTGTTCTCGCTTTGCGCGGCGTTCTCGGCTAAATACACTTTCGAAGGGTTCAGATCCGTGTTCAAAGGAAACACGACCCTGTCTTCGATGGTGTTCCTCGTAGTTCTGTTCACGTATATATACGGCGTGATCATCGCCGTAAAGGGCGACGTTATACTTTACCCGATGATGAGCGTATCGGCTCTCTCGGTAATATCGATGCTTGCAGCGGAGATGCACATAATAAAAAGGCGCACGCTCGCTTTCCGCATAATTTCCGGATCTCCGGTCAAGAACAAATACGTTCTCGAAAGATATCAGCTCGGCGAAGACAGATCGCAGGGAAGCGCGATCGGCGTTTCGAAGGCGGCGTTCATAAGCAGATTCAATTCGTCCGGCATGAAAAAGTCGAACGCCGACGGTTATCTCAATCTGCTTTTCCCTGCGACGGCTTTGATCTTCATACTGTTCTTCGCGGGCGGTCTGCTTATAAAGAAAGACGTTTCGTACGCGGCTTCGTACGGATTTGCCGCCGGCATATTCTGTATGCCCGCCGCTATATTCACGGCGCTTTCGTTCCCGTCTTATATCTGCTCGAAGAAAGCCTACGGCGACGGCAGCTGCGTCATAAGCGACGCGGAAGCGGAAAAATACACCTCGGCGTCGGCGGTGCTCTTTGAAGACAGCGACGTGTTCCCCCCGTCTCACGACAAGATAACGTCCGTGCGGCTTTACAACGACAGCCGTATGGATCACATCATGTATATAATGATGAGCGTGTTCGGCAAGCTCGGCGGACCTCTGTACACGATCTGCGAAAACGCCGCGAAGGAATACGGCTCCAGTCCCGACGTCGAGATAGTCAATACGGCTGAAAACGGCGTCGAAGCGAGAGTCGATTCGCTGGCGGTCCGTATCGGATCCGCGGATTATCTGGGAGCGGCTCTCGACCGTTCGTACAGAGAAGACGACGGAATGTATGAAACGAACGGCGCGGAACGCATAATGTATATGACCGTAAACGGCACGGTATCGGCGAAATTCTATATCGAATACGGTATGGACCCCGAATTCAGAAAGATAATCAAGCAGCTTTCCGGCGCAACGCGCACGGTGGCTATACGGACGCTTGACCCGAATATAGACAACGATCTGCTCGCGGCTTTCATAGATCCCGAAATATACAACTGCCGCGTAGTCGCAGGCAAGGCAAAAAATAACGAGGTAAGAGAAGAATCGTGCGGATCCATAGTCTCGAAGAGCTCGGTAAAATCGCTTATGAGAACGCTCCTGCTCTGCGATAAGACCGTATATACGTCGAAAATAAACATTCTGATATGCTTTTTGTCGATGATAATCGGGCTTCTGATAACCGTTTTCCTGATAATTACCGGATCGTTGAACGTTATAAACGTCCTTTACGCGGCGGCTTATCAGCTGATAATCACCGCGGTGGTCAGAATAATCACGAGATTACATATATGAATCGCAGCGGATCCGGCGTTTTTACGCCGGATCCGCTCGAAAAAGAGGATAAAATGATAAAACTTGCTGTATTCGATCTTGACGGAACGCTTTTATATACGATACCGGATCTGACTTCGGCTATGAGCAGCGCGATGGTACGTATGGGCAGACCACCGATAACGGAGGATCAGACTAAGGAATATATCGGCAACGGTATAAGAAAATTCGCGGAGAGAGCGCTCGGCGGCGCGGCCGCGGAGGAAGAGATCGACCGTGCCGTGGCTTATTTCAAGGAGTATTACGCAGAACATCTTACGGACGGGACCGTGCCTTACGAAGGCATACGCGAAGCCGTGCGCGAGATCAAAAACGCCGGTATAAAATGCGCCGTGCTGTCAAATAAATACGACTCGGCGACTAAATATATAATCGACGTGTTTTTCCCCGACACGTTTGACTTCGTATACGGCGAAGGGGAGTTTTGCAAAAGAAAACCCGATCCGGAATGCTTTCTCAGAATGTGCTCCGACCTCGGTATCGAAAGCGAAGAGGCGGTAATGATCGGCGATTCGCCCGCGGATCTGCTCGTTTCCGAAAATTCGGGCGCAAAGCATATAATCGTGACGTGGGGATACAGAACGAGAGAATTGATGACGGAACGCGGAGCGACCGTTTTTGCCGATTCGCCTTCAGAGCTTTTAACGATCATCCAAGCATTATGAAAAAAGAAAGAACGCAGAAAAGCGCGGAAAGAGATCCGTGCGCCGAGAATATCAGAAGAAGCGGTACCGCGCTGAACCGCTGTATCGAAATACGCTGCGCGCATATATTCGAAAAAATACGCGATCTGCTTTACAATACCGATAAAGCGCGGCTTTTTGAACGGCTGCCGGAAACTTTTCCCGGGATGATCGCGTCTTTTTCATGCGACGCCGGAAGCGGCTCGCCTTTTGACAGGGAGCTTTCGTGCTTCCGGTCCGCTTCGAACCGCTTCGACGGGGTGACCGCCGCGGCGTTTTTAAGAAAGGCGGCGGGATATCCCGACACACCGTTTTCATATTTCAATATCGAAGCCGAAGAGGTGAGCGGCGAGAGGGTATCGTATTTCAGAAATCCGCTTACGGACGAGGCTTTTTCGAAGTTTTCAAAGAAAATGACGTCTCCGCTCCTTTCATACGCTTCCGATCTGCATTCCGTATGCGAGGCGGTGTACGACGAAAAATCGCATTACGGCATACTGCCTCTATATAATTCGCGCGAAGGCAGATTATCCGGATTTTACGGACTCGTCGACAAATACGAGCTGTACGTAACGAGCGAGTGCGCCGTTTATTCGGCGGATAACGAGACGGTAACGAGATTCGCGCTTTTATCGAAGCATCCGCGGGGCGAAACTCCCGTTACGGGAAAAGAACTGTTTTTCGAATTCAGAATACCTCACGACGGGGAAACGCTTCAGACGCTGTTGTTTTCCGCGGAATATTACGGATTGCAAAACGTTATGTCGGACAGTCTGCCTTCTGAGAGCAAAAACGCCGACGTGCTGATGTTCAAAGGCAAAGGCGAAAACGTGTGCGATATGCTTTTTTATATGTACTGCACGGATATTCAGTATACGCTCATAGGAGTTTACGAAGAATGAGATTATGCGATAAAAGCCCCGCCGATCTGATCGGCAAAGAATTCGGATGCGCCTGCGGCAAGATACACAAAACGCCGCTTTCATACGTCGATATTTCGTCGGGCGCGATCAAAAAACTGCCGGACGTAATAAAAACGCTCGGAGGACGTAACGCGTACGTCATCGCCGACGAAAACACGCTCAAAGCCGCCGGAGAATACGCGGTATCGCTTCTTGACGGGGGCGGTATCTGCTCGGTCGTACATCTGCTCGGCGTCGAAGAAGGGTTCGAGCGCCCCGAACCGACGGAACAGACGCTCGGCAACCTCGTTATGGGGTACGATAAAAAGTGCGATATAATAGTCGGCGTCGGCGGAGGCGTCGTCAACGATATGGGCAAGCTTTTGTCCAAGCTCGGTCACATACCGTACGTTTACGTACCGACGGCTCCTTCGATGGACGGTTACGTTTCCGATTCGTCGTCGGTCATATATAACGGCGTAAAAAGCTCCGTGCCGTCGAAGTGTCCCGACGCTCTCGTATGCGATACGGATATACTGGCAAAGGCTCCGAAAAAACTGATACTCGCCGGTATAGGCGATATGGCGGCGAAACTGATCTCGATCTGCGAGTGGCGCATCGGCGCGCTCGTAACGGGCGAGTATTACTGCGAAGAGGTCGCGGAAATAATGAGAAAATACCGCCGTCTCGTATTAGATAACGCCGGGGCGGCGGTAAACGGAGATAAAGAGGCGATAAAAAGCATAGCCGAGGGACTGACGCTCGCCGGTACGGCTATGACGTTCGCCGGCGTGTCGAGACCGGCGTCGGGCGTCGAGCATTATTACTCTCATCTTTGGGATATGAGATGCCTTTGCGAAAAACGTCAGTGCGAGCTTCACGGCATACAGGTCGGTATAGGCACGCTTCTCGCGCTTGAAAAATATGAAAAATTAAAGTATATAAAGCCGGATAAAAAGAAAGCCGAAAAAGCGGCTTTGTCGTTTGACCGCGCAGAATGGGAGCGCAGTGTAAGAGCGTATTTCGGCTCATCAGCCGACTCGATAATCAAAATCGAGCAAAGAGAGGGCAAATATTCGCCGGAAAAAGTGCTTGCGCGTCAAAAAATAATATTCGATAATTGGGATAAGATACTGCAGATCGTCGAAGAAGAACTCATCCCTGCGAGGGAGCTTTGCGATCTGTTCATAAAGATCGGTCACCCGACGAGCGCGGAAGAGATCGGCGAAGACGCCGAAACGGCATTTTGCCATACGGGAGATATAAGGGATAAGTACATATTATCGAGATTGCTGTACGATATAGGGGAAAAATAGAAATTGCAAATTGAAAATTGCAGGTTGCAAATTAAGGAGTCGCCGTAAACGGCGACGGTTCGGAGCGGCTTCGCCGCCCTTGGGGCGCACCCACCCTTACAACCCCCAAACCGTGAACCCCCGTTGCGAACAAGTTCACAACGGGGAACCCCGGTAACCCCCTTAACCCCTCCCAAGCGATCAAAGATCTCTTGGGGTGCGGCGGGCTGACGCGAAGTAAGAGGTAAAAGTGAACAGTGAATATGTGAAAGTTGTATAAAGAAAGCGGACAAAACGAATCACGTCATTCAAACGGCGGTTCAAGCCGCTTTCTTCCGGTGATCCCGCGCGCGGCGCCCCCCTTTACCGCGCGCGACCATTCGGCAAAACCGAATGGTCCGGCCCTCTCGTTTTATACGTATCACTTTCGTTTCGCCGCCCCCGTATGAGTAATACGGGGAGGAGGGGGAGTGCGGGGGATTAAGGGGGTGGGTGGGGGTCCCCCGCAAAAAGAATATTCCTATTTCACCCGGTTCGCAAGGACCGGATTTCATCACCGAAGGCGATTTCGCCGTGAAAGCGATTTCACTCGTCGGCATTGCCGACGAATTTCACTGCGGCGCATGCCGCCCTGTTTCCTCGCAAGCGGCGTTTCCCGCCGCTTCGCTATGTGCGTTTCGCGCACACCGAAGATATCGATCTGTCAAATGATAAGATGAATCGCCCCTCGGGGATGAAGCTCGTTTAGCGCATTACAAAGTATATGCGGTTTATTCCGGAAAATACGCGTATGCGCCGCGGTCACGGCAGGACCGCGAGTATCGTCTGAGCGTAGACCGCGGCAAGAAAATCGTTCGGGTGGTTCACGTTGTTGCCGGTCATATCGAAATAACGTTTCTTCCTAAGCAGGGCTTTATGGACCTCGGTCATCGGCACAAGCTCGGCTTTGTCGCCGTATTCGCCGCATATTTTTTCAAGTATCTTCTGCTGGTCGACCTGTTCTCTCCAGAACCCGGCGGCGAGCTTGTGCGGCAGCATCGTCGAAACGAGCAGGAATTCGCAGTCGGGGTTGATCTTCAGCGCCGACTCGATCATTTTCACGTTATTGTCGTAAAAATGCGAATTCTCACCGTCGTTCATGCCGAAAGCGATAAGAAACAGATCGAATTTATCATGAGCGAAAAGCTCTGCGCACTTCTCCGCTCCCCAGCGCGAATCCATACCGCCGACGGCGCGGTTGACGTACGAGACGTCTATACCTCTGTTTTGAAGCGCTTCGACCGTCATTCTCGGCCAGATCGGCGCGTAAGGCGGCACGTTTATCTCGGGCATGCCGGAAGAATTGCAGCCGTAGGTTATGCTGTCGCCGAAAAACGCGAAACCGAACGGAGTTTTATTTTTTATTTTTTCTCTTGTCTTCGGCAGTTTCGCCGTCTTTTCCGGTCTGAAGCCCGACCATTCGTCCGAATGTTTATACGTCACCGCGTACTGTTTTTTCGTTATCTGATCGCCCTCGGCGAAAAACAGCCACCCGCCCTCGCTGCAGCCTATTTTGAACGGACTTCCCTCCTGTATGTGATCGAGAAAGAAATCGCTTTTTCGGGTAAAACTCATTTCTCCGCCGCGTTTTACGGTTAATCTGCCGTCTTTCAGGTCATAATCTCTGCCGGGTTCGAAAACGCGTTCGAGCCTCGTATCGGTGACCGAGATTATCTCGTCTGCGCGGTATAAAAGCGGTATCTCTATATCGCCCTCTCCGGACAGGTCGAGCGGCCACACCGTCTCGTTATACACCGTGTTTCCCGTCCAAACGGGAGTCGTTGATATTCTGTTATCGTATTTCATTTTACCGACCTTCGTTTTTTTTCTTTATTGTACCGAAAACGCAGGATCGATGCAAGCGGTTATATTTTGTAAAATATGAATTTTCATTTAATTTATAAAAAGACACCAAAACGCCTTGTATAATTAAAAATTTCGGAATATAATAGGATTGATAACGCAAAAATACTGTAAAAAACGGGAGAATCGGAGTAATAATGAGAAAAAAGGCTGTTCAGGAGAGCGTACTCAAAACCGCATACGGGCAAAGCGGCGACGTGCTGGCCGCTTCGCTTGACCGCGCCCGCCCGGCGGATATGTCGAAAACGCCGGTCGATACGAAAAGCGGCATACTGAAAAAGGCGGCGAGAGGCGGCGTCAGATATATGATAATGATAGCGTGCTTTCTCATATTTCTCGGCACCTGCATCTATCTGCTCGTCTACGCGATACAGTATTTTCAGAAGCAGGAGGAAAACAGGTTCCTTCAGAATTTCACCGGCGCCACGGATTACACGATGGCTTCCATTGCTTCGAAAGACACGCAGAACGTTTACACGCTGACGGTCGATCAGTCCATGGTCGGACAGACCATCGGCGATCATACGGTAGAAAAGAAAGTATATAACGAAAAACTCGAGCAGATGAGAACGAGGCTGACGGGTCTGCGCCGCATAAACTCTGACGTTTGGGGCTGGATCACCGTGGACGGGACCTCGATAGACTACCCGATCATGCGCGGGCAGGATAACGACGTCTACCTGTACCGTTCTTTCACGAAAGAATATAACAGAAGCGGTTCGATCTTCGCGGATTACAGAACGAGAACGAAACTCGAAGACAATAAAAACCTTATAATTTACGGTCACAACATGAACACGACGAAGACGATGTTCTATCCTCTTCTCGAGTATGCGACGAATGAAGACGCGTTCAAAAACCGCTATATCACCGTCACAACGCTCGACGGTATATATACCTATTCGGTTTTCGCCGTGTACGATACGAACGTACATTTCAACTATATCAGAACGTACTTCTCTACCGACGCGGATTTCGCCGATTTTGTCAAGACGCTTGAGAGAAAATCCATATATCACAGAAAAGACGTTGAACTCAACGCCGATTCGAAGATCCTCACCCTCTCGACCTGCACGGTAAGGCAGGACAACAGACGCTGGGCGATACACGCGGTGCTCGTCGGCGTATCAAAATAAAGGATAATGTAATGAAACTGTCAGTCATAATACCGATGTATAACGAATCGAGCATAATCGGATCGTCGGTTCAGCAATTCAACGATTATTTGAGTTCGAATTACGAAGATTACGAACTGATCTTCTCAAACGACGGCTCGAAGGACGACTGCGGCGATACCGTCGCCGCTTACGCAGAAAAAGATCCCCGCGTAAAGCTCGTCGGCTATGAACAAAACCGCGGCAAGGGCTGCGCGGTGCGCACGGGAGTGCTCGCTTCGACCGGCGACGTCGTCGTTTTCACCGACTGCGATATAGCTTTCGGCGTCGACGCTGTCGGCAGAGCGGTCGAGCATCTCAGCGCCGATCCCGACGAGGATATGGTCGTCGGTTCGAGAAACCTGTCCGGCGACGGATACGAGGGTTATACCTTTATAAGAAAACTCGCGTCGAAAACCTATATAAAAATACTCGGCCTGATCGGCGGTTTTAAACTTTCCGACTCGCAGTGCGGCATAAAAGGCTTTCGGGGAGAGGCGGCGCGGAACATCTTTTCAGAGTGCGAGACCGACGGTTTCGCTTTCGACTTTGAGGTTATAATGCTCGCGCAGGCGTTCGGTTATAAAATAGGCGAGATGCCCGTCAAGATCATAAATCACCGCGAATCGAAGGTACACGTCATGTCCGACGCCGTAAAAATGATCCGCGACGTGATAAAGATCAAAAAACGCGTAAAAGCGAAACGTTTGAAGCTCAGGTGAGGCGCGGAATGGAAAATTTCACATACTGTTCTCCCGAAAAACTCGGTCGGATACTGCAGAAAGAACAGAACGTATATTTTATAGGTATAGGCGGGGTGAGCATGTCGAGCCTCGCCGAGATATCGTATAAGGCAGGATATAAGACTGCGGGCAGCGACAGAACGCTTTCCGCGATAACCGACACCCTTCAGGCGGAGGGCATAACGGTCTACGAGGGGCATGACGCGAAAAACTGCGCCGGCTTCACGGTCTTCGTCTATAACGCCGCGATACATGAAGACAATCCGGAATACAAATACGCGCAGGATAACGGTTTTTATCTTATCCGCCGCGCCGATTATCTCGGTTACGCCGCGACGTTTTACAAAGTCTCGATAGGCGTCGCCGGCACGCACGGCAAATCCACCTCGACGGCGATGCTCGGCGAAGCGCTGACCTCGGCGGGCCTCGATCCGGCGGTGCTCAACGGCGCCGTCATGCCGAAATACGGCTCGCCTTACAAACGCGGCAAAAAGGACTGCATATGCTTTGAAGCGTGCGAATATACGGATTCTTTTCTCTCGTTTTTCCCGTCGGTCGCGGTAGTGCTGAACGCCGAATTCGACCACGCGGACTATTTCAAGACTAAAGAAAGATATATAGAATCATTTAAAAAATACATTTCGCAGTCTCCCTCTGCCGTCGTAAATATCGACTCGCCCGGGGCGGAAAAAGCCGCGGAGGGTTATACGGGCAGGCTGATCACCTGCGCCGTCAGGCACCCTGCCGACGTAACGGCGGCGAACCTCGTATTCAAAGATTCATACGCTGAATTTGACGTGATATACAAAGGCTCGCCGTATATGCATCTGTCTTTATCCGTCGGCGGTATGCATAACGTCTGCAACGCCCTGTGCTGCGCGGCGGTCTGCGTCATGATCGGCGCCGACCCCGAAAAAGCCGCCGAGGGCATTTCGTCGTTTACCGGAGTATCCCGCAGATTCGAGTATAAACTCACATATAACGGCGCGGATATTTTCGACGACTACGCACATCACCCCGACGAGATAAAAGCGACTCTTTCCGTCGCAAGACAGCGCGTGAAAGGCAGATTGTACGTCGCTTATCAGCCGCACACCTATTCGAGAACGCGCGATTTTTACGGTGAATTCCTCACTTCTTTCAAAGACTGCGACGAGGTGATATTCTGCGATATCTACGCCGCGCGCGAGACCGATACGCTCGGTATGTCCGCGCAGAAGCTCGCGGTTGACGTACCGAACGGCACGTACAAAGGCGGCCTCGATGAGGTCGCGGCTTACCTTAAAAGCGTGCTCAGAAAAGACGACGGCGCCGTTATAATGGGCGCCGGAGATATAGTGAAAATATTTTCGCGTTTTTAATCCTCGAATATCTCTTTTATTACTCTGCTCATAAGCTCTCTTACGCCGTCGAAGTCGACGGCGTTTTTGTATATCGCCTCGATCTTATCGTGCAGCTCGCCCGCGGCTCTCATTGCCGCCGCCGCTTCGCAGTAAAACGAAATTTCGAGCTTTTTCAACATTCCGAGCTTGGTTTTTGATTCCGCCAGTCGCTTTTTGTCGGTGAAGCGGCCGGCGTTGATCATCTTATCGTACTTCTGTTTCGTTATTTTGTCCGGCTTGCCGGCAAGTTCGATAAGCGTTTTCGTCCCCGGAACGTATACCGCGTCGTACCGCTCAGGCATGACGTTCATTACGTTATATTCGTACGATACGCCTTTTAAAGCAAGCTCCGCGCAGACGGCGCCGATAAACGACGCGCCTTCATACCGGCTTTCGCATACGGCTATGCGCTTTTCGGCTTCTCTTTCAAACGTATCGAGCCGCACCGCGCCGCGGGTCGAAAACGCCGTGATCTGTCTGTGTTTCGCGGCGCCGGCGCCGTACGCGATCCTGTCGGCCGTTCTTTTCGCCGTTTTGCTCAGTTTTTCAAAATCGACGCAGGCGGCGCATATCTCCGCCGCTTCGCGTGCGGCGGCCGCGGCGTGAGAATAATACGCCATCGCTTTTTTATACTGTTCCGAATTCTTTCTGCAGAGGCTTATTATCTCTTCTCTTCGCTCCCGCAGTTTCCGCCGGTCGAAATACGCGCCGAAATCGAGTATCACGTCGACCGCGCCCGGATACTTCGGGTCGGTCAAGTGAGGCGCCGTTCCGTCGACGATAGCCGCCGAAAGTTCCGGTATCAGCACGCCGTCGAGCGAATCGGGATCGGACGAGCAGTAATATAGCTCGGGAGCGTATCCGCGTTTTACCGCTTCGTCGGCGACCTGTTTCATCATCGTCGATTTGCCAGTGCCCGGACCGCCCTTGATTATATAGAGCCGCGACAGCTTTTCGGGTGCGAAAATATCCGGAAAATAACTCTCGAAGCCGTCCGCGGTATTCGCGGCGGCGAAATACTTTTTACCGTACGCCATAAAAAATCCCCCGTATCATACTGATGTATGATATGAGGGACTTTATTTTTTTGTTACGGTTTATTTTCTCGCTTCTTTTGCAAGACGTTCGGTATCCTGAGCGATGACCTTCTCTTCATTCGTCGGGATAAGGTAAACGAGAACTTTCGAATCGTCTGTCGACAGTTTTACGATATTCGGCTGGTGATGCGATACGGCGTTCAGCTCTTTGTCGATCTTTATGCCGAGGTACGTCAGCCCTTCGCATACGCGCTCGCGCAGGTCGGGGTTGTTCTCGCCGAGGCCGGCGGTGAAGACGAGAGCGTCGATGCCGTCCATAGCGGCAGTGTAAGCGCCGATGAACTTCTTGATCTGGTAAGCGGTGATCTTCGTTACGAGCTGAGCTCTCGGGTTGCCTTCCGCGGCGGCTTTTTCAATGTCGCGGCTGTCGGACGAGATGCCCGATACGCCGAGGAAGCCGCTCTTTTTATTCATTATCTCGTTCATTTCGGCGGGGGTGTAGCCCTCTCTCTCCATGACGAACGGAACGATCGCGGGGTCGATCGCGCCGCAGCGCGTGCCCATCATAAGGCCGTCGAGCGGGGTGAGGCCCATGCTCGTGTCGAGGATCTTGCCGTCTTTTACTGCGGATATCGAAGAACCGTTGCCGAGGTGACAGGTGACGATCTTCGTGCCTTCGGCTTTGCCGCCCATTATTTTTATCATCTCGCCGGAGACGAAGCGGTGCGAGGTGCCGTGCGCGCCGTAGCGGCGGATCTTGTATTTTTCACAAAGCTCATAAGGAAGCGGATAGGTATAGGCCTCTTCGGGCATGGTCTGATGGAAAGCGGTGTCGAATACGAGTACCTGAGGCACGTTCGGCATGACTTCGGTACAGCCTTTGATACCCATAAGGTGAGGTACGGTGTGGAGCGGCGCGAAGTCTACGCATTTTTCGAGTTTCGCAAGAGCGTCGGGCGTGATAAGCACGCTCTCGAAGAAGTACGGACCGCCGTGAACTATGCGGTGACCGACGGCTTCGATCTCACTCATGTCTTTGATGACGCCGAGCTCGGGGTCGGTGAGCGTGTCGACGAGTATCTGCGTGGCGACCGCGTGGTTGGGCATCGGAATATCTTTGACTACCTTCGGGCTGTCGCCTTTGCGATGTTCTATTCTGCCTTCGGCGCCGATGCCTTTCGGCGTGTGAGTGCCTATGCGTTCGCAGATGCCTTTTGCCAAAACTTTGTCTGCTTCGGTATCGAAAAGCTGATATTTAAGGCTTGACGAACCGGCGTTTACAACGAGTACGTTCATTATTATCTCCTGTCCGGCAGATTTACTGCCCGTAAATTTATCAATCTATAATAATATACATCAAGAATCAACGTTAATCAAGTATTTTTTTTGAATAATTTTGTATTTGCCCGTAATAAACGCGTATCACGCGCGTTTTCTGCTTCTTATCACGAGTACGACTCCCGCCGACACGGCGGCGGATACGGCGATTATCACGATGATGAGAACGATATTTACGCCGTTTTCGTCTTCATCTGAAGGCTCCGTCACGGCTTCGGTCTGCGTGACGGGCGGTTTTGTCTGCATCTCCGTTTGCGGTTCGGTTTGTTTCGCCGTTACGGGCTCCGTCTGCTTTTCGGTCTCTGCCTGTGTTGCCGCCGGTTCGGTCTCGGCGCCCTCTTCCCATACGGCGTAGAGCTTCGCGTTCTTATCTAATGTAAATTTGTCTCCCGGCAGATACTCAGGCTCGGCGGCGTTTTTATCTTCCGACCAGCCTTTGAAATCATAGCCCTGACGCTTCGGTACAGTCCGGCTTATTATATAGTCGGTACCGTATTTTTTCTTCGCCGACCACGGCGCGCCGCTGCCTCCGTTCGCGTCGTATTCGATATCGTACGTCGTCGTTACGTTCAGCGTTATTTCGCATTGAGCCTTGTTTCCGCTCTCGTCTTCGGCGGTAACGGTTATTTTATGAGCGCCGAGACTTAATTTCGCGGCTTCAAAACCGTTGATCTGCCCCTTCGACGCGTCGCCCATATCGAGCGTTTTCGAATTCGGTTTAATATCCGCGTAAAGTTCGCCGTCAAGCGAAGCCGTAACGCGCGTGAGCCTGTAATTTGACGACACGGCGCCCGCGATATCGCACGCTTTACCGAGACTTACCGTATACGCCGTGTTTTTCGGTTTTATCTGTAGTTCCGATTCCGCGGCAGCTTCGAATCGCAGCCCGTCCGTTTTGATATATCCGTCCGCCGTTTTGTACCACGTCTGACCGAGACCGTTTACGACCGCGCCGGTCACCTCGACCGTGCCGTCCGCCGTTTTGACTTCTTCGGATATATCGTACGGGTAAGATCTGATAACTGCCGCGCCGGATACCGAGTACGCGCCTATCCTGCAGTCCGCGTCGTTATCTTTATTGCGCAGATAACCGCCGCATTTGCCGCATCTGCCTTCGGTTTTATACGCTTCGTCGTGATCGCAGACGGGGTATGCGTCGGAGCCGGCGAGCAGAGCGTTCACGGCGTCGTCGCATTTGTAAAGTTTATATAACTGTTCGCGGTAGAGCTGTCTGTTGACGACGACGCAGCCGACGGAAACGCCGGTGCTTACGAATTTATTGTCGCGGATCTGAACGTCCGTAACGCTTTTTGCGAAATTATTATATGTGTTTCTGTCGGAGGTGAAGACGGTCAGGCATCCCGTCGACCACGGACTGCCGCCCGTCGTCGTATGGTTCGACGTTTTGATATGTATGAATATACCTGACGACGCGCCGATTACGTATTTACCGCCGCTTCGCAGATATACCGATCTTACCGGATCGTAACCCGAACCGCCCATCGTATCGAACGAACAGCCGAGAGAGCTGTGATTGACAGTTTTCAGTCCGTATATACCGTCGAGCAGAGCCGCGGGTCCGGTCGTGTACGAACCGCCCGAAACGGCGGTCGTGGTTTTGTAGGAATAATTCAGAAAATCGTCCGGCAAAGTGGAGCACGAGCCGTAACCGTATACGACCTGAGGCGCGCCGCCGACGTTTTTGACCGTGAGTATGACCGCGTGATCTCTTCTCGTCTTGGCGTAATCGGGCGTTTCGACCGTGTTGTCGCTGCCGCCTTCAAATAAGAATACGACCGCCTTGCCGCTTTTGAGCACGCTCTGCAGCTTCGCGCTGTCTTCTATATACTGCCTCATCGTCGCGTCTACGTAAGTCCGCCGGCTCTCGGTTCTGACGTATTTCGCGGCGGTGAGCGCTCCGTAATCAAACGCCGCGGCGTTCGCCTTCGTACCGAACACCGACGGCAGAAGCGCGCAAAGCGCTGTATACGCCAGTATTTTTATGATTTTTTCGTTTTTCATCGTCGTCACCCGAAAAGAATTTGCTGTATTATATTTATCACAAAATCTCTTTTTTGTCAAGATAAACGCGAAATTTGTCGTTTATTTGAAGCTTTGCCGTATTGACTTTTGACTTTGCGTGTTATATAATTATAAAAAAGTCAGCGGAGTCATTATGGATAAAGTAAATATATATACAGACGGTTCGTGCCTCGGCAATCCGGGACCCGGCGGCTGGGCGGCGATACTCGTATGCCGCGGCAAAGAGAAGGTGCTGTCGGGCGGCGAGGCTGAAACGACGAACAACAGAATGGAACTGCTCGGCGCGATAAGCGCGTTCGAGGCGCTCAAACGTCCGTGCGAGGTGTATTTCTGCTCGGATTCGAAATACGTCATCGACGGTCTGTCAAAAGGCTGGGCTCTGTCGTGGCGGCAGAACGGTTGGAAAAGAGCCGACAGATCGCCGGCGCTTAACCCCGAGCTCTGGGAAAGACTGCTCGAAGCGATAAAGGATCATAAGATAACGTACGACTGGATAAAGGGCCACGCAGGTCACGAATATAACGAAAGATGCGACGCGCTTGCAAAAGAGCAGGCCGAAAAATACGCGGTGTAAGGAGAACGGCATGAAAATATTCAAAAAGCTTTTCGGCAGAAAATATCCGAAAAACAAAATAGACACCGAAGACGATCCGATAGACGTTTACGCGGGTCCCGAGCCCGACGAACCGGACGAGCCCGTCAAAGCGGCTCCGCGCGTTTCGGAAAGCAAGTTAAAAAAACCGGCGTTCAAGTGTGTTTACGCCGGTCCCGGACGTATGAAAAAGAATAAGAGGCAGGTCTTTGAAGCCGTTTACGCCGGTCCCGATCAGATGGACAGGCGCCCGGAGCGACCGATAAAACTCGTTTACGCCGCTCCCGAAAAGACCGGAAACGATGATGACGTAAAGCCTCTCGTCATGTGCGATCATTGCGGAGAGGATAACGATACGGACGCCGAAGTCTGCAAAAAATGCGGAGCAAAGCTGAAATGATAAAGAAAAAATGTCCGTACCGCTTAAGAAGCGCCGTATGGGAGATAACGCTCGCCTGCTGTTTTCGCTGCGCGTACTGCGGCTCGTGCGGAGGCAAAGCGAGAGAAAACGAGCTCTCGACCGAGGAATGTATAAGCGCGGCAGAACAGCTGCGTGAGCTCGGGTGCCGCCGCGTTTCGCTTATCGGCGGCGAGGTGTTCATGCGTAAGGACTGGGAGACCGTAGTCCGCGCGCTGACCGACCGCGGCATAGCGGTCTGCATAATAACAAACGGCTTTACGCTTACCGATGAAATAATGAGCGCGCTGAAGTCGTGCCGAATCGAATCGGTAGCCGTGTCGATCGACGGGCCGGAGAGTATACACGACGCGTTCCGTCAAAAGGGCAGTTATAAACGCGCTTTCGCGGCGCTGCAGACGGTGCTCGACAACGGTATACCGGCTTCGGTAATAAGCGCCTTGAGAGCCGACAATTACAAGACCCTGCCGGAATTCTATGAAACGCTCAAAAACTACGGCATTTTCGCCTGGCAGATACAGGCGTGCTCGCCCATGGGCAACGCGAAAAAGAACGCGCTCGACGTTAAAATAGACGCAAATTACGTGATAAAATTTGTCGAAAGCGTACTTCCGACGGCGCCTTTCGCGGTCGGTATCGCCGACAACATCGGATATTTTACCGAAAACGAGCCGTATCTGCGCGGCAGAGCCGGCGCTTACTTCGACGGATGCTCGGCGGGGCTGACGACGGTAGGCATAGACAGCGTCGGCAACGTCAGAGGGTGCGAATCGATGTACGACGAACGGTTCATCGAAGGGAATTTGAGACAGCGTTCCCTGCGGGATATCTGGGAAGACGAAAACTCGTTTGCGTACAACAGAAAATTCAAGCCGTCGATGCTGACCGGCAAATGCGCCGGATGCGAATACGGCGACATATGCGCCGGCGGCTGCCGGTCATACAACTACTTTACGAACGACGGCAAACTCTATGAAAATATTCTCTGCGCGAGACTGAAAGGAAACTGATATGGAAAAGATCAAAGTCGGACTTATCGGGCTCGGAGCGCGCGGCTATTATATGGTCGAACAGCTCTGCGGCATGGACAATTATGAAATGATCGCCGTATGCGACAAATACGAAGACAGGACCGACGCGGCGGCGGAACTGATAAAGAAACTGACCGGTAAAGACGTTCTGCGTTTTACGGATTATCGCGCCCTGCTCGATACGCCGGGGCTTGACGCCGTGATGATAATAACCGGCTGGGAAGAGCACTTCCCCGCTTCGATAGAAGCGATGAAGCGCGGTATCGCCGTGGGCTGCGAGGTCGGCGGCGCGTATTCGGTCGAAGACTGCTTCGAACTTGTAAAAGTTCAGAGAGAGACGAAAACTCCGTTCATGCTTCTCGAGAACTGCTGTTACGGCAGATACGAGATGCTCGTGATGAACATGGTGAAGCTCGGACTTTTCGGAGAGGTGATAAGCTGCGAGGGCGGCTACCGCCACGATCTGCGCACCGAAGTGCTTTTCGGAGCCGAGAACCGCCATTACCGGCTCGAAAACTACAAGCACAGAAACTGCGAGAATTACCCGACGCACGATCTCGGACCGATAGCGCAGGTGCTTGACATAAACCGCTCGAACAGATTCGTTTCGCTCTGCTCGTTTTCAAGCAAAGCCGCGGGGCTGAACGATTACGCGGCGCTGCACGAAGACGTCAACAGAGAATTTATAACGTATCCGTTTTCGCAGGGCGACGTCGTCAAAACGGTCATCAAATGCTCGCAGGGTCAGCTCGTCACGCTGACGCTCGACACAACTCTGCCTCGCCCGTACAGCCGCAATTTCGTCGTACAGGGCACGCGCGGAATGTACTGCGAGGACGGCAACTACGTTTATCTCGACACAGATTTTACGATATACGATCACTTCGACTGGATAAAGCACTACAACAACGCAGAGGAATATCTGAAAAAATACGAGCATCCCGTATGGGAGAAGTTTTTGAACGACGGCGTTCGCGGCGGTCACGGCGGCATGGACTTTCTCGTCTACGACGAATTCGCCCGCTGTCTGCTCGAAGGCAGACCTTTCCCGATCACGGTCGAAGACGCCGCGGCGTGGATGGCTGTCACTCCCCTCTCCGCTCAATCGATAAAAGAAGGCAAAACGGTCGATTTCCCGGATTTCACAAAATAACGGACAAATGCTCCGACTTTTCATATAAACGAAATCATTTATTATTAACGGCGCGAGGCGGGGAGTGATCCCCGCCTAAATTATGTTTTACTTAATTCCTACAAGCAAATCCTTTGAATTTCCTCAAACCAAAACCGAAACTCATTGTTTTGGAGCAGTGCGTGGTCAAAACCCAGTTCATCGTACCTTTTCACACACCGGTAGAGCGTGCGCAGATAGATTTCGGAGCAAACGTAAAGCTGTCTCTGCAATTCTTCTCCGTCAAGCAGAAAGGTGAGCATAAAATCTTTGGTGCCGGTCGCGTCGGGCAGTGAGCGGGCAAGAGCAAGCGCGTCCTCCTGCTTTCCCTGCTCGTGCAATACAAGACAAAGGATCTCATTCGCGCAATGGCGATAGCGGTCTTCCTTGCAGTTTTGCAGGATCAAGCGGCAGAGCGTTTCCGCTTCGGAAAGGACGGCAGTCTTTTCGCCGTCCCCAAGTTTTGTCGCATACTGCCACAAATCCGACGCAAGAAGTTGACAAAAGAACCAGCAGTCAGGCAGTTCGCGCACAGCGGCGCGCAGAAAATTAATGCCTTCGACAAGATGATAATCGACGTCAGGCAGTCCGTCGGGCGTCGGTCGTTCTCTGATTTTTCCGTATTCCTCGGTGATCTGCCGTATGCGCTCTGCGCGCACTACCTCATCAACGCCAAGCAGGCTATCGACAGTCACGCCGTAGAAGATTGCGATCCTCGGCAAAAGTGTGATGTCGGGCATTCCGTCACAGCACTCCCATTTGCTGATTGACTGTACCGAGATCCCCAAGTACCTCGCAAGTTCCTCCTGCGTATTTCCCCGCGCTTTGCGCAGTTTTTTCAAATTGTTTCCAAGACAGATATCCATGCTCGCACCTCGCTTTCTGAAAGTATTATACCACACCGAAAAGCGTTTGTAAATAACCGCGAAGTGGTATGTCAGTAGAAAAATTCCACGAATAGTGGACTTTGATGTTTTTACGCAAAGCTGTAAAGGGGTTGTTTAAAAATCTCGCCGATATTATAGGCGATTAAACAACCTCTTTTTTGTGTTTTTAACTGAAAAAACGTAAAAAAATCAAATTATAAATACCTTTATTTTTTAGTCGCGTCGGTTTTCTTCACCTCCGTTGCGCGCAGCGCCGCGGGCGGCGGGGGGCGGGGGATCCGCCCGCGGGATTTTTCTATTGATATCGGTGAAGAAAACCTTTGCGAATCAGCGTTTACAAATATATTTCAATATATAAATTCTTTTGCTCACAGACAGTTACGATATGTATCTTTTTTATATAAACGTTTTTTATCGGTCATCTGCCGACCGAAAAGACCTTTACTTTTCATCTCTGCTGAATAAAAATCTCATTTTGCGCCGACAATATGAAAAAAAGAAAGGAAGAAAAAATCATGAAAATGAAAGGTCTTGTTATTTTTACGTCTCTCGTTTTACTTACGGCGATATTGAGCGGCGCGGCGCCGGTCAACGGCGAGGTGGGACTGTACGACAAGATAATCCGCCTGCACGTCATCGCAAATTCAGACAGCGAGGAAGATCAGGCGCTGAAGCTAAAGGTGCGCGACGCGGCGCTTGAATGCATGGACGGTTTCATCTCCGCCGACGCGACGCTCGAACAGTCTAAGCAGATTCTGCAGGCAAACGAAACGGCTCTTACGGACGCGTGTAAAGCGGTGATCGAAGAAGCCGGAAAAGAATATGAGATCACCGTTGTCTATGGCGTCGAAACGTATCCGGAAAAGTGTTACGACGGAATAACTCTGCCCGCCGGCGACTATTATTCAGTCCGCATCGTCATAGGAGAAGGCGCCGGGCAGAACTGGTGGTGCGTACTTTTCCCTCCCCTCTGCATCGGCGCGGCTAAAGACCGCGGGCAGAAACTCGTCTCAGCAGGGCTCACTAAGGACGAAATAGACATTATAAGCGATTCCGAATCGGAAAAATATGTCATAAAATTCAAAATATTGGAGTTTTTGCGCGAAACATTTAAGCGAAAATGATAAAATTTTTTTAAATTGTTGTAAACCGTATTGCATTCGACGAAATATGTGATAAAATATCATATATTAAATCATATCCAAGGGTGCAATAATATGGCAAATAATAACGTTAAAAAATTCAAACGCATAGGCGTACTTACGTCCGGAGGCGACGCTCCGGGCATGAACGCGGCGGTCCGCGCCGTTACCCGCGCGGCTCTTGCGCGCGGCGTAAAAGTCATGGGCATATACAACGGCTACGACGGACTCATGTACGACGATATGAAGCTGTTCCATATGCGCGACGTTTCAAACATCATTTCGCGCGGCGGCACGGTGCTTTATTCGGCGCGCGCGGTCGAATTCAAGACCGAAGAAGGTATGGCGAAAGCCATTGCGGTCTGCAAAAAGAACAAGATCGACGGTATCGTGGCGATAGGCGGCGACGGCACGTTCCGCGGCGCGACCGATCTCACGATCCGCGGCATACCGTGCATCGGCATACCCGGCACGATAGACAACGATATTTCGTCGACCGACTATACGATAGGCTTCGACACGGCGATGAACACGGTTCTCCAGCTCATCGACAAGCTCCGCGATACGTGCGAATCGCACGCGCGCTGCAACGTCGTTGAAGTTATGGGACGCGCCGCGGGCGATATAGCCCTGCAGACAGGTCTCGCCACGGGCGCGATAGCGATAGTCGTGCGCGAGATACCGTTTGACGAAGAAGACGCGATACAGAGAATGCTCAAAGCGCGTAAGAACGGCAAACGCAATTTCATCGTCATCGTCGCCGAGGGCAAAGAGAATTTCGCCGAAGATTTTGCAAAGCGCATCGAAGCGCGCACCGGCATCGAAACGCGTTTCACACGGTTCGGTCACGTACAGCGCGGCGGATGCCCGACGCTCAAAGACAGATTGACGGCTTCGCTGATGGGCAAATTCGCCGTTGACGAACTGCTCGCCGGCAAGAGCAACCTCGTCGTCTGCGAGAGAAACGGCTCGATAGTATCGATGGACATCGGTTTTGCCCTGACGGTCGACAAGATGTTCAAAGGCAACCTCTCCGAAGAAGAACTTTCAAAGATACCGCCCGAAGAATATGCAAAGATGAAAGCGATCTGCGACGAACGCGCGGAGCGCAAGATGCTCATATACGAAGCGGCGAGAGAAATAGGCAACTGAGAATACGAACGGGGAGCTGATACTCAACAGCTCCCCGGTTTTATGATCCGATGAAAAAAACAAGACTTGACTGCATAGTTTCACTGATAAGAGACGGCGCGAGGATAGCCGATATCGGCTGCGATCACGCATACATAACGACCGAGGCTCTCCGCCTCGGCAAAGCGGTATTCGCCGTCGCGTCCGACGTGCGCCCGGGGCCTTTGTCAAAAGCGCGCGACAACATAGAGGCGGCGGGACTTACCGGCAAAGTGAAGCTCGTTCTTACCGACGGTCTCGACGGTATAGAACAATACGCGCCCGACGATATAATAATCGCCGGCATGGGAGGTGAGCTGATCGCCGACATTATCGAACGCGCGCCGTTTGTAAAAAACGGCGGCGTGCATCTGATACTTCAGCCGATGACCTCGCAGGATAAGCTCAGGGAGTATCTCTGCTCGTCCGGTTTTCAGATCGAGCGCGAAGCGGTGCCGGTCGAGAGCGGCCGCGTTTATCAGGTGATCTCGGCGTATTATACCGGCGTGCCGTACGTTCTTTCCGCGGCGGAACTCGCCGTAGGGCGGGCGTCGGTTAAAAGCGCGGAATATACCGAAGCTTTCAGGACCCTCTTGAAGCGCAGTATATCGAAATACGAAAAAATATTCAAAGCGAAGACATCGGACGTCTCTAAAGAGACGCAGATCATAAACGAACTGAAAGAAATGTTAAGGGAGACAGAATATGAAAACGTCTGAACTTTACGATAAAATATCGGCAGCGATACCGAAACAGCTCTGCTGCAGCTGGGATAACGACGGGTTATCCGTTCTGCCGTCGCCCTGCCACGAGAGCAAACGCGTGCTTTTCGCGCTCGATCCGACGCTTTCCTGCATAGAATACGCAAAAGATAACGGATTCGATACGGTGATAACGCATCATCCGCTGCTTTTCCGTCCTCTCGGTGAACTTAACGGCTCGGGAGCCGTTTCGCGCCGCGCGCTTAAACTGATCTCTTACGGCATCGCTCACATGAGTTTTCACACGAGGTTCGACGCCGTTGACGGCGGCACCAATTCCGTATTATGCGAACTTTTCGGTATAAAAGACGCGGTGAGGTTCGGTCCTGCCGGCGAAGAGGTCGGCATATGCGGCAGAATAAGAGAGACGTCTTTTGACAGATTCGCCGCAAAAGTCAGAAAAACGCTCGGTCCGGATCATTTATCGGCCTCGAAAGCGAAAGAAAAGATCGGTACAATAGCCGTCTGCACCGGCTCAGGCTCGGGTATGACCGCTCCGGCGATCGCCGCGGGCGCGGATCTGCTTTTGTGCGGCGAGCTCGGCTACCACGAAACGCTCGACGCAAAGGAACTCGGTCTGTCGGTCATCTGCGCAGGCCACTATGAAACGGAATTCCCCGCGATGAGCGCGCTTGCGGACCTCGTATCAAAGATCGGCTCGTTCGATACGGAGATATATAAGGAGACGGATAATGCCCTATGACGGATTCACCGCCGCGGCGGTCGCGCATCAGCTGAATAACAAGCTCTCGGGCGGCAGAGTCGAGCGCGTGCTCGCGCCGTCGCAGGACGAGATCGTTCTTTTGATACGTACGGCGGACAGGGACAACGTAAGGCTGTGCCTCTCCGCTTCTTCGAACATCCCGAAAGTACATCTGACCGCCACGGTCAAAGACAATCCCGCCGATCCCGGAGCGCTGTGTATGCACCTGCGCAAGCATCTGACGTCTGCGAGGATAACCGGCGTCACACAGCCCGATTTCGAGCGCGTGATAAAGATCGGCTTCGATACGACAGACGAGCTCGGCTACGTCAAAAAAGAATATCTCTACGCCGAGATAATGGGCAAATACAGCAACGTGATACTCACCGAAGAATCCGGCAGGATAATCAACGCGGTGAAGCCGGTCGACATGACGACTTCGTCGAAACGGCAGGTATTGCCGGGTATGAAATACGAAGCGCCGCCGCCTCAGGATAAACTGATACCGACGGAAGTTTCAAAAGAAGATTTTTATGCCGCGGCTGAAAAGTTCGGCGGAGCCGACGCAGATTCGTTTTTCTTAAAAGCGTTCCGCGGCTTCTCTCCTCTGCTCTCGCGCGAGGCGGCTCATACCGCGCGCTGTTCGGGCAAGCCCGTGGCAGAGCACGTATCGGCTCTGTACGCGGTATTCGGCAAGATCGTTTCAGACACGAAGAACGGCGATTTTCACCCGTGCATAATTTATGAAGGCAAAAAACCGGTCGAGTTTTCGGCTTTTGAGATAAAGCAGTACGGAGCCGGTTTCGACGCCGCGTTTTTCGACGATATATCGACGTGTATAGACGCGTTTTACCGTCAGCGCGAAGAAAACGAGCGGATAAAACAGCGCGGCGCCGACATAATGCGGATAATAAGCACGTCGGAGGCGAGGATCAAAAAGAAGATAGCGAATCAACATACGGATCTGCAGGCCTGCGGCGACGCGGAAACTTTCCGTCTGTACGGCGACCTCATAACCGCGAATATCGGGCGGATCGCCCGCGGCGCGTCGTCCGCCTCGCTCGACGACTATTATTCGGAGGAGCCGAAAAAGGTCGACGTACCGCTCGACGTACGCCTTTCGCCGTCGCAGAACGCGCAGAAATACTATAAAAAATATTCGAAGCTGAAGACCGCGAAAGAAGAGCTGACAAAACGCGTCGCAATGTCCGAAAAAGAGCTTGAATACATAAAGACAGTTGAAGATGCGCTCATGCGGTCGGAGACGGAAGAAGACCTCTCGCAGATCCGCGCCGAGCTATATGAAACGGGCTACGCTTCGAGAATGAAGTCCGATCAGAGGAAAAAGCCCGCAAAGCCGAAGCCGGCTCATTTCGTGACGGATAACGGTTACGACGTTTACGCAGGCAAAAACAACACGCAGAACGAATATCTGACGCTGAAGACCGCCGGCAGATACGACTGGTTCTTCCACGTCAAAAACGCGCCGGGCAGTCACGTCATACTCGTGCAGAGAGACGAAGAACCGCCCGCGGAGGATTTCACCGCCGCGGCGGAGATAGCCGCGTATTACTCGTCAAAACGAGGCGGCGAGAACGTCGAGGTCGACTATACCCAGGTAAAATACGTAAAAAAACCGCCGAACTCCGCTCCGGGCTTCGTCACGTACTCGCGCAATTATTCAGCCGTGGTGACGCCCGATGAGGAGAAAATCGAACGCATGAGAGCAAAACAATGATAACGACAGAAAAGACCGCCGCGATATACACGCTCGGCTGCCGCGTCAATCAGTATGAAAGCGACGCGATGGCAAACGAGCTTTTCATGCGCGGCTGGGATATAAGAAAACCGACGGAGATCTGCTCCGTCTATATAATCAACACCTGTACCGTGACCGCCGAAAGTGACAGAAAATCGCGGCAGATAATACGCAGGCTAAAAGCGCAGAATCCCGACGCGTTCATCGCCGTCTGCGGCTGTTACAGTCAGGTCAGACCCGAAGAGGTCGCCGGATACGTCGATTTCGTCGCCGGCACGAGAAACAAAACCGAAGTCATCGCCGCCGCCGAGGCGTTCGCGTCGGGCAAAACCGTCGGAAAGATATGCGTATCAGACCCGTCTGAGCTGCCGTACGAGCCGCTTTACGCGCCGCATACCGACAGAACGCGGGCGTTTGTAAAGATCGAAGACGGTTGCGACGGCAGATGCGCTTACTGCCTTATAAGAAAAGCCCGCGGCGGCGTGGTGTCGCGCGGGGAGGAAGACATACTGGCCGAGCTGGCGAAGCTTTACGACGCCGGTTACCCCGAAGCGGTGCTGACCGGTATCGAAACGGCGGCGTACGGCAGAGACACGGGCACGGATCTTTTGTCGCTTTTGATGAAGACCAACGGCTGCAAAACTCCCGGCAGACTGCGCCTCGGCTCGGTCGATCCGGCGTGGCTTAAGCCCGATGTGTCAGCGGCTCTTTCAAGGGTTGAAAAATTCATGCCGCATATTCACCTGTCCGTACAGAGCGGCAGCTCAAAAATACTCGCCGCGATGAAGCGCAGATACACGGCCGAGACGCTTTATAAAAACGTAGAAGCGTGCAGAAAAAACATTCAGGGCGTGCGCTTTTCGGCGGATATCATCGTCGGTTTTCCCGGCGAGACCGAAGAAGATTTCAACAAAACGAAAGAATTTCTGTGCTTTGCAAATCTCATACACGCCCATATTTTTCCGTTTTCGGCGCGCGAGGGAACGGAAGCCGCCGCTATGAAGGGTCAGATACCGCCGGACGTAAAATCGCGCCGCGCCGCCGAGCTTGCGGATCTGCAGCGCGAAATAAACGAAAAAGACGCCGCTTCGCGTATCGGCGGTACCGTAAACGTGCTGTTTGAAACGTACGACGGAAAATACGCGTACGGCCACGCCGACGATTTTTCGTCGGTAAAAGCAAAAAGCGCCTCAGCTCTGCACGGCAAAGTCAAATCGGTGACGCTTACAGATTATTCCGATGAAGAATTCATCGCTCTGCTTGATAACTGAGGCAGATATAAATTAAGACCATAACTCCGAACCCGTTCGATCCGCGAGCCCGGAGTTTTCAGTTATACGGTTAATATCGTCGCCGGTGAAGACTCCGCTCGAACTTGCGCCGCGCCCCCTCGACGAAGTCGTGGGAGGGGAAAGGGGGTTTGGGGGTTGGCGAGCGTATGCGAGCGGAGGGGTGGGAAACCCCCAAGAATGATCGGGTTAGATGGGCGATCAGTTTACGCGCCGTAGGGGAGCGGTCTCCGCTCCCGTTTCGAACGGTTACATAAAATCTTTATTCTCTGTACGTTTTTTATAACGGGCGATTCGTGAATCGCCCCTACGACCTCCGTATAACGTCCGTGCTGATTTTTCGTTTCGGGGGATTCCCCCTTCCCCCCTAAATCCCCCGTACCCCCTTCCCCCCGCGATTTGAGAAATTCTTCAGGGGGCGCCGCGTGGCCCCCTCGACGAAGTCGTGGGAGGGGAAAGGGGGCTTGGGGGTTGGCGCGATTTATCGCGCCGGAGGGGTGGGCTAACCCCCAAGGGCGGCGAAGCCGCAAAGAACGTCGCAAAGCGACTCCTTAATACCGCTTGCGGTATATCATCGGGCTTTGCCCGATATCATGCGGCTTAAGCCGTATATCATACAGCCTCAGGCTGTATATCATTTTGACCGGCAGAAACATCTCCGAACAGCCCCGGCGCGCTTCCACTGACAGAAAACGGTCTGATGCGAATGCGTCAGACCGTTATACATTATTCAGTTGATTTTACTCTTCGACGGGTCTTGCGTTTATGACCGAGATCATTCTCTGTAAAACGTACATGGCGACGCCGACTTGCAGTACCGAAAAGACTGTATCCGACGAGAACGGCAGAAGCCAGAACGCCGTGAGAAGAAAGTTCGGAACGCACGCGGTGATTATAACCACCACCGCCACGGCGGACAGGGCGACGTGGAGCCTCGGTCTGGCTATACCGAAATGAAAACGTCCCTCCGATACCGTGTAGAGCATTATCATTATTACGGACAGCTGTATTATCATCCTCTCGGGACTGTTGATGACGGTATTCTTGCTGAAATATATCGTCACCGCGTAGCACGCCGCCCACAGCGGAGGCATTATGCAGAACACGCGGTAATTGAGCTTTTTCATAAACGTCGTCGACGCCGCGCGGAAATAGTAAAGGCTCGACAGCGCCGCAAATATGAGTGAAAGGATAAAGAGAACGAACACCGCCCTGCCCGACGACTTTTTCACGTCGGCAAAGAAATACACCGTTTCGAGCACGACCGACGAGATGAACATAAAACCGCAGAGCGAACCGGTGAACACGACGCCGTGCGAAGCCTCCGGCAGTTCGTCGAATTTTCTTTTAGGCGTAAGAACGAACGCCATGACGCCGAGCGCGGCGAGACTGCAGATGAAAACGGCTCTCACTATGCCGACTACGTTTTTCGCGTCTGCGGTATAAAGCGATTCCGACACGTCGTAATAATTGACCGCAATGACTATACGCAAAACGGCGAACGCCAGAGCGAGAATGACGATCGCAGCCGTTATTATTATACATCTGCTTTTATCGGTACTCATAAAAGCATACCCTTTCTTCTAATGATCAATAGTATTTTACCATATCATTATTAACAAAAAATCACGCCTGCGGATAATTTAAGTTAAATTATAATAAATTCTTCATCCGTTTTCGTTCAAAAATCCGATGATCTTCTCGAAATAATCGGGTCTGCCGCCGTCAAATTCCATAAACTCGCCCGTTACGGGATGCGTAAAGCCGATATACCTCGCGTGTAGACACTGCCCCTGCAGTACGTCGGCGTGTTTTTTTTCAAAAGCGGTGTTCCCCGCTCCGTATACCGTATCTCCCATCAGCGGATGGCCGATCGAGCTCATATGGACTCTTATCTGATGCGTTCTGCCCGTGTAAAGCGTAAAACGCAGAAGCGAAAAGCCGCGGTAAGCCTCGATCAGCTCATAGTCGGTACGCGCTTCTCTGCCGTTCGACACGCCCGCCGCCATTTTCTTTCTGTCTTTCGGATTTCTGCCGACGGATTTGCAGACCGAACCCGAATCTTCTTTCGGTCTGCCGACGACGATGCCCTCGTATATGCGCGTGAAAGTATGCTCTTTTATCTGTTCGGCAAGCTTTAAATGCGCCTCGTCGTTTTTTGCAATGATCAGAAGGCCGCTCGTATCTTTGTCGATACGGTGGACTATACCCGGCCGCTCGACTCCGTTTATGCCCGAAAGCCGCCCCTGCATCTGATAAAGCAAAGCGGATACGAGCGTGCCGGTATAGTTGCCCGGCGCGGGATGAACGACCATGCCTTTCGGTTTGTCTACGACTGCGAGATACTCGTCCTCATAAACTATCTTCACCGGTATGTCCTCCGGTTCGGCGTCGGGTTTGACCGGATCGGGCCGGTCGAACGTTATGACGTCGCCTTCTTTGAGCGGCGTGTTCTTTTTCGCCGGTTTGCCGTTAAGCGACAAAGCGCCGCTCCCTATATAGGTGATTGCGGCGCTTCTTGTTATGTTGAATATTTCAGCCGCCGCCTGATCGAACCGTTTTCCGGCTTGTTCCGGCGCGACAGCTGCCGTTTGTTCAGCTTTCATTATCTTTTTTCTTGTTTTTATCGTTTCTGAAAAACACGTTGTCTTTCGTGAACAGGATATAGCATATCATCATTACGCCGCCGACCGTGACGAACGAATCAGCGCCGTTGAATACCGGGAAAGACGTAAAGAACGCGAACTGTATGAAATCGACCACGTAACCGAGGCTCACCCTGTCGATCATATTGCCGAAGCCGCCGGCGAATATCAGAGCGAGGCTGACGCAGAACACCGGTTTTTCTTTCGCCCAGACAAGCAGCGCGAAAGCTATCAGTATAACGGCGACGGTCGACACGGTTATGAATATCCATCTCTGATCGGCGAGCATGCCCCACGCCGCGCCTCTGTTCTCGGTATAGACGAGATTGAAGACGTACGGTATGAAGTTGTTTATCGGGCTTTGTTTAAGATAATTCACCGCGAGCGTTTTCGTCACCTGATCTATCGCGACGAGCGCCGCAGATACGAGCATCCACAGTGCAAAGCGCGGCAGGTTTTCTTTTATCTTCAGCTTCATTCGTCGCCCTCTGTATCGAATATGTCGTTGCGCTTCGGCTTTTTGCGCTTATGCAGTTCGCGCTTGGGCTGACGTATGTCGGCGTCTTTTGAAACTATCTCGTCGCCGTCTATCAGTTTGCCCGATTCGTCAGGCGGCAGACCGTCCGAAAGTATCTGTTTGTTGAGTTCTTTGATCGTATCGCGTACCGACGCCACCCTGTACTTCTTCGCGCCGGTCCTGCCCGCGGTGCGCGTTATGGTATACGCGTCTTCCGCCGGTTCTTCCTGTTTGGACGGTTCTTCGGGCTTGTAAGTCTCGACGTCGTTCTTCATGCCCTCGACCACGGCGCGTATGTAATCGGCGGTTTTGACCTCGAGCAGATCTTCTTCGTATTTGCTTTTCGGCGCGAGCTCTTCAAGCTGTTCGATGTTTTTCAGATACTGCCTGTAGATGATCTCACGCATATCGGCGACGGCGCGCTTCAGCTTTTCGAGCACGACCGCTTCCTGCGCGACAGACTGACGGAACGAGCGAAGAACTCTGTCCGTATTCTCCTTCGCGGTCGAGAACAGAAGATCGGCCTGAGTCTGAGCGTCGGAAACGATCTTGTCAGCGGCACGCTTGGCGAGCAGCAGAGTGTTTTTTATTTCGTTTTCTTCGGCGCTCGATTCCTTGTTTTTGTCGAGCGCGGCTTTCAGCTTGTTTTCGAGCTCGAAGTTCTCGCGCCTCTGCTCTTCAAGCCTCTCCGAGAGATATTCGATATATTCGTCCACCTCTTCGGTATTGTAACCGCGCATCGCGCGGTTGAAGGTTTTCTTTCTGTAATCGTTCGTTGCCATATAAAACTCCGCGTTATGGAAGTATGATCGTGACCAGCGTGATCAGCAGGGTCGCCAGAACGGGCGAGAAATCGAACATCCCGCCTCCGACGTTGAATCTGTCGAGCAGCATTCTGCAGGGGAGCAGAAAAGGCTCTGTGATAAACCAGAGCACGCTCGTAACGGCGGAGTCATCCTCGGGCATGATGAACCCGAGGATGACGCGCGCCATAATGGCTATTTCTATCGCCCAGAGAAAAAAGTATACTGCTCTTGACAGAATCGCGATAACCAGATCCATGAGAACCGCCAGCCTCTGTCGGATCAGTCTTCGGGATAATCAAACGATTCCGCTTCGGTGTCCTTTTTTGCGGAGAGATCTTCGCCGGTGACCGATACGTGCGAAGGCGTGATCAGGTATGTATTCACGGCGACGTTCGAGAGCTTGCCGTCGATGGCGTAAGCCACGCCGGAAAGAAAGTCGATTATTCTCTTCGACATCTCTTTATTGCTCGACTCGAGATTCAGCACCACCGTGCGGCGGTTGAGAAGATGATCGGCGATCTGCGGTACGTCCTCGTATCTTTCGGGTTTTACGACCTTCAGTTCGAGAGCGGCGCCGTCGATCTTAACGGCGGGCGTTGCCGCCGGAGCGCTCTTCGGGGCGGGCGTTTCCTTAACCGCGGGCTCGGCTTTTCTCGCAGGAGCGGCGGTCACGACCTCCTCTTCCTCTTCTTCGGCTTCTTCGTATTCTTCATCCTCGTCGTCGAATACTCCGTCTTTGAATTTGTCTTTGAGCTTATCCAAGAATCCCATTTCAGTATATCCTTTCTGAAAATTATTTTTTTATTCTTTGTCCGAATATCGCCGAGCCTATCCTCACCATGCCTGATCCGCAGCGCGCCGCGGCTTCAAAACTGTCGGACATTCCCATCGATAATATCGGTTCATATCTATTATCTATCTTTTTTACCGAATTGTCAATAAACAAACGGTAAGTTTTATTAAAAAATTCAGAATAATCTTCTTTATTTTCACAAATCGGCGCCATGGTCATCAGTCCGAGCGGTCTTATGCCGTCTATCTGCAGCATTTTGTCGAACGCCGCCGGCACTTCCTCGGGCAGAAAGCCCGATTTGCTCGGCTCGTATCCGATGTTGACCTCGCACAGAACGTTCATCACAAGCCCGCGTTTTACCGCTTCGCGCCCTATCTGTTCGGCGAGCGATATGCTGTCGACCGAATGTATCAGAGACACCTTGTCGATGATGTATTTCACCTTGTTTTTCTGAAGAGTGCCGATGAAATGTATCTCGCAGGGCAGATCTTTTATCCGGTCGTATTTTTCAAGCAGCTCCTGCACTCTGTTCTCGCCGATATATTTGACGCCGCATTCGTTCACCGCGTACGCTATTCTGTCGGGATCGACCGTTTTCGTCGCGGCGAGCAGTTTGGTCCTGCCGCCGGATATGTGTTCGAGCCTCTGCCGGATCTCTTCTATATTCGCTTTTATGTCGGGGTATTCCATATCATTCTCCGGCTATCGACATAGGCGCCGAAAGCAGAACGGAAGGCGATGAAACGGCTCTGCCGAACATATTGACGTAGACGTCGCATCCGACTTCTTCGACGTTTTTGAGAAGCTCGTAAAAGTTGCCCGAAACCGTCACGCCTTTGACCGGCTTTTTGTCTTTGCCGCCGTTTTCGAATCTGTAGCCCTTCGCCATGAGCGAGAAATCGCCCGTCATGGCGTTCGCGCCCGCGTGCAGACCGGATACTTCGGTGATAATGAAGCCCTCGCCCGCTTTTTCGCAGAGTTCTCCGAGAGTCGGCTCGCCGGGGCGCAGACTGAAATTCGTGACCGACACGCCGCCGCCCGACGCGTTGCCGGTAGACTTCACGCCGGCTTTGTTTGCGGTCTTGAGGTTGTATAAAAGGGTTTTGAGAACGCCGTTTTCGACGACCTCGGTCCTCTGACCCGGAACTCCCTCGGAGTCGAACGATCTTGAACCGAACGCGAAATCCAGCGTGCTGTCGTCGGTAAACGACACGCATTCGGCGGCGATCTTCTCACCCTCTCTGCCGGCGAGCAGAGACAGACCCTTCTGTGCGTTTTCAGATGAGAAAATGCCCGAAAACGTGCTGATCATATCGCAGAAAGCGCTGTTTCTGAAGATCACGCGCTGCGCGGAGCTCTTCATCGAGCCGGCTCCGCAAAAGTCGACCGCTTCCTTAACGCCGTCTGCGACCGCTTTATCAACGTCTATCGCGGCGCGGTCGAAACCGCCGCAGATACCGATGCCGCTGTTCATATTGCCTTCTTCCTCGGCTATCGGCACGACGACCGCGTAGATGAAATTCGACGTCTCGGAAAGATCGAGCCCGTGGGAATTTCTTATCACGACGGTACCGCTGCCGGAAACGACTTCGCTCTCTTCGACCTTTTTGATCCTCGGATCCGCCTGTTTCGCTTTTATTTCAAGTTTTTTTGCGATCTCTATTTTTTCTTCCGCGGTGATACCGTCGAGCTCTTCGCCGTACACCTTCGGATGCGGGTAGCTTTCCGCTCCCTTGAAGATGAACTGCTCGTCGGGGTTTTCGTTTATCGAGGCGTTTTCAAGCGCCGCGGAGACGAGCGCGGGGATGCCGTCTTCTTCAAGCGCTGTCGTGGACGAATAACCCATTTTGCCGTTCTTTTTGACCTTGAAGGAGACGCTCGTATAATCGTTGACGCTGTACGAGATTATCTCGCCCTCGAGTACTTTGACTTCAAAACTGTCGCCGGACGAGGCGCTTATCTCGTATTCGCAGCCGCAGTGTTTTTCGGCGTACTGACCGAGCGTGCGGCAGAATTCGTTGAGTTTGCTCATTTGACTTCACCTCCGACCGTTATTTCAGAGATCCTGATCGTCGGCTGGCCGACGTTTACGGGTATCGAACCTGATACTGAACCGCACATGCCCTGACCGAGCTGCAGATCCGATCCGACTCTGTCGATATTGAAAAGTATCTCGTGTCCCTTGCCTATCAGCGTCGCGCCGCGCACCGGCTCGGCTATTTGACCGTTTCTTATCATATAACCCTCGTTCACGCTGAAATTGAATTCGCCCGTGACCGGGTTGACAGAGCCGCCGCCCATGCTCGCGGCGTAAAGTCCGAGGTCGACGCCGCCGATCATTTCTTCAATATTATCCTTGCCGGGGCATATGAATGTGTTCGACATACGCGACGTCGGAGCCAGCGCATAGCTCTGTCTCCTGCCGCTGCCGGTCGATCTCATATTCATACGGCGCGAACCGAGCTTGTCTATCATGTAGTTTTTGAGGATCCCGTTTTCGATAAGAACTATACGCTCCGTTTTCTCACCCTCGTCGCTCATTGCGAGAGAACCCCATTCGCCGGCTATCGTCGCGTCGTCGCACGCGCTGACGCAGTCTGCGGCTATCTTCTGACCGAGTTTGCCGCAGAAAACGGAGTTTCCGAGGCCGACCGAAGTCGCTTCGAGCGAGTGGCCGCACGCCTCGTGGAATATGACGCCGCCGAAGCCGCCCGCCATAACGACCGGCATCCTGCCCGCCGGGCACTTTTCGGCGTCGAGCATTTTCAGCGCCGTGTCGGAAGCTTTTTTGCCGATCGCTTTGAGATCGAGCCCCTGAATGAACTCGAAACCGGCTCCGGCTCCCGGTCCGACGGTGCCGACCTGGTTTTCCGTTCCGTCCGACGCGACGGATACGATGAACATTCTTATATAAGGTCTCTCGTCCGTACCGATCACACCCTCGCTGTTCGCGACGTAAACGTGCTTGACGTACGAATTGAGTATGCCTCTCACCTGGACTATTCTCGGGCTTTGCTCTTTTGCGGAGAAATAAGCTTCTTTCAAAGCCTTCACCCGGTCCGCCTTGGCCACTTCGGAGACGGGTAACGTCTGACGGCAGACCTTGCCGAAATCGCGCTCGGCGAGAGTAACGTCTCTGTTCTCTCCCTTTACGCCCGAGACGGCCGCCGCAGCTTTCGACGCGAGAGACATAAGCGATTCTTCATCCGTGCCGTTGCCGTACGCGTACACCGAATTCGTGCCGGAAAATACGCGTACGCCCGCGCCTTTGTCGCGGCTCGTGTTGACTGCTTCAACGCAGTCGGCTACCATGGATACCGAGTCGTACGTCGTATCTTCGGCGTAGATCTCGGCGTAGTCGGCGCCGGTGCTCATTGCGAGCTCCAGCACCGCCTGCGAAACTCTTTTTTCGATCATGTGTACGCTCCTTTTCAGTCAAATATCCTAATTCTGTATTCCGTGGATTCCTCTTCGGGAAGATTTATCTGTTCTTTGAGGTTCTTGCCGCGCACTATCATTACGTCGTTTCTGTGCAGATACTGCGCGTAGTTTTCATCCTCCGGATGAAGCTCTCTTACTATGTAGTATCCCTCGATACTGTCGAGCACGTCGATGTACCGGAACGTGGTGCGGTTATTTTTGAGTATGAACACGCCCTGCCTGCCGTTCTCGTCCACTCTTACCGCGCTGACGGGAACGCGAAGCCCCGTAACGGACTCGGATCTGATCTGAACGGTCTGTTTTCTGCTGCTGTTGAAATCGGCGGGCATCACGGTCGACGACATCACTATAACGGCGCCGTCGGCTCCCGTAAGGATCTTGTCGAGCGTCAGTTTTATCTCCCGGTCGGGAGAGAGCGAAAACGTGACGCCGTATTCTCTGCCCTCTTCGAGGTCCATCGCGGTCTTGAGATCGAGCCCGGCGCATAAGAACCATTCCGCCGAAGGAGCGATCTTGCCCACGGCGTAGCCGTAAGATGTCGCCTCGTTCTGCTCGGCTTTGGCGTCGAGCAGTTCCTTAACCTCTGCGTAAGACGCGTTTTTGAGCGCGTCCGCGGTCAGTATGCGTTCGTAACCGTCGACGTCATACATAAAGTAACCCGATATAGGCGTATATACCGTCTCGATCGGCGCGCCGCCGCTCCTTACGATGCCGTCTCGCCGTTCTTTTAACGCTGCGATCTCGGAATTGAAGTTGACGCGGTTGTTCGTTATTATTTCTCTGCGGTTCATGTTTATCAGCAGCCGTTTGAGCTTTGCCGTTATACCGCCGTAATCGCCGTCTTCCGCCTTCTGTCTGACCGCATAATAGAGCCTGTTTATCTCCGCGTCGACGGCTTTGGTCGAATTGTCCGATACGGATCCGCTTTCCGCGAGTATCGAGAGCTGACGGTCGATCAAAGCCAGCTCCGCGTCGGAATCGCCGGTCTTTTCGTATATCCGCACGACCTCCGAATCTTTAGCCGTGCGTTCTCCGTCAGACAAAAGTCTGTCGAGCGAGCCGTAGCGCGTGCCGTACAACACGGTCTCGTTGCGGAATATGACTCCCGTCGCCGTGACCGCGTCGGCAAGCTCCGCCGCCTCGACGGTCTCGACCGCCATATCGGTATTGAACAGCTTGACTATGTGATAGATCAGATAGACCGATACGGCGACCGCAAGCGCGCCGGACAGTATGTATATGATTATTCTTTTGACAAGTCCGTTTCCCATGCCGCTCACTTTCCGAGAAACGCCCTGACGGCGTTTTCCGCATCCTCATAACCGTTTATTTTTATCCCGCCGTAAGACGAAAACCACGTAAGCTGTCTTTTGGCGTAATTTCTCGTCGCCTGTTTGAGCCCGGCCTTTGCTTCTTCAAGCGTCTGCTCTCCCTTCAGGGCGCCGAACATTTCTTTATATCCTATCGCCTGATACGCCGTCGTGCCGGGGCGCAGATCGCCGTTATCAAGCAGTTTTTCCGTCTCTTCGACAAGTCCGGCAGCGATCATTTCGTCGACTCTGCGGTCGATCCCCGCGTAAAGCTCCGCCCTATCGCCGAAGCCTGTCAGAAGCAGCAGAAAGTCGTATTCGGGATCGTATTTTTTCTGCTCTGCATCAAGTTCGGTCTTCGTTTTGCCGGTCGTACAGTATATCTCAAGCGCGCGTACGACGCGCTTTTTATTGTTTTCGTGCGTTTTTTTTGCCGCCGCGGGGTCGATCTTTTCGAGGTCCAGCCACAGTTCGTGCGCGTCTTTGCTCATAAGCTTCGCCCGCAGCGCCGGGTCAGCCGACGAACCTTCCGTATAATCGGTCGGATGCAAAAGCGACTCGATATAGAGCCCCGTGCCGCCGCATATAATGGGCAGCCTGCCGCGCGAAAGCGCGTCTTCGATCGCGGCCTTCGCGTCCGCGTTGAATTCAGCGACCGAATAGTTCTCATACGGCTCGCGTATATCTATAAGATGATGCGGCACAAGCGCCTGCTCTTCTTTGCTCGGTTTCGCCGTGCCGATATCCATGCGCCTGTAGATCTGCATACTGTCGGCTGAGATTATCTCGCCGCCGAACCTGAGAGCGAGCCTGAGCGCAACGCCCGACTTTCCGCTCGCGGTAGGACCGCCTATTATGACGGCTTTTTTTCTTTTGAGACCGTTTTCTTTGTTTGTTTCTGACATAATTATACTTATCTTTTATTCCGTGTCAATAGTATTGATAAAATCACCGGTAATTTTTTGACCGTCCTGCACATAATTCCCGAAAGCGAATTCAACACGGCGCAGCCGTATATCGCTGCGACACGTCGCTTGCGGGGAAACCCCCACCCCCGAGCGGCTGACGCCGCAGTGAAATTCGTCGGCAGAGCCGACGAGTGAAATCGCTTTCGCGGCAAAATCGCCTTTGGCGGTGAAATCCGGTTCTTGCGAACCGGGTGAAATAGGAATATTTCTTTTTACGGGGGATTCCCCACCCCCCCCGGCGCCAGGCGCCGCAGTGAAATTCGTCGGCAACGCCGACGAGTGAAATCGCTTTCGCGGCGAAATCGCCTTTGGCGGTGAAATCCGGTTCTTGCGAACCGGGTGAAATAGGAATATTTCTTTTTACGGGGGATCCCCCACCACCCCCTTAATCCCCCGTACCCCCTTCCCCCCGCAATTTTTTCTCAGGGGGGGCGGCGATCCGTTTAGGGATACGTACGAAACGTAAGGGTCGGATCATTCGGCGCAGCCGAATGATCGCGCGCGGTAAAGGGGGGCGCCGCGCGCGTGATCACCGTAAGAAAGCGGCTTGAAACGTCGTTTGAATGACGTGATTATGTTTGTGCAAAAGCCGATAAACATATTCACTATTCACTTTTACCTCTTACTTCGCGCCAGCCTGCCGCGCCCCAAAGGAAGTGTAACGACTTTGGGAGGGAGTAGGGGGCTTGGGGGCAAAGCGGCTTACGCCGCAATGATATACGGCTTCGCCGTGTGATATTCGATCCTTGCGGATCGAGTGAATAAGGAGAATTCTTATTGTTTTGGGTGGGAATCCCCAAGGGTGGCGCGGTACGCGTCACACGGATCGTCAGCTTTGCCGACACCTTAAGTTTGACGAAGGTGAATTCAGCACGGCAACGCCTTGACCGTCAGTTTTCAATTATTTACGCCGGATCATTCATATTATCATCATCGCGTCCCCTATGTTCACGGGACGCAGGATATTCATACGCTCTGTGCTCATCGTCAAGCACCTCCGTCTTCACTCTTCGGTGTATTATAGCACAAATTTTTGAACTTTTCAATACTTATCTGATCGCGTAGTCCGTTCCGATCTCAAAGCCAGTCATCTCGCAGAAGCGGTTGAGGGCTTCCTGCATATACGCCGTGTAGATGTTGACCTTCTCTTCCGCGTCTACCCAGATGTGCGTGTCTATGTAGTTATGGAACGACGCCATATCCTCGAACGGCTCCAGAGTTTCCAGCGCGTCTCGCTCTTCGATCTCTGCTTTCGACAACCTGCCTTTCTCTTCCACGATGTCATCAAACTCTGCGAGTCTGGTCTTGATCGCATCTTCGATGTCACGCAGTCCGAAGTCGAACATCGTCCGCACGAGGTTGTTGATCTTCAGGTTGCCGAACGTCGTCTGGCACTCTTCGACTATCTCACCGAGATCGTACTCGCAGTCTTCAAGCAGGTACAGGTCTCCGTAGCCACAGTCGCAAATCTCTGTCAGCAAGTCTTCTCTCCAGTCAGACATCTTCTTTCACCTCCTCGAACAGTCTCCACATAGCCGCATTAGTCAGCCTCAACCTCAAGCCAGTACCTTTTCTTGAAAGCCACCAATATCCAGCAGATTTCTTCGCCTTCCACTTCTGACCGTCTTGCAGGTGCAGTTCGACTGACATTCCGAAGAAATCTCCAAACATTTGGTGCAGCTCTTTTGCTTCTTTTTTCGGCTTAACTATCATTCTGATCCCTCCTCACACTAAATACTTGCTCATCGCATTGTAGAAGCGCCCGAACTCCAACGACGAGTACGGGGCGCTTTCGTTTTCCTGCATAACCTGCCACATCTCGTCCATCTTGACGTCATACTCGTGCGTATCAACATCGAGGTTGTGGTGGAGACAGAACGCCGTCCACAGGCAACGGAGCTGCTGCATCACGAGCATCTCATCGAGGTCTTCGCTGCCTTCGATGCACTCCAGAATGTACTCGTACTCTTGCTTTTTGTCCATTTCGCACCTCCTCAAATGATGCTGTTCAGAATATCGTCGTACTCGTCTCTCGTCAGGTCTATATCCACCGAATTGCTATCGAGAAGCTCAAGCACGTACACAAGTGCGTCTTCTTTAACGTAGCCAGTCGCCTTGATATGCTTCAACCACGCCCACCGTGCCTGTGCAAGCGGGAGCACGTCTTCTTTCGTTGAGTAGCAGTTTGCAAGACGACTGTACACCGCGCTGCTCAACAGGTCAGTCCATTTCTTTGCTTCCATCTCAATCCTTCTTTCCGACCTTGTAGGTCTTGTCTTTCTTCTTGCCGCAGCCTTTTGTGTACTCTGTGATCCAGATGACCTTGCCGCTCTTGTAATGGCGGTAGTGTCCACGGACGGAGAACATACCACTGGGACTGCTGTGTGAGCCTTTTACCATCAAATGAGGCTCTTTTCCGCTTCTGCCGAGTATGTAAGTGTAGCCATTTCGTTTGCTCTTTTTTGACGTCTTTTTGGGCTTGTGAGGGACTACTTCGCGTACATCGCTTTCATCCTGCTGGATCGTTGCTCTTCCGAACACGAGCAGAGCCATCGCTGACGAGTACACTGTCAGTACCGCCTGACTATCCTCATTCTGGAGCTTCGTCGTATTCTTTACCAGCTCGCACATTCCGTTGCCGAGCGTTTCAAACACGAGCTTGCCGAGGCTCTTGCCGTTCTGATTGATCCCGAAGTTCAGCAGCTTGCCTTCTCTGACTGCCGTGATCGTGTAGCCGCTCTCGAAGCAGATGATCTTGACAGCCTTCAGAGGACTCATACCGAGCCGAACGAGGTCTTTGTGTTCATCGCGCCACTGGAGGATGAACTCAATGTCTGCTGTCGAAAGCCTGATCTTATCCATTCACTGCCTCCTTCCTGACGCGACGATGCACGATCCTCGCGCAGCCACCGTAATGCGCCGTGTATTCTCTGTACCCAGCTATGTCTCTTTTCGCCTCTTTGTACGTGTCATAGCTGCTTTCTGCCTCCCAGCCGTAGCCGCAGTTTGTCTCGATGTCATATCGGTCAACTGTCTTCCTGACGTATGCCATCATCTCACCTCCTCGTAATATGACAGAGAACGAGGTTACGGCTCTCGTCAAATACATCACCGAGAAGTACGCAGCTTCTCATAAGATGAACGCCATCGCAGTCTACCTGTTCTTCACAGGCGATGACGTCAGCAACGGCGACTTCATCATCGCACAAAGCACCTACGCGCCAGAGGGCGACATAGCGAAGGCTCCAGACGCAGCCGCTGGCGACTACTCGACCTTCGATTACGACATCACAATATACTCCGAAGCAGAACGAACGGCGCGGAGAGGGTAAAACAAAAACAATCCCGTCGAAAGACGGGCTGTTCTTTTCGGAGGCTCTATGAAACAAAAATCAATCACGGACAAGCTGTCCGATCAAAAAGCGGCTCTTTATGTGCGTGTTTCCACGGTTTATCAGGTCGATAAGGATAGTTTACCTGTACAGCGCGAAGAGCTGATAAATTACGCAAAATATGCTCTTGGGATCGACAAGTACGAGGTCTTTGAAGATGCAGGGTACTCAGCGAAGAACACAGACCGCCCTGCCTTTCAGCAGATGATGGCAAGGCTACGTACTGGCGAGTTCTCGCACCTCTGTGTCTGGAAGATCGACCGCATCAGCAGAAACCTGCTCGACTTTGCCGAGATGTACGCAGAGATCAAACAGCTCGGTATCACCTTCGTGTCGAAGAACGAGCAGTTCGATACTTCGAGCGCGATGGGCGAGGCTATGCTGAAGATCATCCTCGTCTTCGCCGAGCTGGAGCGGAATATGACTTCCGAGCGCGTCACCGCCGTAATGCTGGCTCGTGCAACAAACGGGCAGTGGAACGGCGGCAGAGTGCCATACGGCTACGACTACGACAAGGACACAACGACGTTCTCGATCAACGAGACCGAAGCTGCTGTCATCAATCTGATCTACGACACCTACGAGGCAAACCAGTCTCTGCTCTTCGTCGCCAGAACGCTCAACGAGAAGGGCATACTGCCTCGCAGCGGATCACCGTGGAACCCGACGACGATCTCCATAATACTGAAAAATCCGTTCTACACTGGCGTCTATCGGTACAACTACCACGACGAGGCTAAGAGCGGCGGCAATTCCAGCAACCAGCATCTCAAGAGCGAAGCTGACTGGGTGCTCGTCGAGGATCATCACCCTGCGATCATCACTCCAGAGCGTCAAGCCGTCGTTCTGGATATTCTCGAAAACAACCGTAGAAGCAACAGGCGAAGCGCAAAGAAGTACGTCCGCAAGAACGTCCACATCTTCGCTGGACTTCTGTACTGCGGTTACTGCGGCAGTCAGATGCAGAGCACCATTGACAGGGAGCGATCCGATGGCTACCGTCCGTCGATCTACGCCTGTTCTCGGAAGCGGCGCTACGACGACTGCGAGAACAAGTACATCTCAGACGTCGTTCTGGCTCCGTTCGTCCTCAACTACATATCGAACATACTGAAGGCTCAAAACAACTTCGGCAGATCGACACCTATCGAGACCTTCGAGCGTAAACTGTTACGGGGCGATATGTTCTCTGACGTCGATCACATCGAGCAGGTCGGACTGACCGAGATGTACGAGATGCTGCATCGCGGTGTTTCCGATGCCGTCTACACGTCGCAGAGGATCAGATCAATGGAGGCAGACAAAGAAACGGCAGACGAGCGTGATCTGCTCGCTGCCGAGAAGCGGAAGAAGGAACGAGCGCTGGCTCGTCTCAAATCTCTGTACCTGTACAACGACGAGGCGATCTCCGAGCGAGACTACCTGCTGGAGAAGAAGGCGCTGGAGGACTCTATCTCTACAATCGACAAACGTCTGGAGGAAATCGAACGCGCCAGCTCAGAGCACTTCACGCTGACCGACGACGAGTTTATGACGAAGGCTTCGATATTCATTATGACGCATCAGCTCCAGAACAAACGGTACATCGAGTTCGACAAATTGATCCGAAAAATCGACGCAAACGTCATCAAAGAGTTTATCAATTCGGTAATTCAAAAAATTGTCATAAAAAACGGCAAAGTCGTCTCGATCCGCTTCAAAAACGGTCTGGAACACAAATTTTTGTACAAAGCGCAGGAATAGAGAAAAGCCGAAAACCGCGTAAAATCAAGGGTTTTCGGCTCTCTTTTTATTCATCGTTCATCCTGTCGAGGATCAACATTGCATCGCCGAACGAGAAAAATCTGTATCTTTCTCTTATCGCTTCTTCGTACGCCTGCATCATGAATTCTCTTGACGAGAACGCCGATATGAGCATGAGGAGCGTGCTTTCGGGCAGATGGAAATTCGTTATCAGCGCGTCGACGGCCTTGAATTTATACGGCGGGTAGATAAATATATCCGTGTCGCGGCTCATGGGACGAACGACGCCCTGTTCGTCCGAGGCGCTCTCGAGCGTTCTCGCCGAGGTCGTACCGACGGCGACGATCCTTTTGCCTCTGTCTCTTGCGGCGTTTATCCTTTCCGCCGCGTCTTTCGTAACGGTGAAGAATTCCGAGTGCATGACGTGTTCTTCTATATACTCCGCTTTGACGGGGCGGAACGTGCCGAGCCCGACGTGGAGCATGACACGTACGATATCGACGCCTTTATCGCTTATCTTCTGCAGAAGCTCTTCGGTGAAATGCAGTCCCGCCGTCGGCGCGGCTGCCGAGCCCGGTTCGTTCGCGTAGACGGTCTGATACTTTTCGTTATCGTCGAGCGACTCGGTTATGTAAGGCGGCAGAGGCATCTTTCCGATGCGGTCGAGCACGGAATACACCGTCTGCCCGTCGGAGCGGTCGTAGTCGAAGCGGATCAGACGGTTGCCGCCCTCTTCGACGTCCGTCACGGTCCCCGTGAGAATGCCCGAAAAATCTATCTTCGCGCCGGTTTTGAGCCTTCTGCCCGGCCTGACTATACATTCCCAGAGATCGAGTTCTCTCTGCTTCAGAAGCAGACATTCTACGTTCGACGGCGGATCGGGAGAATCGGTCTCTCGTATTTTTACGCCGTAAAGGCGCGCCGGTATCACGCGGCTGTCGTTTATGACGAGGCAGTCGCCGGGTTCGAGATAATCGACGACGTCGCTGAAAATTTTATGTGATATCTCTCCCGTTTTTCTGTCCGCGACGAGCAGACGGCAGGCGTCGCGCACGTCGCACGGGCTCTGCGCTATGAGTTCTTTCGGGAGATCGTAATAATAATCGTGTACCGAGTGCATTTCATACTTCCGTTTTCTATTTATTCTTGACAAGCGCCGATATTTGTGATAGAATCGTTGCGGTGACCTGTCGCCGTCTCCGTTCATATTATATTACCGACGGTATATTTCATTATACAGCGGTCAAATGAATTTTTCAATACCTTTAATATAAATTTTACGGAGATTATATATGCCCGATAATAAGATAAAGCGGATGCCCGGCGGCGTGCATACCGCGATCGTAACGCCGTTCGATTACGGCGGTATCGACGCCGGCGGATTCGAGCGTCTGCTCGGAATACAGAAAGGAAGCCGCGTGTCAGGCGTCGTCGTGCTCGGTACGACGGGCGAAGCCCCGACGGTCACCGAATACGAGCGCGATACGCTTATTTCGCTCGCGGTCAGAGCTCTCGGCAACAGCAAAACGGTGACCGTCGGCTGCGGCAGCAACGATACCGGTAAAACGGTCGGTCTGTGCAAACGCGCTGCCGCTCTCGGCGCCGATCTCGTTTTAACGGTCACGCCGTATTATAACAGGCCGTCGCAGCGCGGTCTTTTGCGCCATTATCTCACCGTCGCCGAGGCTTCGCCCCTGCCCGTGGTGATATACAACGTCCCTTCGCGTACGGGAGTCGATATTTCCGCCGACACGCTCGCAGTTCTCTCAGAGCACGAAAACGTCGCCGGATACAAAGAGGCGTCGACGGATCTGAATTCCGTCACCGCAAAAATGCAGGCGGCGCCTTCGCTGCCGTTCTTCTGCGGAAGCGATACGCTTTTATACCATTTTCTCTGTCTCGGCGCTTCCGGCGCGGTATCGGTATCGTCGAATATCGAGCCCGACCTGACTTGCGAGATAACGGAGCGTTTTGAAAAAGGCGACGCGGAGGGAGCGAAAAACGCTTTTTTCCGTCTCTACCCGTTTTTGCAGGCGCTCGCCCTTGACACCAACCCCGTGCCGGTAAAGACCGTAATGGAAGCGGCGGGGCTGATATCCGCCGCGGTGCGGCCGCCTCTCTGCTCAATGAGTTCAGGTCTGCGGTCAAAGCTGCTTTACGCCGCCGCCGATCTCGGAATAGACATAAAATAAAGGATGAAGATATGAAATTCAAAGGAAAAGTCATAATAACGGACGTTGACGGAACGTACACCGGTTCCGATGAAGGCGTGCGGAAAAACAACGAAGCGATAGAATATTTCAAATCCGAGGGCGGGCTTTTCACGTTCGCCTCCGGACGCGTCGAATATGCAGTGAAAGCCGTCGTGCCGGACTTCTTCGAGCTGATAAACGCGCCGGCGGTGCTCGCGAACGGCAGTTATCTCTACGATAAAGATACCGATGCGAGAATAAACGAGATATGTATCGACACGTCGTTCGCTCTGCCGTTTTTAGCCGAATTCCGCCGCCGGTTCCCCACGATGGGTATAAGGATAAACAGAAAAAAAGGTTTTCTCACTCCGGAGATGAATCCGCCCGTATATAACGATCTGAAAAATTACTTTTCTAACGTTCAGACTCTGCCGTTCGATCGGATGCCGGGCGACGGCTGGAACAAGATCGTGCTTATCGGTACGAACGAAGAAGTGCTTGCGGCGCACGAATACGTTAAAGAGAACTATCCCGGCAGATTCGCTTCGTCGATGTCGTGCAGAACGCTGCTCGAGCTGCTCGATCCGCAGGCGACGAAAGGCAATCAGGTCAGATACCTCAAAAAATTCCTCGGCGACTGCACGACCTACTGCTGCGGCGACTACGAAAACGATATCGATATGCTGAAAAAAGCCGACGTCGCCGTCGTGCCGTCTTCCGGTATGCCGAAGGTGGTCGAAATGGCGGATATAGTGACCTGCCACTGCAAGGACGGCACGCTCGCGTATCTTATCGATCTGCTCGACCGGGAGTGCAAAGCATGAAAATTAAGTTTATATTGCCGTTGTTCGCCGTACTGCTCTGCCTTTCGCTGTCGTCCTGTCAGCTGATCCCCGTCTTCGGCGGCATGATATCCGTATCTTTTGAGACGGAAACCGGGACGGAACCGTTCGACCGCAGCGAGGCATATGAACTGATACCGCGGCTCGACATGAAATACTACCTTTCGGATCTGTCTGATATTTATCTGCAGAACGCATGCGGCATATACCGCGCCGTGACGGATTTCGAAGAGGAATACGCGGTTAAGGGCGATATCTCGCGCGACGAGGCGATCGCGCTTTTCCGCCTTATCGAGCTCGAGTGCCCGGAGCTTTTTCAGCTTGACGGTTCGAAAAGTCTGCGCATCGAGTATACGACCGGAAACAACGCCGCAAAACGCGTTTTCTTCGATTACCGCATGACGAAGGACGAGTATACGGAAGCGCTGAGCCGGCTGGAAGAGGCGACCGGGAGTTTTCTTTCAAAAGTCGGGAAGCTCTCCGATTACGATAAGGAAGTCAGCGCTTTTGATTATATCGCAAAGCGCTGTACTTATGACGAAAACGCCGGTTTTGCCGATTCTGCGTACGGTTCGCTCGTGCTCGGCGCGGCAAAATGCGACGGCATAAGCCGGGGATTTCAGATGCTGTGCGAGGCGGCGGGGCTTCCCTGCCTGATGATCACGGCGGAGGCGAAGGACGGCGGCGTCGGCCACGCTTGGAACATGGTAAAGCTCGGCGGCGGTTATTATAACGTTGACCTTACGCAAAGCGTCCGCTCGGAAGAAAATTCGGAAAGCAGCGAGATCATATACTACTATTTCAACGTCGCGGACAAATGGATGAGTGAGAATTACGAAAGATACAACAGCGCGGAGATATTCGGTCCTTTGCCGGTCTGCGATACGTTCGATCAGAGTTATTACGCGCAGCTCGGCGGCTTCGTCCGCGAAGGCGGCGAAAGCTGGAGCGTCTTTACAAAAGGTATGCACAACGCGGTAACGGCGAAAAAGAACAGACCGTTCTATATGCAGTTCGAGTCGGCGAAAGACGCGGCGGATTTTTCAAAGGACCTGAAGACCAAAGTCGCTTTATGGGCTGCCGAACACGGCGGAGTTTCGTCCGTTGAGATAACGGCTTGCGGCGACAGGATGTATAAATTCAAGATCAAAAGAGGCTGAGGATGATGAATTACGATATTTTGCTTAAATTCGGCGAGATCGCGCTCAAAGGCGCGAACAGAGCGTACTTTGAAAACACTCTCGCAAGACAGATAAGATACAGAATAAAGCCGTACGGCAGATTCGAAGTCTTCAAATCGCAGAGCACGATCTGCGTGAGACCGTTATCGGACGGCTGCGATTTTGACGGCGCGTACGAGGTCTGCAAAAAGACGTTCGGCGTGATCGCGCTCGCCCGCGCTTACGAATGCGAAAAAGATATGGAAAAAATAAAAGCGCTCGCCGTAACGCTCGCGCCGGAGCTTTTGTCAGGCGCGAAGACGTTCAAGGTCGAGGCGAAGCGGAGCGACAAGCGGTTCCCGTACGACTCTCCGGCGATCTGCGCAGAGGTCGGCGCGGCGGTGCTCGGATCGTACCGCAATATCACCGTAGACGTACACGAGCCGGACGTCGTCGTAAGAGTCGAGATAAGGGACGAGAAAGCGTACGTCACCGGCAGGCAGGAAAAAGGCGCCGGCGGCATGCCGGTATGGACTAACGGCAAAGCCCTGCTTCTGCTGTCGGGCGGTATCGACAGTCCCGTCGCAGGGCACATGATCTGCCGCCGTGGGGTAAAGCTCGAGGTCGTGCATTTCGAATCGTTCCCGTACACGAGCGAGAGGGCGCTCGAAAAAGTAAAGGACCTTGCGAAGATACTCGCGGAATATAACGGCGAGGTATGCTTCCACACCGTATCGGTGACGAAGATACAGGAGGCGATAATGAAAAACTGCGACGAGGATTATTTCACGCTGATCCTTCGCCGCTTCATGATGAGGATAGCCGAGCGCATAGCGAACGAGCGCAGCTGCAAGGCGCTCGTCACCGGCGAGAGCGTCGGTCAGGTCGCCTCGCAGACGATAGACGCGCTGAACGTCACAAACAGCGCCGTGAGCATCCCCGTATTCCGCCCGTGCATCGGTATGGATAAGGAGGAGATAGTGCAGAGATCGCGTCAGATCGGCGCGTACGATCTTTCGATACTGCCCTTTGAAGACTGCTGTACCGTGTTCACGCCGCGCCACCCGAAGACGAAGCCGGTCCTGGAAAACGTACTGAAAGAAGAATCGCGCATAGATATCGCGGCTCTTACCGAGCAAGCCTTCGCAGAGCGCAAAACGGAATGGATCAAAGCGTACTGAAAACAAAGCCGTCCGACCCGAAACGGGAGTCGGACGGTTCTTTTTTTTGTGTTGTTACAGAGCGTTCGCCAGCTGTTCGGCGCTTTGGTATCTCTGCTCGGGATTTATCTGCGTACATTTCGTTATTATCCTGCCGGCTTTGCCCGGCGCGAGCTTTTCCGACGGGTGCGCCCCGGTGAGCATAACGTTGAACAGAACGCCGGCGGCGTAGATATCGCTTCTGCCGTCGCTTTGAGTTATGCCGTACTGCTCGGGCGGCGCGTAGCCGACGGTGCCGAGTATATGCGTATCGGCGTATTTGCTGCGGCTGAATCTGCGGCAGGCGTCGAAGTCTATCAGCTTGACCGGACCTTTGTCGGAGATGATCACGTTCTCCGGCTTTATGTCTCTGTGGACGAATCCGTTTTCGTGCAGTACCGACAAAGCGGCGCAGAGCTGCCGCATGACTTCGCCCGCCGTTTTATATTTGAAAAGCCCGGCTTCGAGCATCTCGCCCACGTTCATGCCGCTGACGTATTCTTCGATCTCGGCAAAGCCGTCGTCGAGATCGTACACGTCGTAAATTTCCGGCAGGTTCTCGTGGATTATTCCCGAGAGGAATCTGCACGCCGGCACGTCTTCGTTAAAAAGCTTTACGACGATATCGCGGTGCAGCTGCCTGTGACGGAAGCGCACGATCTCTTTTTCGGGTTTGACGCTCATCACGCATACGCGGTCGTACGATTTTTTTATTACGCCGTTTAAAAATTCTTCTTTATTCATATCAGTCAACATATTCGATGAGTATGCAGGCGTCGTAGTAACTGTCGTCGCTGAATTCGTCGAGCCATTCTCTCAGCTGAAACGTCACCCTTATATCTCTCGGTCCCTCCGTTATATCGAACGTCCAGTCATAATATACCGGATACATCATGTCGGGCAGCATATCTTCGTACGCTCTGTCCGGCAGACCGTTACGCCCTAAAATGCCGACCCAGCCGTCCTCGTCGTGTATTTGCGCTTTGAAGCCCGGCAGATCGCGCGTCTGCTCCCACGTATGCGTGACCGTACCGGCTTCAAGCATTTCGTTATAAAAACGCTTCATTTCTTCGGTCGCCTCTTTGTATTCGCCGTCGTACGCGCACAGGCCCAGAGCGTTACAAAGTCTGCCGAACATATCGCAAAAAGCCCGGTATGAGTACTTTAACGCATATCCTTCCGGATCTATCCCGGAATTATACCAAACCGGATCGTACGGAATAACGATCTGTTCGCTGCCGTTGTGGAAAAAATAAATCGAATCGACAGGCTGGGCGCCGCTCCATATCGGTTCGCCGTTTACCACGGTATCGAAGTCGTAACCGTACCAGCCGTTGCTTTTGTATCTGAATATCGGTATGGTGCTCAGACGCGGCAGCGTACAGTCGGGATCGTTACGGTAAAGCGGCATTTCGTAGATCATAAGCTCCCGTAACTGATCCGCCGACTGGATGGTATACATACTTCTGACGAATCCGTCTCCGGGATCGTCTGTCACGGCTTCGGTATCTGTACTTACCGGCGCGTCCGTAACCGCCTCGGTCGTCTGCGGCGCTTCGGTCCCGGGAGCCTGCGTCGTAACGGGCTCGGTCTCGGAAGCTTTAGTCGTTGCCGGTTCGGTTGCGGGCGCGGCTGTCGACGCCGGTTCGGTCATTACGGGTCTCGTCACTTTTTCGGTCACCGGAGCCGAGGTCGAAGCGGGTACTGTATCGGGAGCTTTTTCCGTCACGGTTTGCGCCGCGGTCGCGCTGTCAATATTGCCCGCCGTATCGGGTTTTTCCGCCTGATCCTGCCCGGTCGTCGAAACTGACGTCCGCGGCGAGGTATCTGACGAGGCGGCGCCGGTCGAGCCGGCGATATGCGCCGCCGTTTCCGACCGCCCGTCCGTTTCGGTCTCGCGGGGTTCCGTATCGTTTTCGACGGTGATATCCGGTGCGGAAGTTTCCGGCGCCGCCGGTCCGAATCCGCGCGTACAGGCGATCATGAACGCCGAAAACAGTATGGCCGCCGCAAGCGCCGCTGATATGATTATTACCGGCGTCAGGCGTCGTTTGTTTTTTGTCTCGATGTGTGTTTTTTCTTCAAGCGGACGCATGCACTCGAGACAGAATTTAGCGCTGTCTTCAAGCTCGGCTCCGCAAAAGCGGCATTTTTTCATAGTATCGGTCTTATCACGCTCTTCTCCGTTAATATCAATCGGCGTATTCGATGAGAATGCAGGCGTCGTAATATCCGCCGCCGGATTCGTCTTTCCATTCCCTCAGTTCAAGCGTCACCCGTATATCTCTCGGACCTTCAGTTATATCGAGCGTCCAGTAATAATATTCCGGATGAAACGTTTCGGGCAGCGGGTTTATGACCGCTCTGTCCGGTAAACCGTAGCGCCCTAAAATTCCGGCACGGACGTCCCCGGCGTATTTTTGCGCTTTGAAGCCCGGCAGATCGTGAGTCTGATACCACGTATGCGCGACCTTGCCGGCTTCTTCGAATTCTCTGTACATACGCAGCATTTTTTCGGTCGCCTCGGCGTATGCGCCGTCGTACGCGCACAGCCCCAGGGCGTTGCACAGTTTGCCGAACATATCGCCGAAAGCCCGGTATGAGTTCTTTAACGTATATAATTCCGGGTCGTCTGCCGGCTCCCACCAATTATAGTACCCAAAATCGTACGGAATAACGGTCTTTTCGTTACCGGGGCAGAAAAAATAGATACTCTCGTAGGGATCGCCGCCGCTAATCATCGACCACTCGCCTTCCGGGTAATCGTAGTTGTAACCGTACCAGCCGTCCGTCTTATTTTTGAATACAGGCTCGGCACTCAGACGCGGGCTGAAACATTTCGGATCGTTGCGGTAACGCTGCATTTCGTAGATCATGAGTTCCCGTATCTGATCCGCCGACTGTATCGTATACATACTTCTGACGAATCCGTCGCCGGGATCGTCCGTCACGGCTTCGGTATCTGTACTTACCGGCGCGTCCGTAACCGCCTCGGTCGTCTGCGGCGCTTCGGTCTCGGGAGCTTTAGTCGTTGCGGGTTCGGTCGCGGGCGCGGCTGTCGACGCCGGTTCCGTTACCGCAGGTCTCGTCACTTTTTCGGTCACCGGAGCCGCGGTCGAAGCGGGTACTGTATCGGGCACTTTTTCCGTCACGGTGTGCGCCGCCGTCACGCTGTCAATATTGCCCGCCGTATCGGGTTTTTCCGTCTGATCCTGCCCGGCCGTCGAAGCTGACGTCCGCGGCGAGGTATCTGACGAGGCGGCGCCGGTCGAGCCGGCGATATGCTCCGCCGTTTCAAAACGGCCGTTCGTCTCCGTCTCGCGGGGTTCCGTATCGTTTTCGACGGTGATATCCGGCGCGGAAGTTTCCGGCGCCGCCGGTCCGAATCCGCGCGTACAGGCGATCATGAACGCCGAAAACAGTATGGCCGCCGCGAGTATCGCCGATATTATTATCACCGGCGTCAGGCGGCTTTTGGCCTTTGTTTCGATATGAGTTTTTTCTTCGAGCGGACGCATGCACTCAAGGCAGAATCTCGCTCCGTCTTCAAGCTCCGCGCCGCAGTAGCGGCATTTTTTCATAGTATCGGTACCATACCGCCGCGATCAAGCAGTTCGTTGGTATCGACCACGGTAAGTCTGTGCGTAAGGGCGTATATGAGCGCGGC
>JAEEJH010000060.1 GCA_016281775.1 Clostridiales bacterium | reverse complement strand
GTATTCGTTATAGTACCGTATACGTTGAACGTCGGGGTCTTGCATCCGGCTTCGCCGTACGTGCCGTCGCCCCAGACTACTGCTTGGCCGTTTACCGTCGCGTCTGCCGCGAGCGTTACGTTTGCGCTGTCGTATACGTCGAATCTGCCGGCTACCGTACCGTTTTCTACGGTCACCGCGCCGTTATCTATCGTTACGCGTCCGGTGAACGTTTTGCCGCCAAGATCAAGAGTCAGACTGTCGTGGATCTGTATGCCGTTTTCAGCCGCATCCTGCAGAAGTATTACCGTATCGCCGCTCTGTGCAGCCGCTATCGCATCACTGAGAGATGCATAAGGCGTCTCGCCGACCTGAGCGACCGCGTCGATCCATTCTGCCGTTAACGTTGTATTTACATCAAATCTTTCGGTAAGGTCATAAGCCGTTTCACCTAAGAACCATCCGTCGAAGAATCTCGTGGAGCTCGTCGGATCTGCGGGCTTATCTGATGCCGCAACAGCTTCTCCTTTCGGGATCTTTACCGTTGCGTACGTATCGCCGTCAACGATAAACGTTACCGTTACTTCGTCAACGATGTAGTAATAACCGTTTTCGTTTGTCAGCGTCGTCGTGCACTGTTTGCCTTCAACTACGATGCTCAGATCAAGTACCGTATTGAATTCGCCGTCTTCGACGAAGTGTTCCGCCGCGCTGTTGCCTTCGGTCGCGTAGCTTGCTATCGCTTGGCCGTTTGCGCTTACGAACGTGCCGCCCGTTACGCTTACTTCAGGCGCTCCGTTCGGATATCCACAGGTATCGATCACCAACGCGTCGCCCGTGGCGTTCGCTCCGTCGCCGTTGAAGCTGTATTCCGCAGCCGCTCCGGTCGCCGTAAGCGTACCGCCGCTGATCGCAACGCTGCCGGACTTGGCGTATACCGCCGTGGTACCGGTGATCTCGCCGCCTGCTACCGTAAGGTTGCCGGAAGGCAGGTAGATACCGATATCGTCCGTGCTTTCTACGACTGCTCCGTCATAGATATTTATGATCGCGCCGGACATATCAGTTCCGTTCGTGCTTATCGCCGAGTCGCCTGTATTCGTTATAGTACCGTATACGTTGAACGTCGGGGTCTTGCATCCGGCTTCGCCGTACGTGCCGTCGCCCCAGACTATCGCCTGGCCGTTGACCGTCGCGGTCGCCGCGAGCGTTACGTTTGCGCTGTCGTATACGTCGAATCTGCCGGCTACCGTACCGTTTTCTACGGTTACCGCGCCGTTATCTATCGTTACGCGTCCGGTGAACGTGTTGCCGCCCAGATCAAGAGTCAGGCTCTTTTCGATGATAACACGTTCTTCTGTGCTGTCGCTTATAAGCGTTACCGTATCGCCTTCTGCCGCCGCCGCGATAGCGTCGCTGAGCGACGTGAAATATACGTCGCCTATGCGGGCTACGTTCGAAATCGCGTCAAATTGCGCGGTATACGTTGCGTCTTCCGTCACGGCGGTTATTTCAGGAGCCCATGTGCCGTTGAATACGTACGTATAATCGGGATCAGTCGGTTTTGTAGGTGTTTCTCCAGTGTATTCGGGTATCGAGCCGGCAGGATAAGCAGTTCTGCTCAGCTGAGTGCCGTCCCAGTTCTCGAATATTATGTACCAGCCGGGTTCGACCGTATACGTATCGTCACCGTTATCTTTGGGTATATAACCTTCAGCGCAGTATTCTTCTGCTACGGGAGCGTCAAACGTACCGCCGTCGATCACGATGCTGCCGTTAGCTCCTGTATCAGGTAAGAAGTTCGCAAATTCTCCGCCGTGAATGGTTATCGTACCGGCGTCAGCGTAAACGTCTTCTGCGTAATCGCCGCTGTTGATAACGATTTCACTGCCGTCGTTCCACGTTGCGATGTAGTTGTCAAAGCTGTTGTCGGTAAGTTCTACGCTGTAATCGTCCGCATCGACGCTCAATGCGCCGTTTGACGTGCTGATCATAGTGTCGGTGACCGTAAGGGCTCCGCCCTTGGGATCGTATGCACCCACGGAACCGATCGCTATACCGTAAGTGGCCTTGACCGATTCATGGTCACCGTCGTCGGAAATGATCGTGCATCCCTCGACCGTGATATCGCCGTTGCCGTATACTTCTATACCGGCGCTTGCGAATGCAGTCGTCGCGCGTTCCATATTGCATATTAACGTATCGGATATCGTACCGCTTGCGCCGTTCTTGATCTCGATGCCTTTCGTGAAGGCGCCGCTTCTGTCGTTTGCGCAGTCGATATAACAGTCAGTTACGTTGAATTCTCCGCCGTAGAGGAATATGCCTCCGCGGTTGAAATCTGAAATGTACAGATTATCAAGATTTACTGTTCCGGTAAAGTTGGAAGAAACGTATATAGGTGCATGACCTATATCAGTCGCCGCCTCGTTGCCGAAATTCTTGATTTTCAGGTTGGAGAGAGTTACTTCTCCGCTGCCGTTTATGAATATATCGTTGTGACCGGTCACGGTGCTCTTTCCGTAGACCGTGTAAAGCGGATTGCCCTGTTCGTCAGTTGGTCCGGTGATGGTCAGCGACTTATTGATCACAAGTTCGCTGCCGTCCGTGAGCGAGACGTTGTCGTCGGCGACCAGTGTGACGGTATCGCCGTTCTGTGCCGCTGCAACCGCATCTTTCAAACTGGTATAATATATAACAGTATCGTCATGAGTTACACTTGCGACCGCCGCTTCGATCGTAAGGGTGCCGGAGACGTAGACCACGTCGTAGTTACCCTGCACCGCGTCGCCTGTAACGGTGATCGTATAGTTGCCTGCGGTTTCACCCTCCGCTCTGCTTACCGTGTAGTTGATGACGCTCGACGCATCGCCGTTCTTAAGTCCGGTGATCGTTGCAGCCAGGTCGGGATCGCCGTTGCCGGCGATCTTGGAAGCATCGTTTGCCGTTACAGTCGCGGTAGCTCTCGTAATTTCGAGCGCTCCGGCCACGAAAACTACGCTGTAGTTACTCTGGAGCGAATCGCCTGACGCCGTTATAGAATAACTTCCGACATTCTCACCAGCTTCTCTTGTAATCGTATAACTGATAGTGTCGCTGCCTACCAGACCTTCAACGATTGCGGTAAACACAGGATCATCATCGCCGTATACTTTCGTCGCGTCGACTACTGTCACGGTTACCGTTGATTTTCCTATAGTGAATACTCCGTTTACTGCGCTCACTTCGTAGTTCGGGTTAGAACCGAGCGTTACGATGATCGCATACGTTCCGACGTTCTCGCCTTCGGCTCTTGTCAGACTGTAGTTGAGAGTATCTTCGCCTACCAGACCGGTTACTGTCGCGCTGAGTTCCGGATCTGTATCGCCGTAAGTCTTCGACTTATCAACTGCCGTTATCGTAGCAGCTTTCTTGCTTATCGTGAACGTGCCGTCCGTTGCGGTCACTTCGTAGTTCGGGTTTTCGCCGAGCGTTACGACGATCTCATATGTTCCGACGTCATCGCCTTCGATTCTTGCGAGCGTGTAGTTCAGCGTATCGCTGCCTACCGTACCTGTTACCGTTGCGGTGAGTGCCGGATCGGATTCGCCGTAAGTCTTCGACTTATCGTCAGCCTTTACGGTCGCCGCTTTCTTCGTTATCGTGAATGTTCCGGCTGTCGCGGTCACGTTGTAGTTCGGGTTTTCACCGAGCGTTACGGTGATCGTGTACGTTCCGACGTTCTCGCCTTCGGCTTTTGCAAGCGTATAGTTGAGGGCATCGCTGCCTACGAGTCCTTCGACTGTTGCCGTAAGAGCGGGATCTGCGTCGCCATATGTCTTTGATTTCGCATCCGCCGTTACGGTCGCCGCTTTCTTGTTTATCGTGAATGTTCCGGCTGTCGCGGTCACTTCGTAGTTCGGGTTTTCACCGAGCGTTACGGTGATCGTGTACGTTCCGACGTTCTCACCTGCGGCTCTTGAAAGCGTGTAGTTGAGGGCATCGCTGCCTACGAGTCCTTCGACTATTGCCGTAAGAGCGGGATCTGCGTCGCCGTATGTCTTTGATTTCGCATCCGCCGTTACGGTCGCCGCTTTCTTGTTAATCGTGAACGTGCCGTTTTCTGCGGTCACTTCGTAGTTCGGGTTTTCACCGAGCGTTACGGTGATCGCGTATTCACCGACGTTCTCGCCTTCGGCTCTTGTCATACTGTAGTTGAGAGTATCTTCGCCTACCAGGCCTTCAACTGTCGCGGTAAGCGTAGGATCTGTTGCGCCGTAAGTCTTCGACTTAGCGTCCGCGGTCACGGTCGCCGTTTTCTTTGTAATCGTGAACGTGCCGTTCGTCGCGGTCACTTCGTAGTTCGGGTTTTCACCGAGCGTTACCGTGATCGCGTATTCACCGACGTTCTCGCCGGTCGCTCTTGTGAGCGTGTAGTTGAGAGCATCTTCACCTACGAGACCCGTTACAGCAGCTGTAAGTGCAGGATCCGTGTCGCCGTAAGTCTTCGACTTAGCGTCCGCGGTCACGGTCGCCGCTTTCTTTGTAATCGTGAGCGTGCCGTTCGTCGCGGTCACTTCGTAGTTCGGGTTATTGCCGAGCGTTACGTTGATCGTGTACGTTCCGACGTTCTCGCCTTCTGCTCTTGTCAGACTGTAGTTGAGAGTATCGTCACCTACGAGACCCGTCACGGTCGCCGTAAGTTCGGGATCGTCGTTGCCGTAAGTCTTCGATTTATCGTCAGCCGTTACGGTGAGAGCCGCTTTGCTTATATCGACCATTGCACTGCCGGATACCGTAGTATAGTTCGCTTTTTCTACCTTGTAGTATACGATGTATGTTCCCGCGTTAGTATACGTCGGGTTTATATTGCTGTACGTTCCG
>JAEEJH010000059.1 GCA_016281775.1 Clostridiales bacterium | reverse complement strand
CGTTGTCTTACAAAAGAACGTTTACCGCACCCGTAGGGGAGCGGTCTCCGCTCCCGCTTCTAACGACTACGTTGAATCTTTATTCTCTGCACGGTTTTGTAACGGGCGATTCGTGAATCGCCCCTACAACCTCCGAATAACGTCCGTGCTGACCGTTCGCTTTTCGGGGGGCTGCGCCCCGCCACCCTTGCATCCCCCCTGACCTCCCCTCATCCCTCCAAATCCCGGCCTTCAACCGGGGGCGCCGCGCGGCCCCCTCAAATCTTCGATTTGTGGGAGGGGAAAGGGGCTTTGGGGGTTGCGAGCGGTAAGGGGTTCCCCAAAAAGCGATGAGCTTTTTGGGGGTTCCCGGAAGCGAGCGGAGGGGTGGGCCGGGGTTCCCCGTTGTGAACTTGTTCGCAACGGGGGTCACGGCAACCCCCAAGGGTGCCGAAGGTACACAGAACGCCGCAAAGCGACTCCTTAATACCGCCCGCGGTATACCACCTGGCTCTGCCCGATATCATACGGCCGCAGGCGGTATATCATAAAAAACGTCTCCCGAAAGCCGGACGCTTTCGGGAGACGCAGATAATATTGCGCTTGATTATAGCGATTTATGGAATGCGAGAGCGGGAACGTCAAAAGAGCTGCAAAGATCCGCGGCGCCTTTTTTAATATGCTTTTCTATCGCGTAGCCGACGGCGTTCGGCGTTGTTTTTTCGGGAACGTACACCTTTACCGTATCTTTCGATATGATCTCGGCTTTGACCGCGGTGAGTTTTGAGAGTTTGCCTAACGTAAAGCCCGAGACCTCGCCGCCCTCGCCGTTTGCCTTGAGACCTTCGCCGACGTTGTCGAATCTTATCGTGATATACGTCTTGTCTTCCGACAGGGTGATCTCCGCCGGTTCGGGAGCGAGAGCGTCGCCCGCCGTTCCGATACCGTACATATCGGCGAGGACGAGACGCAGTATCCTCTCCGCAAGTTCGCGTTTATAAGGCGAATGGAAGTAGTTCCAGTATCCTTCGTCCGAACCGAGATCGTAAGACGGTATGAGTCTTATACCGCTCATTTTCCGATAGGCGTCGAACTGCTGGGCTCTGACCTGACCTATGTTGACGCACGTCTTCGCGCCTTCCGCGGTATAGTCGGACGCCTGAACGTTATAGATCGGGAAATCGAAGCCCCATCTCTTTCTGTATTCGTCGAACAGCGCCTGAAAATCGCGCGCGTAGTTCTTCGGAGCGGGGTTCGCGCCGGAGAAGCCTTCGCTCTCGCCCTGGAAGAAAATCATCGCCTTGAATTTCATCTTCAGAAACGGATGTACGAGGGCGTTGTAATACTGCGACGGCGCGACGTTGCCGCCGACCTTGTATTTATACTGCGCGGAAAGTTCGGGCGGCATGAGTTCGTTCATCTTCGCGCCGTTCGCCGCCGTGCAGATCAGACCTATCGGTATATTGATCTCGTCGAGCAGTTCTCTGCCGAAAAACCATCCGAGAGTCGAAAACTCGAATATTGCCGCTTTGGTGGCGGTCTTCCATTTCCAGCCCGGTTTTATGACCTCTTCCGACGGTTCGAGCGCGGTCGTCTTTTTGACGGCTATGACGCCGTCCGCGCCCTGCATGAACAGGCGGATCGGTTTATCTTCGTCGTTTTTGACAAGCGAAGTGAGGTTGCCGTAGTTCGAGACGGTTATCTCGGCGTTCGACTGACCGCCGATGACGAACACGTCGCCTACGAGCACGTCGTTAATGGTCACCGAGTTGCCGCAGGTGTCTTCTACGGTGATCGTCTGCGGCTCGGCCGTCGCCTCTTTCGGCGAAAACGTCATTTCCCATTTGCCGTCGGCGACGTACGCTCTGGCTTCGTCGTCCATAAAGAGGCCTCTTACCTGCGCGCCGTCTCTGTTCGAGGTGCCCCATATCTTTATTTTCGTATCGCGCTGGACGACCATGTGATCGCCGTAGGTGTTTGTCACTTTCAACGACGCTTCTTCATCCGGCTCGACGATGAATTCGCCGAAAGTGACGGGTTCCGTCTCCGGTTCCTCTGTCGTTGGCGGTTCGGTCGGAGCTTCCGTGGGCGCTTCGGTGGGAGCTTCCGTCGGCGCTTCTGTCGGAGCCTCGGTCGGCGCTTCCGTCACAACGGCCTCGGCCGTGGTCGCGTCAGCCGGTTTGTCGGCGCAGCCGACGGCGCACGACGCCGTCATAAGTAATATAAGCAAAAGTATCAAGGCTTTTTTCATATCTGTCTCCGCGTATGTTTGATTTTGCATTATTATACCACGCCGTACCCGCGATGTCAAGTTCAATAAAATCACTTTTACATCTTTACATTTCGAAAAATGTATGTTATAATGGTAAAAAATGTTCGGCGGGGGCTGATATGAAATACGGCGGTTATGAAAACGTTACTGTGAAAGGCGAGCTCGGCGCGCGGTGCGCTCTGCTTTCGGCGCGGCTCGAGGCGCCGATCTATCGTCCCGACGTCATATTCGGCATAGAATCCGCCGGATGGCCGGGCGACTGGGAGGGACGTACGATACTCGCCCTGACGTGCCTGTGCGAAGCGAGCAAACGCGAGCCGTCGTATCTTGACGAGATCGTTTCGCTTCTGCCGTCTCACCTCAACGCAAAAGGCTATCTCGGCCCGGTCAAAGACAAACTCGACGAACAGCAGCTCTCCGGCCACAGCTGGCTTCTGCGCGGGCTTTGCGAATATTATAACTACAGAAAAGAAGAATACGTTCTCGGTCTTATCGACGGCATCGTCCGCGGTTTGTTCTTTCAGACGATCGGCAAATACGAAACTTATCCGGTCTCAAACGCCGCTTCGGGCGGAGATATGAGCGGCAGTATATCGAACGAGACCGAAGACTGGCGTATCTCGACCGACACCGGCTGCGCCTTCATCCCTCTCGACGGGCTCACACACGCTTACGGCGTGCTGTCAAAACGCCTGCCCGACAAAGAGCGCGACGAAGCTCTCGCTTCGCTTATCGACTGCATGATCGGCCGTTTTATCAAAATACCTTTCGTCAAACTGAAAGTCCAGACTCACGCGACGCTGACCGCGTGCCGCGGCATACTGCGGCGGTATGAGCAAACGGACGATAAAGAACTGCTCGACTGCGTAAGACGTATATTCGATATATACCTTGAGCACGGCATGACGCCGACCTACGCGAACAAAAACTGGTTCGACCGTCCCGAGTGGACCGAGCCGTGCGCGATAATCGATTCGTATATCGTCGCGTCGAAACTGTTCGCGTATACGGAAGAACCCGAATACGCGCGGCTCTCTCAACTGATACTGTATAACGGCGTTCTGTCTTCGCAGAGGAACAACGGCGGCTTCGGCTGTGATACCTGCGCCGGCGACGGGTTGCTTTATCAGCACTGCCCCGAGGCTTACTGGTGCTGTACGATGCGCGGCGGCGAAGGGCTTGCCGCGGCGGCGGCTTACGCCGTGACCGACGACGGGACCGTGATAAACCCGATATCGGGAGTCTATACGGCAGGCGGCGGAAAACTGTATATCACCTCCGATTATCCGCACGGCTGTAAGGCGACTTTCCGTTACGAAGGCGGCGGCAGGATATATCTGTACGTTCCGCCGTGGATCCACGGAATAAAATGCGAAGCCATAACCGGCTGTGACGAGAATTACGTTTATCTCGATCTGCCCGATAACAAGGCTGTCACAGTCGAATTCAGGTTTCATCTGTGGAGCGACGAAATATCCGGCAAAAAGCGCGCGTATGACGGACCGCTGATGCTCGGCTGCCCCGAAACGGAAGCGAAGATCGATGCGGACGGCGTTATAAAACGTGACGGCAGGTACTTTTACTGCGATACGGAGCTTTTCGCTCTCGACCGCGCGTATCTGCACGCTCCCCGTAAAATGAAAATAATATTTTAAGGAGGATATATGAAAAAATATCTTCTGCCCGCAAGAGGGAAATTCTGCAAAGCGAACCTGCACTGCCATTCGACCTGCTCGGACGGCAGGCTGACGCCGGCGGAACTGAAAGAATTATATATGAGCCGCGGCTATTCCGTGATCGCCTATACCGACCACGACGTACTGATAAGCCACGACGAGCTGACCGACGGCGGATTTCTCGCCCTGCACGGTTTCGAGACGGAAACGAACGATCCGAAAACGGGCAAAACCTGTCATCTCTGTTATATAGGAATAAAGAAAGATCAGCTCACCCAGCCGAACTGGCACAGAAGCGCATATCTTTTCGGCGGCGCTCCGGCTTTGCGCGATCAGGTGAAATTCGATGAGACGAAACCGGATTTCGTGCGCGAATACACGAAAGAAAACGTCAATCTTATGATAAAGAACGCGCGGGAAGCCGGATATTTCGTAACGTACAACCACCCGACGTGGTCGCTTGAAGACTTTAACGACTATACCGCGTACGAAGGTATGCACGCGATGGAGATAGTCAATTACGGCTGTATTGCCGAAGGCTTCGACGACTACAATCCGCGAGTCTACGACGATATGCTCCGCGCCGGGCGGCGTATATTCTGCATATCGACCGACGACAACCACAACCACAGAGAAAAGACCGACCCGCAGTACGACTCTTTCGGCGGCTTTACCGTGATAAAAGCAAAGTCGCTCGACTATGAAGATATCACTTCGGCGCTTGTAAAGGGGCATTTCTACGCATCTCAGGGTCCTTTGATAAAGGCTTTATGGATCGGAGACGGAGTCGTTCATATAAAAACGTCCGCGGCGGCTAAGATCGAATACACTACCGCGGTCAGACACTGCGAAGGCAGATTCGCCGCTCCGGGCAAATACGTGACGGAAGCGGAATTCCGCGTACACCCGTACGACGGATTTTTCCGCATCACCGTGACCGATAAGCACGGCGCGCACGCCAACACCAACGCATATTTTACCGATACGCTCGGGATAAAATAAGGGGATAAAAATATGAAAAACGTAAGATACGGCATCGTCGGGCTCGGCAATATGGGCTCTCAGCATTTCAATTTCATAAAAAACGGCGAGATCGAAGGCGCCGTTCTCGGCGCGGTATGCGATATCAACCCCGAAAGACTCAAATGGGCGCGGGATAATTACGAAGGCGAGCTTTTGTGCTATGAAAAATATTCCGAAATGCTGCAAAGCGGAAACATCGACGCGGTCATCATAGCCGTGCCGCATTATCTGCATCCGGTCATCGGCATGGAGGCGATAGGGCTCGGAATAGCGACGCTGTCGGAAAAACCGATCGGCGTTTACACGAAGATAATAACAGAATGGAACGAACAGGCGCAAAAGAGCGGCGTGCCGTTCGGCATAATGTACAACCAGCGCACGAACCCCGTTTACCGCAAGATGCGCGAGATAGTAAGATCCGGTCAGCTCGGCGAGCTGAAACGTTCGGTCTGGCTGATCACGAACTGGTACCGTCCGCAGGCTTATTACGATTCCGGCACGTGGCGTGCGACCTGGGCGGGCGAAGGCGGCGGAGTGCTGATAAATCAGTGCCCGCACAATCTCGACCTCTGGCAGTGGATCTGCGGCATGCCCTCTTCGGTACGCGCTTTCATGTCGTTCGGCAAGTATCACGATATCGAAGTCGAAGACGACGTGACGATATACGCAAAATACGAAAGCGGCGCTACCGGGCTTTTCATCACGACGACCGGCGAGGCTCCCGGCACAAACAGATTCGAAGTAAGCGGCACCAAGGGCAAGCTCGTATACGACGGCAGACTGCGCTTTTGGCATCTCGGCTGCGACGAGCGCGTTTTCAACAAAGAAAACAAAGTTCCGTTCGCCGCTCCGCCGTGCGAATGCGAAGAGTTCGATCTCGGCCCGTCTCCCGAACATCGCGGCATACTGCGCAATTTCACGAATCACATTTTGTACGGCGAAGAGCTGATCGCGCCGGGCGTAGAGGGCATAAACGGGCTTTCGATATCGAACGCGGCGCATCTCTCCGAATGGACCGGCAATTCCGAGATAGGGCTGCCGAACGACGGCGAAGCGTTTTTGGTTGAGCTGAAAAAGCGCATAAAAACGTCGAGAGCGAAGCCCGAATATTCTACCGCTCCGGTCGACATATCCGGCACTTACAACTCATGAAAACGGTACTGATAACGGGCGCGTCGCGCGGCATAGGCGCGGCGTGCGCCGAAGCGTTCGCCGCAAAAGGATATTTTACGGTCATCAATTATAACAGATCGGAAGAACGCGCTCTCAGCCTCTCTGAAAAAATAAAAGCCGCCGGCGGCAAATGCATAGCCGTTCAGGCGGACGTTGCGGACAGAGAAAGCGTCGGGCGGCTCGTATCGCTGTGCAGATATCACGGCGGCGGTATAGACGTTTTGATAAACAACGCCGGTATCGATTTCTACGGCACGTTCGAGCAGACGGACCCCGCGGTCTGGGATAAAATCATCCAAACCAATCTTACGGGCGTTTATAACGTGACTTACGCCGCGCTTGAAGAGATAAAGAACTCGCCGTGCGGACGTATAATAAACGTTTCGTCGGTATGGGGAACTTACGGGGCGTCGTGCGAGGTCGCATATTCGGCGTCAAAAGCGGCCGTCGCCGGGTTTACAAAAGCTCTCGCGCGTGAGATCGGACCTTCGGGCGTGACCGTCAACTGCATCGCGCCGGGATTCATACAGACCGAAATGAACGCGCGTTTTGACGAAGGCGCCGTGCGGGACGTTATTTACAGAACTCCGCTTTCCCGCCCCGGCTCGCCTTACGACGTTGCCAACGCCGCGCTGTTTCTTTCGTCGGAGGAAGCTTCTTTCGTGACCGGTCAGGTCCTCGGAGTCGACGGCGGATTCATATGAAATAATTTTAATACTATATAAAGGAGAATAACCATGAAAACAACTCTCAGATCACTTATCGCGCTTCTGCTTTGCGCCGTGATGCTCTGCTCCGTATTCGCCTGCACGCCGCAGGAAACAAAGCCGTCGACGACGGAGAAGCCGGGCGAGCCGACGCAGGCGCAGAGCCCGACCGAAGCTCCGACCGAAGCGCCTACCGAAGCGCCCACCGAGGCTCCGACGGAAGCGCCGACGGAAGCTCCCACCGAAGCTCCTACCGCCGCGCCGGTCGAAACGGTCGACGTCTCAGCTTATTATGAAGACATGATCGATCTGTTCGAACGCGCTTCGAACAACGAAGACCACACCGCCATATCCGCCGGCGACAACACCGAGCTCGCCTGCAAATTCACGCTTGAAGACGGCGTTCGCCTCACAGGCCTTCTGTTCGAACACTGCCCGACGTGGAGCGACAACGGCAACGGCATAGCGTCTTTCGTCGTTGAGCTTTACAAATGGGATTCGGACTATGAAACCACGCTCATGAGCAATCCGCTCGAATCCGAACAGTTCGACGAATGGATGGACAACGCTGAATGCGACTTCATGTTCGACAGAAGAGACGGTTATCCGTCCGGCACGTATCTCTGGGTGTTCCGCGGTCTTACTCCGTGGATCGGTATATGGGCGATGTACCCCGCCGACGAATGCGATTATTTCATAAACGGATTCGAAACGAGAGACGGCCAGTGCGGCTTCAGAGTCTGCGCGACCGTTCTGATTCCGGAGTAATATCTCTTCGCGCCGGTCACACCGCTCAGACGCGGCCGATCTGTCCCGTTTTTTAAAAACGCACCGCCGGCAGACGATATATCGCGTCTGCCCGGGCAGACGTACCGCGTTTCCGACAGAAATATATCGCCGAAAAGCGATATACCGACGGCGGCGCGACGCGTTCCGTACAACGTCAAAAAAGGCTGCCGCAAATCTGTTTGCGGCAGCCCCGTTAATAAATGTCGTCAAGTCACGTCGGTCGACGCGAGGGTATTTCCGTCGGCGGTAAGCACGGCGTGCCCGAATCCGTCCTGTGCGTAGATATATTTTACTCCGTTCACAACAGCGGCGAGAGTGTACTGCACCTCGATTATCTTGTCGAACGTATCGTATACCTTGCCGTCTATGATAAGTTCGGTACAGCTGAATTTTCTCGTGGCTTTCACTTCGACGCCGTTATATATCGCGGCGATCCTTACCGTGCCCTGACCGTCCCACGGTCCGATCGGCTCCGTTTTGAATTCAGGCTCTTCCGGCACGGTCTCGTTATCCGGTTCTTCGTCCTGTTCTCTTACCTGCTCTTCGGGCTCAAGCTTCGCTCCGCAGCTTTG
>JAEEJH010000058.1 GCA_016281775.1 Clostridiales bacterium | reverse complement strand
TTTGCCTTTGAGCACGGTCACGCCGGAGTCGAGCTCTTTCATTATGCGTTCGGTTATCTTATCCTTACACGGACTTATGATATAGACGAGACGCGCCTCGTCGCCGCCGTACAATACCATATTTATGACGAGCATATACACAAGCACCGTTACGCCGGCGTAAAGCGCCGATTCGACCTTGTGGAAAACGAAGCCGGATACGGTGATTATGATAACGTCTATCGCGAAAAACAGGTTGCCCGTCTTCATATATCTGTATTTGCTGTGGATCAGCTTTACGATTATATCTGTGCCGCCGGTCGTGGCTCCGGCGCGGAATATCATGCCTATGCCGATCGCCATCAGTATGCCGCCCATCACCGACGCCAGAAACATATCGTGCGTTGCCGCGCCTATATATTTAGTCATCAGATCCATGAAAAGCGACGATATCACGACGGCGTACGCCGTTGATATGAGAAATCTGAAACCGAACTTGATCATGCCTAAAACCATTATCGGTATGTTTATCATCAATATGAGTATACCGACGGAAAGAAAGCCGAAAACGTGGTTCAGTATTATCGCGATGCCCGAAACCCCGCCCGGAGCAAGTTCGTTCGGATCGGCGAAAAGCGAAACCGAAGCCGCGTAGATCAGACTGCCGACCGTTATATAAAAGTATTTTTTCAGTAGGGGAAAAATTTTGCTTTTGAACATCATAACCTCCGTTTGACGGTCACTCTACGCGGTTTCCGACGCTGACCGTACCGTCTTCGTTCCAGAACAGATGAAACAGTTCGAGATACTGCTCGCAGCCCGGCTCGCGCAGACAGCTCGAAATATACCACCCGCCGCCGAATTCGAACACCTCGGCGCAGGAGGGAACGTTGGCGGGGCAGAGAGGCGGCGTCGTGTACGGCAAAAGCGTGCCGAGACTTTGCCAACCCGTGACCGGATCGTCCGACACGGCGTAAGAGGTGCCGTGACCGCAGTTTGTGAAAAACAGATAGTATCTGCCGCCGCGCTTTATTACGAACGGCGATTCGAGCGCGTGATCGCAGATATTAAACGAATACGCTCCGAGGTCTTTCCAGTTATACATATCAGACGAAGAAGCGATGCCGAGCGCGGGGACCGCGCCGCCTTTGCCGTCGTATTTGCTCGTGCAGTAATACATATAAGACGTGCCGTCGCCGTCGTTGAATACCATGGCGTCGCGGCAGTCGGACCAGTGAGACTCGTCCCACGGGCACCACGCGCCCGGTTTTACGACGGGATTTTTTTCGTATTTGCGCCAGCTGTACAGATCGTCCGACACGGCGAGGCATATCGCCTGCGCGGCGTTCATATTGACGCCGGTATAGTACATATAGTATCTGCCGTTTTTTTCGGCGATCCCGGGCGACCAGACCTGATACTCCTCAAACAGACCGGGATCGACCGTAAGACACGGCGGGAGTATCTCCCAGTTGACAAGATCCTTCGTCACCGCATGACCTACCGTATCAACGGTCATTGTATCCCATTCGTAGCCGATATATCCGCGGTTGTAGAAAATATGCAGCGTATCGCCGCGCACGACGAAACTGTGATCGACGAGAGCCGTGCCCGGTTCAGCAAATCTGCCTTTTAACGGATACTCGCCGCGCTCGAGAGCGGATATATAATTCTCGGCGCGTTCGAAATAGTTTTCGACCGTGTGACCGGGACCGAAGCCGTAACGTCCGCGCACAGACGCGCCGGCGCCGACGTTATACGCGCGCTCGAGCAGTATGCTGCATACGGAAACGGTCTTTACGGTCTCGGGATCCGTCTTCATCCTGAAAGGAGCCAGCCTTGTTCTCAGCCGACAGAATTTTTCAAATAACGGAGAAAAGTTTTCCATGATCTCACCCGAAAATCGTTATAGTTCGTCAACGTCTTAATGATATCACAAAAAATGCATTCCGTCAACACATTTTTTAAAAATGACGGCGTCTCATTTTGCGAAAAAAACGTCGAAATAAATCGTATATGCTATTGATTTTTCAAATCGCGCGTGTATAATAATAGGTAATTCTTTTTGTTAACGGAGACGGAAAATGAAAACAGGTATCATGTCCGACGCTTATACGGCGCCTTACGGACTCGAAAGAGGCTACTGTAAAATGAAAGAACACGGCTACGATCACGCAGATTATCAGGGTCTGATAAACGTCGACGCGGAGCTTTACGATCTGCCGGAAGAGCCGTTTCGCGAGACGCTTGAGCGCGAAGCCGAAGCGGCGAGAGCGGCGGGCGTCACGATATTCCAGATGCACGGACCCTGGGGCGGTTCTCAGACCGATCTGACGAAACAGCTGCGCAGAAAGAAGCTCGAACAGGTAAGAAAGGCGATAAGAGGCACGGCTTATCTCGGCTGTGAAAATTTCGTCATACATAACGTAATGCCGTTCGGCGACGCCGACGGCGACAACAAAGCGGCCGTTTACGAGATCAATGCCGAATTCTTTTCAAAAGCCGCCGAATACGCGGCCTCGTTCGACGTGACGGTGTGTCTTGAAAACATGCCTTTCGGCGGTCAGTATCTCGCAAGACCTGCGGATATGCTCGCTTTCGTCAAAAGCCTTGATTACGATAATTTCAGAATGTGCCTCGATACGGGTCACTGTTCCGTTTTCGGTATCTCCCCGGCGGAGAGCGCGCGTCTGCTCGGCAAAGAGTATCTCAAAGTCCTTCACGTACACGACAATAACGGCGTGTCCGATTTTCACTGGGTGCCTTATACCGGTGTAATAGACTGGGACGATTTTACCAAAGCGCTCCGCGAGATAGGTTACGAAGGCCCGTTGAGTCTCGAAACGTGCGTGCCGCGCAATATGCCCTTAGGCGCTGAGAGGGAGAAAAAAGAACTTGAACTCGCCGCGATCGCAAAAAAAATAGCGGGTGAATAATGACTTTTCTTCGTAAATTCTACGGCGACAAAGCGTTTCTGAAGATCGTTTTGTCGACGGCGGTACCGATAATCCTTCAAAACGGCATAACGAGCCTCGTCAGCGCGCTCGACAATATAATGGTCGGGCGGCTCTGCAGCGAGGCCACTTCCGGAGTGGCGATAGTCAATCAGTTCATGTTCGTATTCTTTCTCGTCACGTTCGGATCCGTATCGGGCGCGGGCATACTCACGGCGCAGTATCACGGAAGTAAAAACGTCGAACGCGTGCGCGATACGTTCAGAGTGAAAATGATCATCTGCGTCGTCGCCGCCGCGGCGGCGCTCCTGCTGTTCTTATTGCTTCAGGACCGGCTGATAAACTCGTTTCTGACGTCCGAGACTGCGGATATCGATCCGGAGCTGACGTTCGAGCTCGGCAAAAAATACCTGAACGCCGTACTGATCAGCGTAATACCGTATTCGCTCTCGGCGGCGTATTCGACCACTCTGCGCGAAACGGGCAAGGCCGTCGTACCTATGGCGGCGAGCGTCAGCGCGGTCGTTATAAATCTCGTGCTCAACTATCTGCTGATATTCGGCAAGCTCGGTCTTCCGGCGCTCGGCGTGCAGGGCGCGGCGTACGCCACCGTCGTTTCGCGCTTCGCCGAACTGTCGATACTCGTTATCTGGACCGCCGCCAACAAGCGTAAATGCCCGTTCATAATCGGCGCGTTCAGATCGTTCCGCATCCCGGGATTCGTGATCAGAAAGATCGCGCTCATGGGTACGCCGCTAATGCTGAACGAAGGCCTCTGGGCGCTCGCCTGCACGGTGAGGAATCAGTGCTATTCGACGAGAGGGCTCGAGACCGTAACGTCGCTGAGCATATCGAGCGCCGTGTTCAATCTCATGAGCGAAGTCTATTTCGCGCTCGGCCTTGCGATAGCCGTCGTCATCGGCAATATGCTCGGCGCGGGCAAAATAGAAGAGGCGAAAGACGCCGACAAAAAGCTTATACGCCTGTCGCTTACCGCGGCGGCGTTCGTCGGCGCAGGTCTTTTGGCGATCGCTCCGCTTTTTCCGAAACTGTATAATACGACCGAGGGCGTATTAGCGTTATCTGCTTATATGATATGCGTTCAAGCCTTGATGACGCCGGTATACGCTTACGCGCACGCCGCGTATTTCACTCTGCGCTCCGGCGGCAGGGTGTTCATAACCGTGCTTTTCGACAGCGCGTTCATGTGGGTGATAACCGTGCCGCTCGCGTTCTTCCTTTCGCGCTTTACCGATATGAGCATATATCCGCTCTTCGCAATATGTCAGATCAGCGAGATACTGAAAGCCGCGCTCGGTTTCGTACTGCTCAGACGCGGAACGTGGGCGAGAAAGATAGTCTCCGAAAATGAAGGAGAAATCTCATAAAATTTCAAAATTCTTCGCATTAAGTATTGCATTTTTTGCAGTATTATGTTACAATAAGTCAGATTCTTACGAGGAGGACCGAAATATGTACCGTATAGGCGTCGATCTCGGCGGCACGAAGACTGCCGCGGCTCTGATTGACAGAGAAAATCGCATTTTATGCAAAAAAACCTGCAAAACCGAACCGGCAAAAGGCAACGATTTCATATCGTCATCCATATCCGGGCTCGTTATCGCGCTGCTTGAAGAGAACGGGATCTCCGCTGCCGATATCGAACTGCTCGGCATAGCCTCTCCCGGCGCGATAGACGTCGAACACGGTATAGTCGAACGCGCCTGCAATCTCGATATGGAGCATTATCCTCTTGCGGACAGGCTTAAAGAACTGATAGGGATAGATAATATCAAGGTCGAAAACGACGCCAACGCCGCCGCCCTCGGCGAAGCGGTCGCCGGCGCGTCCAAAGGTTCGGAATGCTCCGTAATGATCACGCTCGGTACGGGCGTCGGCGGCGGGTTCGTCATCGACGGCAAAGTGTTCTCCGGTTTCAACTATACCGGCGGCGAATTCGGTCATATGGTCATAGAGTACAACGGCAGGCAGTGCAACTGCGGCAGAAAAGGCTGTTGGGAAGCGTACAGTTCCGCCACGGCGCTGATATCGGATACCAAAAAAGCGATGGAGGCGCACCCCGATTCGCTGCTTCATAAAGTCGCGGAAAAAGAGGGCGTAAACGGCAAAACAGCGTTTGCCGCGGCGCGCATGGGCGACAAAGCGGCTCAGGCGGTCGTCGACGATTACATAGGTCATCTCGCCTGCGGTATCGTGAATATAATAAATATGCTTCAGCCGAGCATACTCTGCATCGGCGGCGGGATATCCAACGAGGGCGACGGGCTTATCGTGCCGCTCAAAAAGAGAGTCGAAGAAGAGATATTCACGCAGTCGAGCGGTCCTTCGACAGAGATAAGAATAGCCAAACTCGGCAACGACGCGGGGCTCATCGGCGCCGCCAATCTTTGATGGAGACGTTATAATAAATGTTAAAGAAAAAAAGATACCTTGTTCCTTTTATCGCGCTTATCGGCGTGTTTCTCACCGTTATGATACTTACGGCGGCGTACCCGGCGATAGATTACGGCATATCCCGGGCGCTTACCTCGGGCGGATCCGTCACGTATACGATAGGCAATATAATCGAGATCTGGGCGGAGCCGGTCTCTCTTTTGCCGATGTGCTTTGTCATAGCGGCGTGCGCCGTGTGCTTTTTCAGGCTGAAAGATAAGGCCGTACATAAGATAGTCGCTTTCGTATTTTTCGCGGCGGGAGCCGTGCTTTCCGAGCAGGTCATATACAGGATCGCAAGATATTACTGCAAGCTGACGGATATAACGAAACCGTGGACGGTACAGCCGGGCCCGTTTCTTTCGGATAATCTGTGGTTCAAGGCTGTCTGCACCGCGGCGGGCGTGTGTATGTTCGCGCTTATGGTCTTTTTTGCCTCAAAGATAAAACAGGCGGCGCTTAAAAAACTTCTGCGCGTGTTTATATTCATAATCATAACGCTTGCCGTCGAGCTGATTCTGATCGAAGGGCTGAAGAACGTGTTCGGCAGAATGAGATACAGAGAGTGGATAAATACGGGTCTCGACAGTTTCCCGTGGTACAGAATAAACGGCAAACCGGTAAGCGACGCGTTCAAGTCGTTCCCGTCCGGTCATACGGCGAACGCTTTGCTGATACTGCCGATAACGTTCATTTTCGACGCGCTCGGCAAGGTGAAGACGGGCAGAGCGCTCCGCATCTGCCATCTGTTCTGGATGATCGCCGTGATGACGTCGCGTATCATGGCGGGCGCGCATTTTCTGTCCGACGTATGCGGCGGCGCGATGATATCGCTGACGATAGTTACGGTCACGGGCGGAATAATATTCAAAGACGGCAAATGGAGCAAAGAAGAGCCGGAAAAACGGCCGGTAGAATAGTTAATACGGTGTAAAACGGCGGATAAACGGGTAAATTTACCGCCGTTTTGCACGCTGAAAAAAATTTTATTTTTTTTGAAAAAGGTGTTGACAAAGCCGTTTTTGTGTGATATAATACAGTCCGTCGCACAAAGAGGCTCGGTTATGGGAGCATAGCTCAGCTGGGAGAGCACTTGCCTTACAAGCAAGGGGTCACAGGTTCGAGCCCTGTTGTTCCCACCAAGACCTTTTTATACGGCCCAGTAGTTCAGTTGGTTAGAAC
>JAEEJH010000057.1 GCA_016281775.1 Clostridiales bacterium | reverse complement strand
TGAAATCCGGTTCTTGCGAACCGGGTGAAATAGGATTTTTTCACGGGGGATTCCCCTACCACCCCCTTAATCCCCGTACCCGTGAATCCCTGTTACGAACAAGTTCATAACAGGGAACCCCGGCAACCCCCCTCCCCCCGCAATCCTTTCAGGGGGGCGCCGCGCAGCGAGCCCCAAGAGATCTTTGATCGCTTGGGAGGGGTTAAGGGGGTTTGGGGGTTGGCGCGGTTTACAGCGCCGGAGGGGTGGGAATCCCCAAGGGTGACACGGTACGCGTCACACGGAACGTCGGCTTTGCCGACACCTTAACCCGACGAAATCCGGTTCTTGCGAACCGGGTGAAATAGGATATTTCTTTTTACGGGGGATGCCCCCACCCCCTATATCCCCCGTACCCCCTTCCCCCCCGCAATTCTTTCCCAGGGGGGCGGCGATCCGTTCAGGGATACGTACAAAACGTAAGGGTCGGACCATTCGGTTTTGCCGAATGGTCGCGCGCGGTAAAGGGGGGCGCCGCGCGCGTGATCACCGGAAGAAAGCGGCTTGAACCGTCGTTTGAATGACGTGATTCGTTTTGTCCGCTTTCTTTATACAACTTTCACATATTCACTATTCACTATTACCTCTTACTTCGCGCCAGCCTGCCGCGCCCCAAAGGATGTGAAACGGCTTTGGGAGGGTTAAGAGGGGTTTGGGGAGTTGTGGGGTGGGCAGTCCCCAAGAGTGGCGCGGTACGCGTCACACAGATCGTCGGCTCCGCCGACTCCTTATCTATTCACTATTCACTCTTCACTCTTCACTAAAAAACCGCCTTGCGGCGGCTTTTTTTACGTTCTTCCGAATCTTCTTTCCAACGCGGCTTTGCTCATTCTGAACGCGACCGGTCTGCCGTGAGGGCAGTACGTGACGGACGGAGACGCGAGCAGACGTTTTACGAGATATCTCAAAGATTCCTCGTCGTTTTTTTCTCCGCCTTTTATCGACATTTTACAGCTCGCCTGATAGAGCGCCCTCTCGAAAAGCGCGTCTTTTGCGATGCCGGGGCGTTCGCCGCCGCACAGCTCCGAAAGCATGGTGACGAACAGCTTCGCCGATTCGTGATCGGAAAGATCTCCCGGCGTGAGCGTCAGCTCGGCAGTCTTGCCGCTGACCGAATACCCGAATCCCGCGCCTTCGAGCTCTTCTCTGTATTCTTCGGCGGCGTCGGCTTCTTCGGGCGTCAGCTCCGCCGCGACCGGAACGATCCGCTTCTGTGACGTCGACGCGCTCCGCTTCAGCTTGGCTTTGAGTTCTTCAAAATTCAGTCTTTCGTGCGCGGCGTGCTTGTCGATTATCAGCACGTCGTCGCCCTGTTCGACGAACAGATACGTGTCGAACGCCTCGCCGATATACCGCCAGCTTTGAGTTTCCGTCTTTTCTTCCGCCGGCGCTTCCTTTTTCTCCGGTTCGCCGTAAAACGACGAGGTGTAAACGGGCAGAGTGACTCCGACCGGTTCCGAATACGTCGGCGATCTGACGGCGCTTGCCTGCGGCGCAGGTCTGTCGAATACCGTGACCTGCGAGATCTCGGTCTTTGAAAACTCGTCGGTCACGGGGATGAACGGCGATACCGTCACCGGCTTTTTCGGCGCGGGCACTTCAAGCTCCGGCCGCTTCGTATTTTCGGTGATCGACGAACGCACGGCGTAATACACCGCGTCGAACACCGGACGCTCAGCCGAGAATTTCACTTCCGCCTTGGACGGATGGACGTTCACGTCGACGAGCGACGGGTGGAGCGTGAGGAAGAGAACAGCCGCGGGGAATCTGTCCACCGGAGTGTACGACTGCATCGCCGCTTCGAGCGCGCTCGACATTATCGGCGATCTGACGTATCTTCCGTTTATGAAAAACAGCTCCATTCCGCGGTTCGGCCGCGAGAGTATCGGCGGCGCGGCGCAGCCGTAAACGCTTATGCCGTCGGAAGCGCCTTTTATTTCTATCATTTCGTTTGCAAACTGCCTGCCGAATATCGCGTATATCGCGTTTTTCAGCTCCCCGTCGCCGGTCGTAGAGAATTTCCGGTTTCCGTCGGATATAAGCGAAAACGCCACGTCGGGAGACGAGAGCGCGATCTTTTCGCATATAGATGCGACCGCCGTCGCTTCGGTTTTGTCGGCCTTCAGAAATTTACGCCGCGCAGGGACGTTCGAAAAGAGATCCGAGACCGTCACCGCCGTACCGTCGGGCGAACCGCATTCGCTGACGGTCGAGCAGACGCCGTAATTTACCGTGATCGAATGACCGACCGGGTCCTGTTTTCTTTTTGAAACTATCTTCATTTTGGAAACCGCCGCCGTCGCCGCGAGAGCCTCGCCGCGAAAACCGAGCGTACCTATCGCGGAAAGGTCTTCGCCGCATCTGATCTTGCTCGTAGCGTGACGGAGTATACACCGCGGCAGATCGTCTTCGCCCATGCCGCAGCCGTCGTCGGTGACGCGGATAAAAGACACGCCGCCGTTTTTTATCTCGACGGTTATCTTCGACGCGCCCGCGTCTATTGAGTTTTCGACAAGCTCCTTCACGACCGACGCCGGTCTTTCGACCACCTCGCCCGCCGCGATAAGATTCGCCGTGGCAAAATCAAGAATGTTGATGGTTGACATAATACTGTTCCTTTTCATTTACATATCGCGTAAGCGATATATCGAGCCTTTCGCGCCGCGCGAAAGGCATATCGAGTGACGAAGTCACATATCGAGCGCGGCCGGCGTCTGCCAGCGCGCATATCGATTTTTTATCGGTATATTCCCTGTCGGAAATTCGATATACGCTCGTTTCACCGCATTCGATACGTTTGCTGACTTGAACCCCCGAAGCAATAAATTGCATCGGGTAACCCCTGCCGCAAACACGGTCTAAAAACTTATGGTTTTAATTCTTCTTTTATTTGTATGTTCGGTAAAATACGCTTTTTCTTCGGCGGCGGCAAGAATGACTTGATTTATATAACATAAAAAATCATCCGCGTCATAACTTAAACCCGCGATCCCGTTCACTTCCGTTATACAGCCCGGCTGATCCTTGACCCATTTCAAAAAGTCCGTCTGAAGCTTATTGACGTCGGCTATATATCCGTCCGGAATAAATACGGTTTTTCCGTAATAATCAAATTTTATCCTTATAACCATATTTAAAAAATACTATTATCGTTTTCGGCAGTTTTCTTCACCGTTCAGCGCGCGCAGCGCCGCGGCGGGGTGTCCCCCACACGCCCGCCGCGGGATTTTCTTCAAATACCGGTGAAGAAAACCTTTGCGCGCTCTTTATAAATACTTTTCCTTAAAGTCAATTTCATCACTGCACCAGCGATATGGAACGTATATCCATATAATCTCCCGTCAGCGCGGACTTGAAGAAGTCGAAGCGGATGACGTTCAGCTGATCTTTCCAGTAATTCAGCTGCGATACGGGAATGCGCAGAGTGTGGTATTCGCCGTCGCAGACGAGATCCGCGGAGGTCGAATAGCCTCCGTGCGCGTCCATGACAGAGCCTGCGCCGATGAAGATCTCGAGCGCGGTCGCGTATTCGGAATTCTCGGTCGACACGCGGTAAACGATCTCCACCGCTTTGTACTTTTCGGTCATTACTGGTTCAAGAGCGCCCTGATAGACGATCTTGAAGCTCGGGTCCGTCGTATGGGGATTGGTGTTTGACGTTTTCACCGTGAGGCGGACGCCGTCTTCGGTCTCGGTCATTTCACAGCTGTTGAAGTGCGACAGAACGGTGCGGTCGATATCCTTTGAAAAATCGAGCGATTCGTACGTCATATCCTCCACGTCGCCGAGCTTGAAGAAGGCGTCGGCGGGATCGTCCGATACTTTGACGGTCACTTTCATTGTCTTGTCGCCGTATTTCACCGTGACAGACGTTTTTCCGGCGGCGCGGGCGGTGATAACGCCTTTTTCGCTTACGGAAATGATATTCTCGTCGTAGCCCGAATAAGACACCTCGTCCGGGCCGTCGTTTACGTAAAGCTCTTTGACGGAGCCGTCGCCTTTGGTGATCTTCACGCGGATCTGCGGGCGGTAGACGCTCCGCTCGCCGAGATATACCGTAAAGGAACCGACAGAGGGCTCCACGGTCGTTTTTGCCAGGATCGCGTTCTTTTCACTCTTGGTTTCCGTGACGGTCACGCGGAAAACGTGCTTCAGATCCTTAAAGCGGACGGTGACGGAGGTCTCGCCCGCTCCTTTCGCGATCATATAACCGTTATCGAAGCTCACGACGTCTGCGTCGTAGTCCGTCACGGTGACGTCGCTCTTGCGCAGCGAGATATCCTTGCCGTTGACGTAGCGGTCGCGGAGGAAAAGTTTCAGATTCTCTTTCTCTCCGACAGCCATTACGAAGAGATCCTTGTGGGTGCGGACCATAGTCCACTCCTCCCAGCCGTAACGTTCGGTTTCGCGGGTGATGCCTATGCCCGAGCCGGGTTTGGCGCGCTCGGCGTCAATGTCGTTTCCGTCGGACTGTGTAAGCGTTACCGTATGTATGCGCGTATTCCACGCCGCCCAACCCTCGTCGCCGTAGGCGTAAAGCAGGCGCAGGCGCTCTCCGTCTTCGTTTGCTCTGATATGACCGTCAGGACGGGACGAAAGACCGAGCGCGAAAGGGCCGTTGCAGGTATGCTCGCGTACGGCGTCGGCGAGTCTGAAGCTTTTGCCGTCGACGGACTCATAAACGGCGATCCAGCCGCCGTCGGCTTTCGTCACTCCGATGAACTTGCCCCATTCTTCCACGTACTTGATATCCACCGAATCGGAGCGGCGCTCCATGACCGCGCCGTGATACTGAAGCTCAGCCGGCCAGT
>JAEEJH010000056.1 GCA_016281775.1 Clostridiales bacterium | reverse complement strand
TAGAATCGCTTGGCCGACGAGACCGGGGCAAGTGCTAATTGCAAATTGGAAATTGCAAATTAAGGCGTCGGCAAAGCCGACTTCCGTGCGACTTACGCCGCGGAAGGTCTTAAAGACCATGATATATGCGTCGGCTGCGGAAAGAAGTTTATCGACGGCAAAGAAGTCACAGACGTCGTTATACCGAAAACGAACGATCATAAACACGACGAAACAAAGCTCTGTACCGTATGCGGTTACGTCGACGAACCGAAAGAGACCGTCGATACGGCAGTCACCGGAAAGCAGCCCGTGTCGACCGAGCCGCACGAACAGACGGGACCCGGCGAAAAACCGTTCCCGTGGTGGATGTTCGTTATCATCTCCGCGGCGCTCGCCGCCGTCTGCGCGGCTGCCGCGATAATTTCGCACAATAAGAAAAAAGAAGCCGGTAAAAACAAAGAAACTAAAAGCGAACAGACGGAATAAGAAGCTCAATGCTCAGCCGTGCCGAATGAAGCCGCCCCATACGGGCTGACGAAGGCGCGGAGGGCGGCTTCATAAAAGAAAGCGCCGAACAACGGATAAGCGGACTGAAGATCTTCTCCTCAGTCCGCTTTTTTGATATTTATAATATGCGTATTTACTTACCGTACCGCGCGTCAAACGCTTTCTTAACTCTATTATTTCGGTTTGTTTTCCATATCTTTCGAAAGCTCGCGCTGTTCGGCGGCAAAAGCTTCGGCTTCGCGTTTCTCCCTCTTTGAATGATCCGCCGGATCTTTTTCTTCGAGGTGACTGATCGTGACCTGCGGGAACGGAACGTTGATGCCGTTTTCGTCGAATATGAGTTTGAGTTCGCGTCTCATCGCGCGCTGTACTCCGTACAGATCGGCTTCTTTACATCTTGCCATGAACATCAGATCGACGCTCGACGCGGCAAGACTGTCGACGCCCTTGTAGAACGGACCTTCGATGATCTCGGGTATAGCGTTTTTCATTCTCTCGAGGTTGTTTTTGATTATGATCTCGACTTCGGGTATCGACTGACCGTATTCGATCGAAATATATGCGACCGCGAGCGAAAGCTCTTTAGTCTGGTTGATGACCGACGATATCGCGCTGTTGTTGACTATCTTGATGTTGCCGCCCCAGTCGACGATCTTCGTCGTGCGTATGCCGATCTCGCTCACCGTGCCGCGCCAGCCGTCGATGACGATTATGTCTCCGACCTGGAATTCGCTTTCAAACACGATGAATATACCGGCGAGTATGTCGGCTATCATGCTCTGCGCGCCGAGACCTATAACGAGACCGAGTATGCCCGCGCTTGCGATAAGCGAACGCGTATCGGCTCCCCACGCGGAGAGGATCAGCAGAAGCGCGACGATTGCGATAAAGTATTTGAGAAAACTCGTAACGATCGTTGTGACCGTCTTGCCGCGGTTGCTTTTCGCAAGAACTTTCTTAAGCAGTACCTTGAGTCCCCAGTTGATCAGATACGCTATCGTTACGATCTGTACCGTCTTTATCAGCGCCGGTATCTTCTGATACAGCGTGTTGATGAAAACGTTCTGGCTGACGTTATTGTAGAAAACCGACGTAACTCCGAAAAGCGCGCCGGAGAATACGAAGCCGAGGACCGTGATAAGGCACATCACGCCGAGTACGATCCATTTTGTCAGGGAGTTGTTATTTTCTTTCTTTTCCATAGCTGTTTCCTCTCTAATATTTCAGTGTGAGCTGCTCGACGAAGAGTAGAACGCCGAGCGGCCGGAGCCTGTCGTTACGTGATCCGAAAACAGAGTCTTGCCTCCGCATATGATCATCACGCTGTAAGTCATATTCGGCTTGAGGCCCGACGCGGAGCCGTAGACCGAGTGATACGTCGGATCCGGTCCGGCGGATACGTAATATTCCTCGTGCATATAGATCTCCCGCTTCGAAGACGAGTCTTCTTCGTAATCGGAGGAATCTTCATAATCGACGTAACCTTCGTAGTATCCTTCCTTGTCGTGAAATTCGCCGAGTATGAGCGACGCTTCTTCTTTGATAAAGTCGTTTTGGACGATAACGGTTAGCTCGTCGCCGCTCATCGTTTCGATCTCCATCGAGAACGATATGAAATCTTCTTCGGGGTAAAACTCCGCAAACTTCAGCTCGGCTGCGCCGAGGTCGAGTACCGGAATGATATCGGGTACGATTATCGCCGCCGCGGCGATCAGAGCGACGAACGTCAGCAGCTGTTTGAGCTTCTGCGCCATACTGAGCGCTTTTTCCGACGCCGTTTTTTTTGCCCGCGGCGCGCCGCGAGCGTCCGGAGCGCCGGATTCTTTGACGGCGTACCATTCAGAGACCCTGCCGAATTCCGCCTGTTCTTCCCGCTCTTCGTACTGAGGATATTCCGGCGGCAGAGTTTTCGAGGTGTTTATATTCAGATCGTTGATCACGTTCTGATGTTCAAGTGAATTCATACTGCCTCCTTTACCGCGTATTTTGATCATGATTCCATTATATTGGAAAAAGGGGCGTTTGTCAATAAGATATATGAAAAAATTGAAGCGTTAGAGTATAAAATCGGAGCAAACCGCCGCACTGCCGCGGCATTACCGCCGGATGAAGCGCCGACGCGATGTTTTTAAGGCGCCGCCAACGCGTCGCTCCGCGCGGCCGCGCCGCCGTCGCGGTTCCCGCCCTCCGCTCGCAGCCCTCTTATTCCGGCCCCGGAGATCGAAAACTTTCGGAGCGTATAAAAAAGCCTTTCCGCGAGGAAAGGCTTTTTTATACGGTTTAAGCTTTTTTCTTTTTGATAACGATTATCACGACCGCGGCTATCGCTGCCGCCGCGGCGACCGCTATGATCGCGATCACGACGGGAGACACGCCGTTTTTGCCCGGTTCGCCGTTATTGACGGAGTCCGCCGGTTTATTTCCCGCGCCGTCCGTCTCTTCGGGAGAAGAAACGGGTCCGGTGGCTTTCCCGCCGGTGACCTCGGACGTCTCCGCCGGTGCTGCGTTTGCGGACGTCGCTATAAAGCTGTACTTGAATCTGCCGCCCGGCGCGACGTCGCCCGTGCGGTAAAAGTCGAGTATCTCGCCCTTGAAAGTTCCGCTGCCGTCCTCATCCTGAACGTTGTCGGTCCATTTGAAGTTGACCGTGTAGTCTTCTCCGGTGATGCCGAGCGCGGATTTCGGCACGCTCATCACGAGCGTCTTGCCGTTCACGGCGTAGCTTATTTCGCATACGGCTTCGGTCTCATAGCCCGTGCCGGTGAATTTTTCGAGATACGCTTTATCGGCCGAAGCGGGCTTTTTGCCTACGATATAATCGAAGCTCTCCCAGCCCCATTCGTCTTCGACGCAGTCTATGTAAAGGTTCATCCACAGCGGATCTGCGCTCGGCGTTATGTCGTTTTGACATTCTACGTAGAAATACAGGTTGTTCGCGTCGCGGGCGACCTTTGCGCCGGTTATGTCGTTTCTGCCCGAATCGTCGGTGTAGTAATGGGATCCGTAACCTTTGGCGTCGCGGTCGAACACGTTGTTCGGATACGCCACGTAGTACGGTCCGACGTCGTTCCACTGATCCGCTCCGCCGTTGACGGCAACTGTCTTTGCCGCGCTCGCCTTTTCACGCTCGGCGCAGCCTTTGTATTTTCTGACGTAGTAGCACAGCTGATAGTAGTAATTGTCGCGCAGATCGCCTTTCGTAGGCTCTAAGTCGCGGGAGAATTCGTCGTTGAACTCGTCCGGGAACGCGTTTTTGACGACGGAGCCTGAATCGGGCCATTTGTCGTATCTGCCGGCGATCCATTCGTTCCAGCCGGTCACGAATATGACTCTCGGATCGACCTCAAGCGCGTATTCGAACTGCTCGGCAAAGTTGGCGCCGAGTTTCACCGCGTTTTCGCGCGTGTCGTAACCCTTCGAGGTATACGTTCTGCCGATCACGTTTTCACCGTTCATCGCGGTGATCTGATGCGTCTTCGCGTTGTGGTTTACCGCCACTCCGACGGTCATCTGTTCGACCGTCTTTCTGTCGGTCTTCGAGTAGTACAGAGCCTGAGGATAGGTGGAGAGCCAGCCCCACTGACCCGGAGCGGTACCGTTTACGAGGTAACCCGGCTGACCGCCGCGGAACGTGAAGTATTTTCTTATCTCCTTGCCGAGCAGATCTCCCGTCTGTACGTACTGCTGATGCGCCATTACCATAGGTTTGCCGTCCCAGTAGAACCACAGCTGTTGATATTTGTTTTTCAGAAAGATATCCTGATAGATATTCCTCAGCTGAGCGTCCGTATTGTGGCTGCTGTCGTCCCCGAACGGGAGAAGGAAAGATATCTTCGGCACGTCGACGCCGTCGTCGAGAGCCTCCTGAAACGTTTCGAATATGAACTTGTAACTGTCTTTGAAAGTGAACTGCCCGTTCGTGTTGTCGAAGAATATCACGTCGACGCCGGCGTTGGCGAGCATTTCGGCGTGCTTGCGGAGCACCCACTTGTCGTTAGTCTTATAATAGCCGAAAACGGATTCGTTCCAGAAATTCACCGTGGCTCTCTTCGGCCATGCGGAATGGTTGAAGTCGTGTATCGCCTCAGGGTACTGTTCTATGAATTTCTGAACGTTCAGCGGTTCGCCTCCGTCCTGAGATACGTGCCATGACCAGTAGAAAAGCGCGACCGTGCGGTCTTCGCGCGGGCCGCCGACGTCTTCATACATGGGCAAGGTCCTGCCCATCTCGTCGGTCGCCGTCCACGTGGTCGGGTTCGCCGCGCGTGCGATCACGGCGTCGTCGGGGCCGGGAACGTATTCGGCGGGCGCCTTATTGTCGCCCGTTATATTGCTTGACGGTTTGAGCTCGAAAAACGGCTGATCGACCCGTTCGGTAAACGTGACGGTCACGTTTATATCCGCGGCGTTCTCAACGCCGTCGAAGTAGACGAAACCCTTGCCGACCGAGTTTGAACTCCATTTCCAGACCGCGAGCTGAGAATAGTCGTTGCGCGCGACTATGAGATATTCGCCCGCCGGCTGAGTATCGAACGTCATGGAGTGTTTGAGGTTGTCGTTTACGGGGTCGAAAGTCTTTGACGCTATCGGCTCCGAAGCGGTCGTCTCGTCAAAGTCTGTATTCCACTTGTAAAGAAGGACCGTGGCGACCGTATCCGCTTGGAGATAAGTGCTCAGACGTACCGAAATGCCGTTGAACGGCGCGTTCAATCCGAGCCTTATGCCGTACTTTGTGCCGAGAGGCACTGATACCGCGCTGCAGTCGCTTTCACTGCCGTATGCGTTCACGCTGTATCCTTCATCCGCCGCGGTCACGGCTACGGGTATTATCATCGCCGCGGCAAGAAGTATACAGAGAACAGAAATAAACTTTTTCATAATTCCTCCGTTTATCCGTATTGCATTATAAATTATACAGCGGAAACGGATAAAAGTCAAGTAAAAAAGCTAAAAGAACGAAATTATATAAAAAATTATTCCGTATATAACGCCCGAAACCGTGCCGTAAACCATGACCGGACCGGCGACGGTAAACATCTTCGCGCCGACTCCGGCGACGAATCCCTCCGCGCGCGAATCAAGCGACTGCGAGATCATTGCGTTTGCAAATCCCGTTATCGGCACGAGCGTACCCGCCCCGGCGTGTTTCGCTATCTTGTCGAAAACGCCTATGCCGGTCAGTATCGCCGTAATGAAGATCAGCGTGACCGAAACGAGCGTCGACGACGCGCTTTCGTCGGCGCCGAGATGAGAATAAAGATCGAAAAAGGCCTCGCCGACGCAGCATATCAGCCCGCCGGCGGCAAAAGCCTTGACGCAGCACGAAAGCGTATCGGACTTTTTCGCGTGCGCTTTGACGTAGACGTTGTAAATATAAGGATCGTTCATGATAAGTCCTCCCGCCGTATTTTCGCCCCGTCGTACCGGATTTATTCGGGATTGACAAAACCGCGTATTTGTGTTAAAATAAAAAGGGTGATGATATGAGACTTGACAAATTTTTTTCAAATACCGCAACTCTGACGCGCACCGAATGCGCCAAAGCCTGCAGAGCCGGGCTCATAACCGTAGACGGGGCGGTTATAAAAGACCCCTCTTTTGCGCTCGACCCGGAAAAGAGCGCCGTGACGTACAGAGGAGAGCGGATAATTTATAAGGAGTACATTTATATAATGCTGAACAAACCCGAAGGTTACGTCTGCTCAAACGACGAACCGGGCGGCGGCATAGTTTTCGAGCTGATAGACCCGCGCCTCATTAAACTCGGGCTCTTTGTCTGCGGCAGACTCGATAAAGATACGACGGGGCTCGTTATCATAACCAACGACGGCGTATCCGCGCATAACGCGCTCTCGCCGAAGCGCCACGTCTGCAAAGAATACGAATTCACCCTCGCCGATCACGTATCGGACGAAGATATCGAAAAACTCAAAAACGGCGTCACCCTCGCCGACGGGACGGAGACTTTGCCGTGCGTGATAAATATGACCGGTGAAAAAGAGGGTAAAATTATACTTCACGAGGGCAAATATCATCAGATAAAGCGTATGTTCGCCTCGGTCGGCAATAAGATCGTCCGGCTCAGACGGGTAACGTTCGGCGGTATTTCGCTCGATCCGTCGCTGCCTGCCGGCGGCTGGCGTTATCTTACGGATGAAGAAGAAAGAATATTTCGCGGTTTGGCTTGACTTGAAGGCAAATCCGTGATATAATCAACGCATTAAATATAAGGAAATAAAGATATGGACATCAACAAAAAATTAGCCGAAGAATTCAAACTCAAAGAAGAACAGGTGACAAACACCGTCGCGCTGATAGACGACGGCAACACCATACCGTTCATAGCGCGGTACAGAAAAGAGGTCACCGGTTCGCTCGACGATACGGTCCTCCGCAATCTTTTCGACAGACTGAATTATCTGCGCAATATCGAAAAGAGAAAAGAAGAGGTAAAAGCCGCGATCGAAGGTCAGGGCAAACTGACCGACGAGATCGTCGCCGCGCTCGAAGCGGCGCAGACGCTCACCGAGGTCGAAGATATTTACCGCCCGTATAAGCAGAAAAAGAAGACGAGAGCGTCAGTCGCGCGTGAAAAAGGTCTCGAGCCTCTCGCGGCGCTGATCTTTGAGCAGAGAAAGACGTACGGTAAACCCATACCGGAGATCGCCGCGGAATATATCGACGAAGAGAAAGGCGTGCTTTCCGCCGAAGAAGCGCTCGCCGGCGCCAACGATATCATCGCCGAAGATATTTCAGACAACGCCGAGGTCAGAAAAGAGATACGCGGCACGACTTTCGATTACGGTACTCTCGTAAGCAAAAAAGCGAAAGACGAAGATTCGGTCTATTCCATGTACTATGAGTATTCCGAGCGCGTGAGCAAGATCCCGCATCACCGCATACTCGCGATAAACAGAGGCGAAAAAGAAGAATTCCTAAAAGTCGACGTCGAAGCGCCTAAGGATATGGTGCTCAACTATATGTTCGATAAATTCATAACCGAGTACGACAGTCCCGCCCGCCGTTATATCGAAGCCGCCGTGCTCGACGCGTACGACAGACTTATCGCCCCGTCGATCGAACGCGAGATACGTTCCGATCTGTTCGACGCCGCAAGCGAGGGCGCGATATCGCTGTTTTCGGAGAACCTCCGCAATCTGCTGCTCACGCCGCCCTTGAAAGGCAAGACCGTGCTCGGCCTCGACCCCGGTTACAGAACGGGCTGCAAGCTCGCCGTCGTAGACAAGACCGGCAAGGTGCTCGACACCGCCGTCATCTATCCGACGATGAAACAGGAATATAAGATAGAAGAAGCGAAAGTCACCGTAAAACGTCTTATAAAGAAATGGGGCGTCAACGTCGTTGCGATAGGCAACGGTACGGCGTCGAAAGAGAGCGAGATATTCATAGCGGACGTGCTGAAAGAAGTCAATAACGGCTGTAAGTATATCATGGTGAGCGAAGCCGGCGCGAGCGTATATTCCGCGTCGAAGCTCGCGGCTGACGAATTCCCGGATTTCGACGTCACGCAGAGAAGCGCGGTCTCCATCGCAAGACGTCTGCAGGACCCGCTCGCCGAACTCGTCAAGATAGATCCGAAATCGATCGGCGTCGGTCAGTATCAGCACGATATGAAACCGGCGAGACTCGACGAAGCTCTCACCGGCGTCGTTGAGGACTGCGTAAACTCCGTCGGCGTCGACGTGAACACGGCGTCGCATTCGCTTCTGTCGTATATCGCCGGCATAAACGCCGCTTCGGCTAAAAATATCGTAAAATACCGTGAAGAAAACGGTGAATTCTCCTGCAGAGCGGAGCTTCTGAAAGTCCCGCGCATCGGCGCGAAAGCATACGAGCAGTGTGCCGGCTTTTTACGCGTGCCGCAGGGCAGCGAAGTGCTCGACAACACGGGCGTGCATCCGGAATCCTACGGCGCGGCTAAAAAACTGCTTTCAATGTTCGGTATAACCGAAGCGGACGTTTCGAAAGGCCTCGCGTCCGATCTGCCCGAGCTTGTTAAAGAGGCCGGGACCGACAAGATCTGCGCCGAGCTCGGTATAGGCAAACCGACGCTTGCCGATATAGTCAAGGAGCTTATGAAACCCGGCCGCGACCTGCGCGACGATTTCGCCGCGCCGGTACTGCGCGAAGACATACTCGACATGAACGATCTGAAAGAAGGTATGGAACTCACCGGCACGGTAAGAAACGTCATAGACTTCGGCGCTTTCGTCGATATCGGCGTGCATCAGGACGGGCTCGTCCATATCTCTCAGATATCCAATAAATATATAAAGCATCCGTCCGAGGTGCTCTCCGTCGGAGACGTCGTCAAGGTCAAAGTTTTGAGCGTCGACCCCGTCAAAAAGCGCATCGCGCTGACGATGAAGTTCTGATCAGACGCGAATTTCTCCGTCAAAATGACCAAAAAGAGCGCGAATCGAAGATCCTTTGTGCATATTGCACAAATAACTAAATCAAAATTTGGGGAATAAACATCTTTAAAAGTTCACAAATGTTTGATATAATATTCTCTGTAAAAAAAGTTGTATTTTTTTCGAGTTCATTCGAATACAAAGGAGTTATTTATGGCAAGTCTATCATTAAAGCACATCTACAAGAAATATCCCGGCGGCGTCGTAGCCGTATCGGATTTCTGCCTTGACATCAAGGATAAGGAATTTATCGTTTTCGTCGGTCCTTCCGGCTGCGGTAAATCGACGACGCTCCGTATGATCGCAGGTCTTGAAGAGATCACCGAAGGCGAACTCTTCATCGGCGACAAGCTCGTAAACGACGTTGCGCCGAAAGACAGAGATATAGCGATGGTGTTCCAGAACTACGCTCTGTATCCGCATATGACCGTGTTCGAAAATATGGCGTTCGGTCTTAAACTCCGCAAGACTCCGAAGGAGGAGATCAAGCGCAGAGTCGAAGAAGCCGCGCGTATACTCGATATAAACCACCTGCTCGAAAGACGTCCGAAGGCTCTGTCCGGCGGTCAGAAACAGCGTGTCGCGCTCGGCCGTGCTATAGTCCGTAACCCGAAGGTCTTCCTTCTCGACGAACCGTTGTCCAACCTCGACGCGAAACTGCGTGCTACGATGAGAACGGAGCTTACGCTCCTCCATAAGAGACTCGGTACGACGTTCGTATACGTTACGCACGACCAGGTCGAGGCTATGACGATGGCTTCGAGGATCGTCGTTATGAAAGACGGTAAGATCCAGCAGGTCGATTCGCCTCAGAACCTTTACGACAAGCCCAACAAGATATTCGTCGCGGGCTTCATCGGCACTCCTCCGATGAACTTCATCGACGCTTCGATCCAGCAGAAGGGCGACGATCTCTACATAGTATTCGGTGAAAACGAGCTCAAACTCCCGCAGGACAAATCGACCAACCCGGCTCTGCGCGAATATATCGGCAAAGAAGTCACGGCGGGTCTGCGCCCCGAATGTATCCATGACGAGCCCATGTATCTGTCGCAGTTCCCCGATACCTGCATAGACGCATACGTAGAAGTTACGGAGCTTATGGGCGCTGAGATTTACCTCTATCTCAGAGCCGAAAAGGCTGAAGAAGTCAAGCTGACAGCCCGTGTCTCCTCACGCTCGACCGCAAGAGCAGGCGATACGATAAAGGTAGCTCTCGATATATCGAGAATGCATATATTCGATAAAGATACCGAAGAGTGCATCTGCCATTAACTTATGATCAATATAACGGCGGGACGAAAGTTCCGCCGTTTATCACGAAAGGAACAATATGAAAAAATATATTTCTCTTATTATTGCCGTGCTGTTCATCGTATCGTCGTTTGCCGCATGCGCGGAAAAACCGACTGCTCCCGTTACAACGGATAACGTTCCCGCGTCGACCGCCGCGGCCACCGAAGCGGCGACCGAGGCGGCTACCGAAGATCCGTCACTCAACGATGAAGACAATTTCGCCGGCACCCCGGCTTATACCGTTGACGGCGATAAGATAATCGTCGACGGAGTCGCTTATCCGAACACGCTTAACATGAAAAACGGCGTCACCTACGCGGTAGACGATCTCGGGCGCGAAGTCCGTACCGACGCCGGCGCGTACGATACCGAAAAACACGTCGGTCTGTTCTACTTTCTCTGGATCGGCGAGCACGGCGACGCCGGTGCGCTCGATATGACCAAGATAATGGCTGCCGGCGGAGAAGCAGCCAAAAAGGGCAACTATTCCGGCTGGGGCGGCGTAGGCGCCATGCACTTCTGGGGCGAACCGCTTTACGGTTATTACTACTCGAAAGACACGTGGGTGATGAGAAAACATATCGAAGAGTTGACGCTTGCCAACGTCGACTTCGTGTATATCGACGTCACCAACGGCCCGACGTATCTCGTCAACGCGAGAAACCTGATGAAGATAATGCACGAATTCAACGAGCAGGGATTCAAAGCCCCGCAGATCGTGTTCTATACTCATACTAACAGCCCGACGGTCGTAAAGCAGCTTTACGACAGCATTTATAAAAACGATTATATGCCCGACACGTGGCTGATGCTCGACGGCAAACCGGTCATTATCGCATATGAAAAAGACTGTAAAAAAGCTCTGAACGAAGAGGTGTTCAACACCTTCTCGTACAGAGAACCGCAGTGGCCGAACGAATCGCAGAAAAAGAACGGCTGGCCGTGGATGGACTTCAGCCGTCCTCAGAGAACGTTTAAAAATAAAGACGGCAAGGCCGAGGCCATAAGCGTTTCGGTCGCCCAGCACAGCGGTACCGTCTGCTTCTCCGACTCAGCGTTCTACGGCGACAGAACGAACCGCGGCAGAAACTTCCATAACGGCAAAAACGACTCGTCCGAAGGCGCGGTCCTCCACGGCTATAACTTCCAGGAACAGTGGGACAGAGCGCTGCGCGCCGACGTGCCTTACGTCTTCGTCACCGGCTGGAACGAATGGGTAGCTCAGAGACAGGATCCCAATTTGGGCGGCAGAGGCAACCAGGTCGTATTCGTCGACACGGCTTCGATGGAGTTCTCAAGAGACATAGAACCTATGCGCGGCGGTTATTTCGACAACTACTACATGCAGCTTGCCGACAATATCAGAGCGTATAAAGGCTCCGCTCCCGTGCTCGTACAGGATACGAGAAAGGTAATAGATATCAAAGGCGGCTTCGATCAGTGGGACGATATTCTGGTCACCTACACCGATCCGACCGGCGATACCGTAAAACGTAAATCGTACGTCTTCGGCAGCCAGCGCGTAACGGACAACACCGGCAACAACGATCTGCATAACGCGAAGATAGTTTACGATAAAACGTATATGTATTTCTATATCGATACGTTCGTAAGCGAGGAGACCGAACTGCAGGCGATCAGCGATCCCGAAGCGGGTACGACGTGGATGCAGCTTTTCATCAACTCCGACTATAACGCCGAGACCGGATTCTACGGTTACGATTATATAGTCAACTACGAACCGAAGAGCAAAGAACTGACGACGCTCGGCAAAGCAAAAACGAACGGTCAGGATTTCGATTTCGAATCGGTCGAAGATATCGAGTACAGATACGAGGGCAGCCGGATGATGATCAAAGTGCCGCTCGCATCGCTCGGCATAACCGACTATCATCAGATCAAACTCTCGTTCAAATGGGTCGACAGCCATTCGAAGGTCACCACGATGGAGCAGATCTACTCCGAAGGCGACTGCGCCCCGCTCGGCAGACTCAGCTACGTTTTCCAGAATTACAAATAATACGAACAAATCGGGATGGCGAGCGCCATCCCGATTTATTTTTATATATTTTATTTCTTGCCGTCCGTAAGAGCTTTGATGCAGTTTTTGCACACGAGCTTGCCTTTGAAATACGTTACCTCGTCGGCGTCTCCGCAGAATATGCACGACGGCTGATATTTTTTCAGTATGATCTTGTCGTCTTCCGTAAATATCTCGACCGGATCGCGGCTGGCAATATCCATTTTCTTGCGCAGTTCCATCGGAAGAACTATCCTTCCGAGCTCATCGATCTTTCTTACAATACCGGTTGATTTCATAATATTATATCTCCTTATTTTTTATTGTCAGTTATATTTTAACAGAAAAAATTACCAAATTAAAGCAATCAAATATGTCGAAAAAAATAATATTATACGAACAAATGATTGAATTTATTAACAAAAAATCGATCTGTGTCGAATTGCGTCATACGCCGGATGAAAAACGGTTTAACGGTTTTTGCTCCGCAGTCCTTGACTTTTTCCGATAATAATGATAAAATAATAAAAAAAAGAAGAGGAGAGAAAGATGATCAGACTGATACCGGCTCCGAAAAAGGTTATACCGCTCGGAAGAAAGATGAGACCGGGCAAAACGGTATGCGACAAAAGATTCGGCGCCGCCGCCGACGCATACGAAAAGTACAGAGAGATTCTTCATGCAAAAAAGCGCGACTGCGGTAAAGACGCGGTAAATATCGAGGCGGTCTGCACCGACAATATCGTATACGGCGGATACGTCGTAGACTGCTCCGACGTCATACGCCTTTACGCTTCGGACCTGACCGGAATGAACAACGCTTTTGCGACGCTTTTACAGCTCGAAGACGAAGACGGGCAGATCGAAGCCGTAAAGATCGAAGACAGCCCCGACTGCGAGTACCGCGGGCTGATGATAGACCTCGCGCGCATCTGGCATCCGTTCGAATATCTTTTGAAATACGTAGATCTCTGCCGCTTTTATAAGTTCTCGTATCTGCATCTGCATTTTACCGATACGCAGAGCTATACGCTGCCGTGCGATACGTTCCCGCTTTTGCCGACGCCCGACCGTCACTATACGAAAAAGCAGATAAAAGAGCTTAACGAATACGCCGAGGCAAGAGGTATAAAGGTCATGCCCGAGATCGACGTGCCGGGACACTGCGATCCGTTTCTGAAAGCGTACCCGGAGCTGTTCGGTCATAACGGCATCATAGGTTTTCACAAAGAGGTTTTCGAGGCGTTCGATAAGATCATAGCGGAGCTGTGCGAAATGTTTCCGTACTCGGACCGCATACACATAGGCGGCGACGAAGCAGATATAAAACAGTGGCTAAACTGTGAAAAATGCAGAGAATACGCAAAAGAATGCGGCATTCCCGTCGATTCTGATGCGCGGCTGTCGAGCGAAAGAATGCTTGCGATGTTCGTGCGAAAACTGTCGGATTCCGTGCTTGCCAATTTCAAAACGCCGGTCTGCTGGGAAGGCTTCTGTCACGACGTAAACTATATAGTATCGAAGAACACAGAGGTTTTCAGCTGGGAAAACTTTTATCAGACGACGCCCGAACTGATCGAAGACGGTTACACGCTTATAAACGGAACGTGGAATCCGAACTATATCGTCGCGCCGGACGTCTGCTGGAGCGTGAAGGAATGTTTTGACTGGGATATATTCTCATTCAAACCCGTACACCCCGGTTCGCCTTATATCAAAACCGGGCTGAGAGTGCCGGCATACGATAAAATGATCGGCGGTCAGCTCCTTTCGTGGGGCGATAAAGGCGCGGTATGCGAAGACAAAGCGGCGCATCTCAGCTGCGAACTTAAGCTCGTCTCCGAACGGGCTCCGGCAACTTCGGAGAATACGTGGAATATATATAAAATAAGAGATTTTGAAGATTTTGAGCAGAGCAGAGCCGCCCTTTCGGCAAAGCTGATGAAGATATTTGATAAGTGAAATGAAAAATAAAAAAGTTCTCGTCGCCATGAGCGGCGGCGTGGATTCGAGCGTCGCGGCGTATCTTTTGACGAAAGCCGGTTACGAATGTATCGGCTGTACAATGAAGCTCTACGACGGCAAAGAAGACGAATATAAAGAAAAAACGTGCTGTACCGCGGACGACGCCTACGACGCCGCGTCCGTATGCCGCAGACTCGGCATACCGCATTACGTCTTCGACTTCAGAGAAGAATTCAAAAAAAGCGTCATAGACGCCTTTATATCGGATTATGAAAACGGTTTTACGCCAAATCCGTGCATATGCTGCAACGAAAAGCTCAAATTCGGCAGACTTGCCGAGAGGGCGGAGGTACTCGGCTGCGATTTTATCGCGACCGGTCATTACTGCCGCATAGTTTTTGATAACGGAGAATACCGGCTGAAAAAAGCGCTCGATCCGTCGAAAGATCAGAGCTATGTTCTTTACAGAATGGATCAGAAACTGCTCTCGAAAACCCTCTTTCCGCTGTCGGAACTTGAAAAAAGCGAGGTAAGGCGAATAGCGGAAGAAAACGGATTCATCAATGCTCAGAAAAAAGAAAGCCAGGATATCTGTTTCATTCCGGACGGCGACTACGCCGCTTTCATCGAGTCGGTCACCGGCAAAACGCCGAAGCCCGGCGATTTTATCGGAGTCGACGGCGGATATCTCGGCAGACATAAGGGAATAATCCGTTATACCGTGGGGCAGAGAAAAGGTCTCGGCATCGCTTTCGGCGAGCCGATGTACGTCGTCGCCGTCAATGCGGAAGAAAATACCGTCACGCTCGGCAGAGAAGAGGACCTGTATAAAACGCGCTTTTCGGTCAGAGACGTCAATATGATCAGCGCACCGCAATCGCAGACGTTTTGCTGCGAGGTAATGACAAGATACCGCAAAAAACCGTGCCGCGCTGCCGTCGAACTTTGTGAAAACGGCGCGGATATAACGCTCGACGAACCTCAGCGCGCTCCCACTCCCGGCCAGGCGGCGGTGTTCTATGACGGCGATACCGTCCTTGGAGGAGGAGTGATCATATGACAGAGACGAACTGCAATGCGCAAAGATCCTGCCTGCCGGCAGTTAATGCAAATGCTGCGACCCGTTGAATCATGCAAACCGTTCATTTTCGGGGGATCCCCACCCCTCATATATCCCCCAAACCCCCTTGTTCCCCTCCCTCGATTTGTCAAAACAAATTGAGGGGGCGCGCTGAAAAAAGTGAAATGAACGGCTCGGTGCGGGCGACCGCTTCAAGTCTTACCCGCAACGCTCCCCCGGAGCGTTTGATTTCTTCATTAGCGTCAGCGTCTTCATTCCTTCATTAGTCCCGCAAGGGGTGACTTCATTTTTCTGCGGGGTGGCTCTTCTTGAATTTTGCAAAGCATCAGTGCAGAACGGTTATAGTTGCTTTGCAAAATTCTTCGGTCACCGCTCAAAAACGCTCCCCCGGAGCGTTTTTATCGCTGCTTCGAGCCTGCGGGATTGGTCGCGGATCGGCTCTGAAGCGCCCCGGCGCTTCATTCACTCCAGATCTCGGAGGAGTAACAGGCGGCTGACGCCGCTTGGGGAGCCCACCCTCCTAACCTCCCTAAACCCGTGAACCCCCAAAGCAACAAGTTACTTCGGGGAACCCCGGAAACCCCTCCACCTCCCCCCGTTTCCTCGATCTTTGATCGAGGGGGCTCTTCTTGAATTTTGCAGAGCATCAGTGCAGAACGGTTATAGTTGCTTTGCAAAATTCTTCGGTCACCGCTCAAAAACGCTCCCCCGGAGCGTTTGATTTCTTCATTAGCGTCAGCGTCTTCATTCCTTCATTAGTCCCGCAAGGGGTGACTTCATTTTTCTGCGGGG
>JAEEJH010000055.1 GCA_016281775.1 Clostridiales bacterium | reverse complement strand
TAATGATACAACGCAAACACAACTTATAAAATCTTAAGGGACGCTATGTGAAACCGACCCTTGAGAAACGCCTGAAAAGAAAGCAAAAGGGACTATATGACAACGTATATAAAGACCTTCCAAATGCTCCCGACTATGAAAACTTTGGACTCCGACAAGGCCGGCAAGAAGGAAGAAAAGGTCGAATGCGCCTGCTTTACCTGCCCCTCGCAGGAGGCTTGCAAGGCCGCGCAGGAAGCCGAGAAAGCCGCGCCCGCCGAAGAAAAGATCGACTTTTCAAACGTTGTGATCGAACCGCTGTTTTCCGATTACGTCGATTTTGAGACTTTCTCGAAGAGCGATTTCAGAGCGGTAAAAGTCCTCGCCTGCGAAGCCGTGCCGAAGTCGAAGAAGCTTTTGAAATTCACGCTTGACGACGGAACGGGTACTCCGCGTACGATCCTCTCCGGCATCCACGCGTTTTACGAGCCGGAAGAACTCGTCGGTAAGACCTGCATCGCCATAGTCAACCTGCCGCCGCGCCCGATGATGGGCATGGAATCGTGCGGTATGCTCATCTCCGCCGTCCATAAAGAGGGCGAAGAAGAGAAGCTCCACCTGCTCCAGGTCGACCCGCACATCCCCGCAGGCGCGAAACTGTACTGAAACGTCAGAATTATAAAAGAGCATCGGCTCGTGTTTTGTAAGAATAGAATATGCTGCTTGAAATACGCGATTTAACGAAGACATACGACAGTTATTATGAACGGGTACACGCCCTTGACGGCGTTTCTTTCGATGTCGCCGAAGGCGAATTCATAGCCGTTACCGGCGCTTCCGGCTCCGGTAAATCGACTTTGCTTCACATTCTCGGCGGCGTCGACCGTCCTACCTCCGGCAGTGTGCTGTACTGCGGTAAAGACGTCTGTAAAATGAACTCAACACAGCTCGCCGTTTACCGCCGTGACTGCGTTTCGGTCATATATCAGTTTTACAACCTTCTGCCGATGCTCAACGTGCGCGACAATATCATTATCTCGCGTAAATTCGCAAAAAAAGATATTGATGAAGACAAGCTCAAAAAACTGCTCTCCGACACGGGTCTGACCGATAAAGAGTTTTACTACCCGAATCAGCTGTCGGGAGGGCAGAAACAGCGCGTCGCGGTCGCACGGGCTGTTATGACCGGCGCGGACGTTATACTTGCTGACGAGCCGACCGGCAATCTCGACAGCAAAAACTCAGCCGCGGTGACGGAGCTTTTGCGTAAATGCAATACCGAATACGGCAAAACGGTCATACTTGTTACGCACGACAGCCGTATAGCCGACACAGCCGGACGTATCATAGAGATATCGGACGGCAGAATAGTGAACGATACAAGAAAATGACGGCGAAACTGATCTTACATGATCTGAAATATGATCTGAAAAATACCGTTTTTACGCTTTTATGTACGGCTCTTTCATCGGTTTTGACGTCGTTTATTTTCGTCTCTGCGGTAAGAGCCGCAAGAGCCGAGATCGCTTTTTCACACGGCGGCGCGGAGTCTTCTGGCGCGATACTGATGTTCGTAATCATAGCCGCCGCCGTCATAGCCGCCGGGTGCTTTATGATACGCTCGGCGGTCGATCTGTCGTTTTCACGCAAGCTGAAAACGCTTGCCGTTCTGTCTTCGCTCGGTGCGGGCGACGCGGAGAAAACGGCGTTTCTGCTCTTTCAGGCTTGTATTTACGCGGTGTTCGGTGCGTTTGCCGGCGCTTTGTTTGGCGGTTATCTTTCCGGGGTGTTTTTATCAAGCCTCAAAAGCTCGCTTTTCGAATTTGCCGGTTACGATTTCTCGGGCGCATGGTACGAGCCCGCGTTTGCTTTTGCCGTCTGCTTCGCCGCCGTGCTTTTGCCGTCGCTGAAACCTGCTGCGAGGCTCAGAAAGATAAATATTATCGACGCGCAGAGAAATAATGAAAAAATAAATATTTCTTTAAAAGATAACGTTTTTACCGTATGGGCGGAAAAGCTTTTCGGTTATACCGGTCGTCTTGCCGGCCAGTTTTTCGACAACGACCGTAGAAAATACCGCGCCGTTACGGCGGCTCTTTCGTTCGGCGAAGGCTTCCTGTTTTTCTTCCGCGCCTTTCCCGAATACAGTAAACAGAACGGCGGTACTCCGTCGCCCGACGGGCTGACGGTCATATATATGCTTACGCTTCCGGTACTGTTTTTCGCAGTCGCCGCCGCGCTGCCGTCAGCGATATCCGCGCTCGGTATGAAAAAACGGCAGTTCGCACTTCTGCGTTCAGTCGGCGCATCCGACGGTATGATATATAAAATATCGATTATAGAAAGCGCATATTTCGCGCTCAGTACCGCATTTTTCACGCTGATTTCCGCCGTCGCCGGCTCCTATGCCATGCTTATGTGCGTCAGGATTTCCGATCCGGGAGAGCTTTACGTTTTCGCTTTTCCGTTTGCCGCCTGCATCCCCTGCGCTCTTGTCAACGCCGCCGTCGTCATACTGTTTTTGATATGTGAAGCGGCGAACATCAAAAAAAACGATACCGCAAAAATGCTCGCCGCCGGTGAATAATATGAAAAAAGAAATAAAAAAGAAAAAAATCTTGAAAATAACCGTGATCGCGCTTCTTTGCGCCGTGGCGGCGGGAGCCGCCGCGCTGTTCATATGCAGCGCGTCGGTAGTCTCTTACGGCAGATCGAGGATCATAACTGATGAAAAAGCGGCGGAGCTTGAAGACGTCGACTGTATCGTCGTTCTCGGCTGTCTCGTTAAAAGCGACGGCAGACCGAGCGATATGCTGTACGACCGGCTCGTCACCGCGATCGGCCTTTATCAGAGCGGAGCCGCGCCGAAGCTGCTCATGAGCGGCGACCACGGCACGGCCGAATACGACGAGGTCAACGCCATGAAGAATTTCGCCGTCGATTCCGGCGTGCCGTCGGAAGACGTGTTCATGGATCACGCGGGTTTTTCAACTTACGAGACCGTGTACCGCGCAAAAGAGGTGTTTTGCGCGAAAAAGGTCATAATCGTCACTCAGGAATATCATCTTTACAGAGCTTTATACATAGCCGACCGGCTCGGGCTCGAGGCGTACGGCGTATCTGCCGATCTGCATACTTACAGAGGGCAGAACGTACGCGAGATCAGAGAGGTCCTTGCAAGAGCGAAAGATCTTATTATGTGCATTTTCAAGCCCGAACCTACGTATCTCGGGGAAGCGATACCGGTAAGCGGTAACGGCGATCTGACAGAAGGATAAGGAGAGCGTTATTATGAAACGTATTGTATTATCGGCGGTCGCGCTTTTGCTCGTTCTGAATTTGTGTTCCTGCGTTTTGATACAAAGGCTTTATTTGGGTTTAACCGACATGGCAATGATGGGCAGCTTCGCTTCTCAGCTGTTTTCTTCAATACAGGATAAGGATAAAGAGCGGTTCAGCGAAACTTTTTCGGCGTATGTTAGCTCCGCCGACGGATTTGAATCCGATATTGAAAAACTGTTCGGTTACATCAAAGGCAGCGTGATCTCGTGGAATGAAGACGGAAGTCCGGTCGAATTTGATTCGGCCGGAGAGAACGGAAAAATCAAAGAAATGTGCCTCTGGTACGATCTTATAACGGACGAAGAACACTATTACGTTTTTCTTAACTTCGTTGCCGTAAATTCGATCGATAACAGCGACGAAGGAATCAACTCTCTTTGGATCGTTGAAAAAAACGATGCCGCCGAATGGAATATGACGATAGAAGATATGGCGGCAGTAAAAGGTATCTCGATCCCGTTTTACGGTAACGAGAGTTAAAGGAGGCAAATATGTGGAAAGAAATTAAGAATGAAAAAGACGCGGCGGCTTTTATGAGCCTTGTATATGATTTTCACGACAGCTGTATCAAGGAAATGAAATACGTCAGCGGTGCTTACGTCGATGATGATTTGAGTATGTATCCGTTAAACGACCAAAGAAAACTCAGCGTTATCATTCAGCGTCAGGATGAAGAGAATACCGTAATAGAACTTGAATTTTCAAAACTGAAGTATTTACGTCTTTGTCCGATCAATGAAGAGTATACCTGTGAGATTCTTGACAGCCGGTTCTTTTTCAAAGACGGATCGATCTGCTGGCGCGACAGCGGCGACGTTACGGATATCGATAACGCCGACGGCTGCAATACCGTTATTTGCGCCGGAGAAGTCAGATGGCGCATATTGCTCGGCTGTCTCGGCGGCAAAGTTATATACTCCGATCATAACAACGAATAATCGAAAGAACATGAACGTGACAAACCTTATATTAAAAAAAGCCGCCGAATGCGGTATAAATCTTTATTCCGTCGCTTATATGGACGAAAACGGTCTTGAAAAAGCGAAAATGCGCCCGGCGAACCGCTGCAATAACAGCTATTCCGTCGCCAAGGCGTTCACGATGACCGCGATAGGTATGCTTTACGACCGCGGGCTTCTCTCGGTCGAAGATAAGATCCGCGATATTTTCAAAGACGAATTTCCCGCGGTATACGATACGGAATGGGATAAAGTCACCGTCGATCACGCGCTCCGTCACAGGATCGGATTTGCTGCCGGTTTTCTCGATATCGACGTCGAGCGTATCGCCGATTACGGTACCGACGATTTTCTACGGATCGTCTTATCACACCCGCTTGCATACGCGCCCGGTGAAAAATGGGTGTACTCAGACGCGGCTTTCTACCTTTTGTCCCGCGTCGTGACGAAAATATCCGGCAAAAAACTCGACGATTTCATGCGTCCGGCGCTGTTCGGCACGCTCGGCTTTCAGGAACTCGCGTGGAGCGTTTGCCCTAAAGGCTACCCGATGGGTGCGACCGGACTGTATATCAGCTCCGAAGACATGGTCAAGCTCGGTTACGCTTACGCCTGCGGCGGCGAATACTTCGGCAAGACCGTCGTCTCGGCTGACTGGGTCGAGCTCGCGTTATCCCGCGGTTATGAATTCGGGCAGTACAAAGATACAGGCCTCTATGCCAAAGGCGGCATGAACGGTCAGTTTCTGTGCTTTTCAACGAAAAAACGCGCCGCGTTCGCTTTTCACGGCTTCGAGCCGGAAAAGGACGTTTCGGTGCTGATGAAATATTTTAAAACCTTAATTGACTGAAAAGGAGAAGAGAGTATGCAGAAGAACGGTTATTTCCCCGAGATAAACGGCAACTTCGGATTTGGCTGTATGAGGCTCCCAATGAAAAACGGTGAGGTCGATCACGAGCAGTTTTGCAAAATGGCCGACGATTTTATCGCCGCGGGCTTCAATTATTTCGACACCGCGCACGGCTACATAGGCGGCAAAAGCGAGCTTGCCATACGCGAATGCGTTTCGAAACGCTACGACAGAAGCAGATTTTTGCTCGCAAACAAGCTTTCCGATCCTTATTTTCAAAAAGAAGAAGATGTCGTGCCGTTTTTCAAAAAACAGCTCGAGCTTTGCGGCGTCGAATATTTCGACTTTTATCTGATGCACGCGCAGGACAGAAACAACTATAAAAAATACAAACGCTGCCGCGCGTACGAGACCGCCGCCGCCTTAAAAGAGCAGGGCTTTATCAGACACCTCGCGCTTTCTTTCCACGACAAGCCCGAAGTTCTCGACATGATACTTACAGAACATCCCGAGATCGAAGCCGTGCAGATACAGTTCAACTACGTCGATTACGAAGATCCCGCCGTTGAAGCGCGCGAAGTCTACGAGGTCTGTATAAAGCACGGCAAACCCGTCATCGTTATGGAACCGGTCAAAGGCGGCAGTCTCGTCAATCTGCCCGAAGAAGCCGATAAAGTACTGAAAGATCTGCACGGCGGCTCGAACGCGAGCTACGCCGTGAGATTTGCCGCGAGTTTTCCCTCGATGTTCATGGTCCTTTCCGGTATGAGCAGCACGGAGCAGATGAACGACAATATCTCGGCGATGAAGGATTTTGAACCCTTATCCGAAAAAGAATTCGAGGCTGTGGCGAAGGTCTGCGCGATATTCAAAAAACTCGATATCATACCGTGCACCTCCTGCCGCTACTGTATCGAAGAGAATATATGCCCTCAGAATATAATCATTCCCGATCTGTTTTCGGCTATGAACGCCTACGGCGCGTTTCATAACTGGAACACAAAATTCTATTATAACGCGGTTATAACCGGCGACGGCAAAGGCAAAGCCTCCGAGTGTATCGAGTGCGGCGGATGCGAAAGCGTCTGCCCGCAGCATCTGCCGATAAGAGAGCTTCTGCAAAACGTCGCGAAGACTTTTGAAAAGAACGCCAGATAAACGGTACCATACGTTCGCCGCAGACCGTTAAGGTTTGCGGCTTTTATTTTTTTTACGTTTTCGCATTCCCGTGCGAAAAGCCCGGCGGCCGATCGTTATACAGGGTGTAACGGAAGATAAACAAGGAAATTCAAAGTAAAGGAGATATATCGTATGAAATTAGCGCTGCAATGCCTTTTCGAACCTTTTCTCACCCAGTATTTTCTGTTCGAATCGGTACTCGGAGGTTTCATAACCGACGGGGAAAAAGAAAAAATGAAAAAAGAACTGAAAAAAATATTCTGCATCCCGAACGACAGAGAGCTTGACGGGATAATAAGCACCGCCGAGCAGGAGCCTTTCAACGCGATACGCGTCGCAGGCGACTACGAACGCCTCTGCAGAACGATAGAATTCGCGGAGAGAACGGGGCAGGACCTCGGCATAACGGCGACCGACAGACTCATACTTGACCAGAAACGCGAAGCGATGACGATAAAGTCGGAACTTTTCAAACATTGCAGAAACCTCACCGAAGAGACCGTCTATACCACGCTTCTCGATTCGGCGATGAACGGCAGCGTCAGAGCGATGACCACGCTCGGATATATGGAATATCACGGCATATGCGTCGGCGAAGACAGACATAACGCCTACAAGCGCATAAGGCTGAGCGCAAAATGGAACGACCTGTTCGGCAACCTTATGGGCATCGCATACGACGGCGAGAACAGGCAGACTTACTACGACGTGCTTTATACCGTGATGAACGGAGCGTTGAGAAAAGCCTCGTTTTCACATATCTGCGGGTTTACGGATTTTTCAGGCGAATGTACGCTCGACCGCGCGGCGAAGATACTCGAAAGAGCTTTCGGACTGAAAGAGATACAGAGAGACGCGTACGACCACTGCTTCGCAAACGCCGCGTTTTCCGAACTCATCCCGATAGAAGACAAAGAAAAACTTCTCCTTTCAAAACAGCCTAACACTATAGCGGCGCTTGCCGACATACCTTTCGGCAAGATAAAGAAAGGCTCGTTCGTCTTTGACGGAACGTGCGCCGAAACGGTTATCTTAAAAAGAGAAGACGAGGCGGAGAGCATAGTGCAGAACCTTACCGTCGCCGACGTCTGCTCCGACAAGGCGTACCGCCCTCTGCTAATCGTCTCTTCCGAAGATTACGTGACGGATATGTATCTGCGTATGATAAGAAAAGGCGCCGAAGGCTGCGCCGTCGCTGAAATAGACGCCGCGACCCTCACCGACCACGAATTCACGCCGACCAAAGACAATATAATAATCAGCGTCATATCCGAAACGAAATCGGCGTCGACGCTCATCATAGTCAGAAACGTCGAAAAGCTGAACGACGCGCAGGCAAACGAGCTTTACAAATACCTCGGCGCCGAGTTCAGACGCAGGTTCAGGCTTTTCAGCCCGCCCGTTGCGCTCGACCTTTCGGGCATAAGATTCGTACTTGCGGCGCACGGCAGAAACTTCATAACCGACAAACTCGGAGCAAAATGCGATACGATTGAGACGGCGGCCGTCACGGCTGAAGAAAAAGACAGGGCGGTCGACGATATTTTCCGCGAGTGTCTCACCGTATGCGGCTGCGAAGATATAGAACTGACGGAGCAGTCAAGAACCGTGCTGACGGAATACGGAGCGGATACGATATTCGAAATACTTAACGACGCGGTCAAATACGCGATGTGCAAAAAAATCAAAACCGTAAAGCCTGAAGACCTAAAACCTCCGCGCAAGAGCAGAGCGAGGTCGAAACGCGGCATCGGCTTCGGTCAGATAGGAGGCAGCGATGAAAAAAATTAAACTTTTCGATAACTATGAAAACGCGCGTCTCGTCACGGTAAAAGAGTACGGAGACTCGCATCCCGATTCGGTGTATCTGTACGACGAACTCGGCGGTAAAGAGATAGACGGCATACCGATAAGCATCACGAGAAACGACGACGGCAAGCTCGAGGTCCTCTTTACGAACAACACGCATCTGCTCGCAATCGGCGCGACGAGGAGCGGCAAGACTACGGGTTTCGTCATACCGACGATAAACGTATTGATGAGAAAGAAAAACAAACCGAGCCTCGTTATAAGCGACCCGAAGCAGGAGCTTTATACGAGCTGTGCGAAGAGCTTCAAAAAGCAGGGTTACCGTATAATCCAGATAGACTTTACAGACTATAAACACAGCGACTGCTGGAACCCGCTCACGAAATGTTTCAGAGCGTATAAAAAATACCTCGCCGCCGAGAAATGCATCGAATACGGGCCTCTTTGCCCCGGAGCGGGCAAATACGCCGATAAAAGCGAAGCGGAGCAGGCAAGCGAAGCGTATTACGACGAAGCGGAGAAATATATAACGGGTCTTTGCACGCGCATCCTTCCGACGAAGAACCTGCGCGATCCCTACTGGGAAGATTCCGCAAGGGATCTGCTCAAAGCGATAATATTCGGTATGCTCGAAGATATCAAAATCGGTATCACCACTGAAGACAATTTCTCGCTGAGCAATATCATTAAGATATACGACAGTTTCCCGAATATCGATACGAACATAGACGACGGTTATTTCAACGACAGAGACCATGAAAAATCGAAAGCCTATCAGCTCGCCCGCAACAGCTTCATAGGCCTGCCGAGAACGACGAGACAGTGCGTCGTGTCGAACCTCGGTCCCGTTCTCAGCTGCTACAGAGATACGGCGATAAGAAAAGCGACCTGCACGAACACGTTCGAACTGTCCGAGCTCGACGACGGCGAACCGACGGTCATATTCATATCCTATAAAGACGAAGAGAGCCTGCACTACGAAGTCATAAGTATGTTTTTAAGCAGTCTCTATACGGAACTCATAGCCGTTGCGAGAAGCAAAGGTTCAAAACTCGACCGCCCGTTTTACTTCCTGCTCGACGAGTTCGGCAACCTGCCGAAATTCAACGATTTCGACAAGGTCATATCCGCCTGCGGCGGCAGAAACATCTGGTTCATGCTGATACTGCAGTCTTACGCGCAGCTCAATAACGTCTACGGCAAAGACACGGCGGACATAATCAAAGACAACCTGAATATGCACATCTTCTTCGGAACGAACAATCCGCAGACGAAAGTCGAGTTCTCGGAGGAGTGCGGCAAAAGAACGGTGCTTTCGCCGTCGTCCGCTCTGAACGGATCGGGCGAGTCGATAGACCGATACGACCACGCCACGGTATCGCTGATACCCGTGAGCAGACTGAACGAAATAAAACCTGGCGAGTGCATCGTTACGCAGATGAACGAAGACGTCCTTTGGGGCAATTTCGTCAGAAGCTATATGTGCAGGGAATTCAAATCGGATAACGCGGACGCCTCCAAACGTCCCGTGAAGGTCGATTTTCTTGATAAAAAGTACTCTTACGCGAGGTTCACGGCGGCAACGGAGTACCGTGCTTCGGACAGTGGAACATTTGAGTTTTGACGAACTGACCGCGTTCGCCGCGCTTTCCGAACTGAACAGAGAGAGCGCGGCGTTCGCCGCAAAAGTCACCGGACATTTACGTGAATGCAGTCGTTGCCGCAAACTCGCCGCGGCGGTGATGAGCGTGAGCGAAGCGCTTTTGTCAGAAGAGATCACGGAAAAAAAGAACCGGAAAAACACGCTTGATTATTAAGGAGATGATGATATGCTTGGCGCAATAATCGGAGACATAGCAGGATCGGTATATGAGTTCGGCGGTGAAAAGACTAAAGATTTTCCTCTGTTCACGCGCGGCTCACAGCCGACCGACGACAGTATCATGACGGTCGCGGTGGGATGCGCGTGCGTCGACGCGGATATTGACGACGAAGAGTCGTTCAAAAGAACGCTGATAAAAAGAATGAAAGAGCTCGGAAGGCTCTATCCCTACGCCGGTTACGGAGGGATGTTTTACAAATGGATCATGAGTTCGCAGAGCGAACCGTACAACAGTTACGGCAACGGCTCGGCGATGCGCGTATCGCCGGTAGGCTGGGCGGCGGATTCGCTCGATCAGGCGGAGAGGCTCGCAAAATGGAGCGCGGAGGTCACGCATAACCACCCCGAAGGCGTCAAAGGCGCGCAGGCGACCGCCGCGGCGGTGTATCTTGCCAGAACAGGAAAAAGCAAAGAAGAGATAAGAGCGTATATAACCGAAAAGTATTATTCGCTCGATTTCACGCTCGATCAGATCCGACCGGACTATGAATTCGACGTGACCTGTCAGGGCAGCGTGCCGCAGGCGATCGAGTGCTTTCTCGAGGCTGAAGACTACGAAGACGCGATAAGAAACGCGATCTCGCTCGGCGGCGATTCCGATACGCTCGCCGCGATAACCGGCGGCATCGCCGAAGCGTACTTCGGCATCGAAGAGGATCTGCTCGAAGAAGCGCGCGGCTATATCGACGACGAACTGACCGAATACTGCGATCATTACATGGACGAACTGTACTCAAACGGCTTTTAAATTCAAAAACTCCGGTATCATCCGCGATTTTGCGGATGATACCGTTTTTTTCTTTTTTTGTAAGATTTTATTGAATCGCACGAATAAGTATATGAAACAGTAATTTGATACGGAGGCAAACGGATGTTTTACAAAAAAACCGTCATTTACGCGGCGGCAGTATTGCTGGTATGCGTTTTCGTTAATACCATGGCGCCCGCCGCAACAGCGGCCGAAGGTTTTACGCAGGAAGATCTGATAACGCTCGTATACGACCCGAAAGGCAGCCGCAAATACACGGTCGTTTCACGGACGGAGCTCGGTGATTATTCCGAGAGCGGATCGATCGAGGTCAGACCGAACGACGGTGCGTTTGACAGCAGGGGAGAAACGTTTCACGTCTGCATCTGCTGTTACGCATCGCATATCGATTACGATGCCGAAAACGAAGGCAGACCCGTGCGGACGGAGATGAAGCCGTCAAAAAAGGTTTTGTCTTATACGGCGAACGAACTGGATGAAAAAATCAGATTTGACAGCGAAAAAGCGGAATATGATCTGATCACCGAATGCGGTTCGAATATGCAGTCGCTTTGGCAGATCGAAGCGGACGGAGACTGTAATTATATCATCTCATATTACGGCCACAACATCCAGATTTACTGATGTTGAACGGTCACGGTTACGGGAGGCTGCAAATGTTTAAAAGAATCATCGCGGTCATATTATGTATTTTCACGGCAGTCACGGCCTTTGGCTGCACGGCGGGGAGCGGCGCGGCGGACGACGGCTATTCTCAGCTGCGTGACAAATACTATTTCGATCCTTATATGCAGGGCACGTTTTTGCAGGCGTGGAAGCTCAATATCGACGACGGCAGCATTCTGACCGCCTGCCCGGACCCGCTCTGCAGTCACGGCTTTGCCGATAAAACGTGTCCGTTCTCTTCGGTCATACCGTTAGAGATCGCCGACGCCGGCAGATATCTGTTTTATATCGGCAAAAGCATAGACGGATCAAACAGATACTCGATATACAGCTTTGATACCGAGAACAACAGCACGGAGAAGATCTATACTTACGATAAATTCCCGTCGTCGAATTTTTCGCTTATGTACGGCGAGGGCAGACTTTACTTTGATATTCCGAGGGTGAGCGATTCGGACGGCAAACTCGTCGAGTCTGCCGAGCGCGACGTTATGTATTATGATATAAAAACGAAAAAGATCAAAAAATACGGGCAGAAGGACGAAAACGACACGCTGCTTTTTGCAGACAAAGGCAAAGTGTATTACCGCGACGTGAAAGGGAACGTATATTCGACCTCCGGCACGTTTGACGAAAGCGAACCGCTCCCGCTGCCAAATAGCTCCGCTGCGTCTATGTCTGATTATTACTGGGAGTGCGGACCGGGATATATCGCAAGATCGTACGTTCCCGCCGATATTTACCTTTATAATGAAAAGAGATCGGTAAAACTGCCGGACGAGGCCGCCGATAAGATACTCGTCGGCTTGTCGTGTACCGGCGACACGTTCTATTTCACCACGGAGACGGTAACGAACGAAGACGGCGGAGGCGGTCGCTACACCGTCACCGTCTGCATACTTGACAAAGACGGAGAATACAGGATTTATAACGTTTTAAGCGATTATAGTTTTTACGTTCTTAAAGGTCATAACGACTGCGTCGTTTGCTCGATCCTGAACGAATATAAAGACGGCGCGGAGCTGATACCGGGTACCGAAGAAGAAAACACGCCGAATAACCTGATGCGGATAGATCTGCAAAGCGGCATAGCGTCTTTATACAACACGTATTCCGAAAGCGTGCTCGATATGCGCACAGGCGATATAACCGTAAAATCGGAGAGGGTAAAATGAAGATTAAAGCAATAACTGTCATACTTGCGGTTCTGATCGTTTTGCCGCTTTACAGCGCCTGCGGCGCCGATGACGAAACGAAGATAATAAAAGGCGGTCTGCCGGAAGGCGTGACCGTTTACGACGCGGACGAGAAATCAAGGTATTACTGCCCGGATATCTTTTATACGACCGTCGTGCCGTGCAGAGTTGAGATCAAAAGCGGCAAAATACAGTACGCCTGCCCGGTAAAAGGCTGTGATCACAAGGGCAAAGACTGTTATTTCTACAACAAATGGGTCAAAACCGCTTTCGATACGGGCAGGTATATGATCATGATAGTCAGATCGTATCCTTCGGGCAATTATATTCTGGCTTACGAATGGAAAAGCGGCAGAATGTACGAGATCTGTACCGCCGACAAATTGAACAAAACTTTTATTCCCGGCACCGTGACCGATACGGTATACGCGTATTATCACACGTCATCAACGGGCGGTACGTATACGCGCGTGTATGAATACAACGTGTTCACCGGCGATTTGTTCACAAGATCCGTATACGGAGATCTGCGTTTTCTTTACTGCGAGAACGGTACGCTTTACGGTATGGACACGAACGGAGCGATCATGCTGATCCCGGGCGGTGAAGAGATCGCGCCTTGCCGTATGCCCGAAGGCTGCAACGGCTTTGAGCTGCGCAAGCCGGGTATGCTTTACAAAACCGACGCGCCTGCGGCGGTATACGATATCAAAAGCGGCGTGACCGTGTATCCCGATCCGTCGCTCGACGTCACCTCGCCCGTTTACAGCGGAGGCGGTTTTTATTACCAGTCGCGCGGCGGCGTCGTCACGGGCAGAAAAGCGAACGGAGAAGAAGTGAAGTACGTGCGGTACGATAACGTGATTTACAGACAGAGCCTTGACGGCAAAACAGAAAAATTCGTTATAGATACCGATTATCATTTTATAATCTATGCGGCTGACGGCGACTTCGCCGTAGGCAGACTTATGTATAAACTCTCAGACGGTATATATACGCCCTTCGAAGAACTTGATCACGATCATATACGGATAAATTTAAAAACGGGCGAAGTGCAGACGCTCGATCTTTATACCGAACATGATTATTTTTTATGAGATCAAAAAAATAACCGGCGGCTTAATATTCAAGATCACCTTATCGGCGCTTTTGCTTATATGCCTCTGCCTGTCTTACGCCGAGGCGTCGGGCGCCGATACCGCGGCGTACACGGCAGAACAGCTTCAGGCTTCGTACGAAGAGCAGATGCGGATCTATATCGAAAACGCAAAACGCGATCTGCTGAATCTCAACGGCGTCGGAGAAGAGAACGACTACGCGCACGGCTATTATCAGACTGTCATCGGGCTTTATACAAAAGCCTCGGATGAAATAAGAATAAAAAACGGCAGCGCGGCCGGTTGGGACAGACTTTTATCATCCGACGGGCTGACCGTCCTTTCGCTTGCCGCCGCGGCTGTCGTCGGCGGCGTCTGCGTATTTGAAGAGAAGCGGAGAGGATCGATTCACGTGATCCGACCGACGAAAAACGGCAGAGCGAAGACCGCTGCCGCGAAGATGACGGCGGTCATAACGGTCTCCGTTTTTCTCTGCGCGCTGTTTACCGCCGCCGCGTTCAGCGTGTATTTTTTCGGCGGCAGCCTGAGCGGCGGTTTTGCCGAAGTACAGACGGCGGAAAGTTTCCGCTTTTCGCCGTATAAAATAACGCTTATCGGGTGCTTACTGAGCATAACCTGCGGCAGGATGCTCGCTTCCGCGCTTATCGGCGCATTGTCGGCGATATTTTCCGAACTTTTCGGCTCGTACGTTATGATCTTCGCCGCCTCGTCGGTCTTTGCCGCCGCCGAATACGCGTTTTATATCATGAGATTTACGGCGGTCGACGTTTTTATAAAGAACGTAAACGTCTTTTCACTCGGCGGAGCGTATTTATATACGAGATATTACTCGGTGAGGCTTTTCGGCTGCGCCGGCGCGGCAGAAACCGGCGCCGTTCTGTCTGCCGTTCTTGTCGCCGCTTTATCTCTGCTGTTCGTCGCGCTTTACAGCCTGGGAAAAAACCTGATCCCGCCGGTCAAAGCGGAGAAAAAAGCGAAAATACGCCGCGCCGTTTTCGATCCGTCGCCTAAAACGCTGTTCTGCTGGGAGGTCAGAAAGAATCTGTCTTTGCGCGTCGGCGCCGTCGCCGCGGTCTGTGCGGTCCTTATCTGCGTCTCGTCTTTTTGTACCTGCGCCGACCCGGGAAATACCGACGATATGATCTATCAAGAATACTGCGCCGAATATGAAAAAATGCCGTTTGACGACGCGCTTGCCGCCGTATCGGCGGAAGTCAGGCGCGTGGAAAACGGCGTAAATCTGCGCGCGGAGGCGCTTGAGAAGCTGAACGGCGGGCAGATATCGTACGAAGAATACTCCGCTCTGATGACCGAATACGGCTACTGCAAAGCGCACGAGCTGAGCATAAAAAGATGCGCCGAAAGAGCGGCGCGTCTGCGCGGCATAAAAACGCCCGAAAAACACGAGATAAGATTCGTCAAAGACAGAACGCTGAACGCTCTGCTCGGTTCCGATTTCAGTTTTCTTTTCGTCATACTTCTTACCGTGTGCCTTTCGGCTTTGTTTTCGCGCGAATACGAAAGCGGTATGTACGCCGTTATGCGCCCGTGCAAAAACGGTAAAAACAAAACGTTTTTATCAAAGATCGCGTTTGCAGCCGCCTTTACCGCCGTTTTGTTCACGGTATTCACGGCGGTCGAAGTCGCTTCGTGCGCGTCGAACGGCGCGTTTTCGTGCGCTTCGGCGTCTGTCCTTTCGCTTGCGCCGGCAGAGAACGTCAAAGCCGATATAAGCATCGGGACGTACGTTTTCATAATGTATCTTTTGCGTTTTGCCGCTTACGAATCGTTTGCGCTTATCGTTTCTTCGCTTTCGGCTCTGACCGGCAGAACGATGACGGCGGCGGCTCTCTCAACCGCACTCGTGTTCATCCCTTACGCGGCAGGCAAGCTCGGCACGGTCCCGCCGTGGGCGGATATATCGTCCGTGATGGCGGCGAACGGCGTTCTGCTCTCGGCTGATATAAACGCCGCCGCGTTTATCATTCCGCCCCTGACCTCGGTCCTGCTCACGGCAGCCGCATATATAAAATTCACGGCTCCGGTGCGCTGAATTATTCTTTGTACAGTCTGATTCGCTTCGCGCAGGTGATTTATCTGTATGATAAAAGAATAATATCCGCCGTCAGTCAATCAACTGCAAGCGATAATACTTCGCCTATCTTTTCGTTTATTTCAAGCAGCTGTGCTCCGCGCACGTCGCACGGAACGTGAGTCTTGTTTATTATAACGACCCGTCTGCCGCGGAAATACCGGATATAAGAAGCCGCGGGATATACCATAAGCGACGTGCCGCCGATGATCAGCGTGTCGGCGTTCGATATAGCGTTTATCGCGCCCTCGACGGCGTCCTCCGGCAGCTGTTCGCCGTATAACGTGACGTCGCACCGGATTATGCCGCCGCAGGCGCAGCGCGGCACTTTTTCGGTCGATCTGAATATATGATCGCCCGGGTATTTTTTGCCGCAGCGGCTGCAGTAATTGCGCGCCGTCGTACCGTGTATCTCGAATACTGTCTTACTGCCGGCTTTCTGATGCAGTCCGTCGATGTTCTGCGTGACCACGGCGGTCAGTTTGCCCTGCGCTTCGAGTCTTGCCAACGCGTAATGCGCGGCGTTCGGCTTGATGTTTTCGGTGTTCAGCTTCTGCCTGTAAAACTCGAAAAAAACCTCCGGCTCGTTATACAGACAACTGCTGCTCAGAAGATATTCCGGGCTGTAACCCTCGAAACGCACGTCGTGCTGATTGTATAATCCGTCCTTGCTTCGAAAATCCGGTACGCCGCTCTCGGTCGACACGCCGGCGCCGCCGAAAAACACGATCTTTTCGGATTCTTTTATGAATTCACGCAGTTTTGCGATCTTGCCGTCCATAATAACACCTCCGTTTTTATACTATAACATAAAGGCGTAAAAAAATCAACGCCTTTTTTACGTCATAGCCGAAAAATCCGCCGTTACTGTTGATTTCTTTACAAATTTGCAGTATAATTACAAAAAAAACGGAGGATGAATAAATGAACGAAGCGATAAATAAAAGAAACGAGCTTCTCGCGAAATCGGTCATCGAATCGCTGAGGCAGAGAAATATGACGGGTTATTACGCGAAGAGCAGAGAAGAGGCGCTGCGGATCGCGCTCTCGCTCATTCCGGAAAAGTCGAGCGTCACGATGGGCGGCGCGATGAGCGCGCACGAGATAGGTCTCGTGGAGGCGGTAAAAAAAGGAGATTATAATTTTATCGACCGCGACGAATATCAGGACAAGCGCGCCGCAATGCTCGCCGCTTACGACGCCGACGTGTTTTTATCGGGCGTGAACGCGATGACGAACGACGGCATACTTGTAAATATCGACGGCAACGCGAACAGAGTTTCGGCGATAGCGAACGGCCCCAAAAAAGTGATCTTCATCGTCGGTATGAACAAGATCTGCGCCGATCTCGATTCGGCGATGAAACGCGCGAGAAACGTCGCCGCGCCGATCAACGCCGCGAGATTCGGTCTTACAACGCCCTGCTCGAAGACCGGCAAATGCTTCGACTGTAAAAGCCCCGATACGATCTGCTGTCAGTTCCTCATCACGCGCTTCTCGCGCCACAAAGACAGAATACATATCGTTTTGGTAAACGATAACCTCGGTTTTTAGTATAATTTCGAGCCGAATGCGGCAGAATATCTCCGTGACAAACGTCACCGAAGGAGATATTATATGAAAAAAATCCTTATTATCGCCGTCGTCACACTGACGGCGGTTTTGCTTACGGTCGGCGCTTCGGCGATGTATTCTTTCGACAGACTGTTCGTTAACGAATACGCGCTCGCGTCCGGCACCGACAGACAGACCGAAGATCCGGTACAGATCCGCAAGGGCGACAAGGTCTATATCCTCGGCTGGTCTGCGATCGAAGGAGGGCTGCGCGAGATCGTCTATACCGTCGACGGCGGAGAACAGCATACGGTCGAAAATAACTACCGCGACCGTGCGGATCTTACCGGCGCGCCGTACAACGCCGCAAACAACGGCGCTCACGCCGGCTTCGGTACGGACGAGCGCGCGATGGAGTTGACCGGCATAGATTCGCTTTCAGACGGAACGTACGTTATCTCGGTCATGGCGATATCCGAAAACGGTACGTCGGAAACGATAAAAACGTTCAACCTCAAAGTCGGCAGCGGCACGCCGGACGGCCAGACCGGCGAGGCCGGGCAGAACGGTCAGACCGGTCAGAACCCCGGCACGGCAGACGCTCCCGTTATCGCCGCCGCGGTCGCCGCGTTCATCTCGCTATCCGGCCTGACGCTGATCAAAAAACGCAGATAAACAAAAAAAGGTTGTTCAAGATCCCGGATTATCCGGGATGACTGAACAACCTTTTTACTTACCGATCCGTATTATAATGAATTCAGGTTTATTGTTGATGCGCGGTATCATGTGGGGATTGCCGAGGCCGCGGCTGACGATCAGCCTGCCGTCATATATCCCCGACGTGTATTTCGGCAAAAGTCCCTGACCGGGCGCGTATACGCCGCGGCCGAAAAACCGCCATTGCCCGCCGTGAGCGTGACCGCAGAGCGTCAGATCGACGCCGAGTTGTTTTATATACGGTTCGTAATACTCGGGATGATGGCATAAAAGCAGTTTGAACCCGTCTTCAGCGGCGTATGCTTTGAGCCACCCGAGATCCGGCGGCGGCGTCTTCCGTCCTCTTTTCGTTTCATGCAGCGCGCCGGACGTAAGAGCGCCGATACGTATTCCGGAAAAAACGGTCTCGCTGTTGTCGAGCAGTACCGCGCCGGTCTGAACCGTCTTTTTTCTTATATCCGTAACCCTTCCGTCGTGATTGCCGAGAGAGCAGAACACGGGCGTCATAGACGCGGCGGCGCGCAGAAATGCAAATCCTTTTTCGCATCTTCCGCCGTCGTGTACGTAGTCTCCGCCGACGAGCAGCGCGTCCGCTCCGGACCGGCGCAAAGCGTCGAGTACCGGCTCCGTATCGCATTCGTGCAGATCGGAAACGAAAGCGAAAACGGCGCTCGTACCCGCGGGCGCCGGTATCGCATATTGCGTTATTACCATATCAGTTTTTCGGTATCGGGTCGCCGTTTTCATCAAACAGAGGCAGATACTGCAGAGCCTTGATATCATCCCGGTCAAACGCATCGCCCTCGGCGAGTATCGCCATACGGTCTGCGATTATACCGCCCGCCTGAAGTACGAGCTGTTCGAGCGCGTGAAGCGATTCGCCTGTGCTTATAACGTCGTCGACGATGACGATACGCTTGCCGCGCATCATTTCGGCGTCCGCGCCGTCCAGATACAGCGTCTGCGTTCTTGCGGTCGTGATGGATTTCACTTCGCATTTGAGCACATTCTTCATATAGAGCTTCGGCGCCTTTCTTGCGAGCATATATTTGTTCTGCCCGAGCTGGCGCGCCATTTCATATACGAGCGGTATGCCCTTGCTCTCGGCGGTTATCATATAGTCGTAGTCTTTGTCCATGATCTTGATCAGCTCAGCCGCGCAGTGCTTCGTCAGCTCGACGTCGCCGAAAATGACGAACGCGCCGATATACAGCTTGTCGGTAAGCGGGCAGAGCGGCAGATCTCTTTTGAGTCCCTTGATGTCTATTTCGTAAAATTCTTTCATAACGCCCCTCCGTAAAGGTTTTATTTCCGTATAAATATTATCACTAATATGAAAAAAAGTCAAGATTAAATCGAAAAAATCCGCTCTCAGGCGGATTTTTATCGTGTTACCGGGTCATTCGGTAAGTCTGCCCTCGAACATCACCATGCCTTCGGACGCCCATTCGGTCTTGCCGGTCATAATGAAAAATCTGAAAGGCTTATCGGCGATAAAGTCGACCGGAGTTTCCGGCTCGGCTTCGTCGTTCATCATTATCGCGGTCACCGCGGCGGCTTCCACGCCCGTTTTGTCGAGCTTTATCTTCGTCTTCTGTACTATGTCGTCAACGTAGACCTTTTCTTCGTCCGGGTCAAACATCCCGGTAAAGTCGGCTGCGCTGCTTATAAAAGCGTCGGTCGCGCCGCGATCCTTGAGAAAGTTGACGAACTGTCCGTCCGATAAAGAGGTCTCGATCACGAATTCCGGTATGACGACTCTCACTCTGCGCCTCCCGGCTTTCGACAGCTTTTCGGTCAGGTTTTCGGCGCTGCCGAGAACGAAGATCATGTCCACGCCGTTTTTCATCGGCACGGCGACGAGCGTCGTTTGTTCGTCGGAATAATAGCGGTACTCTTCGGTCGAAGAAATGAATTTCTTGTTTACCTTCTCACCGGACACGGTCGTGAATTCTCTGTCCGGTATTTCAAAAAACTCTTTTGCCCAGGCGTTTTTGTAATACAGCGCGTTCATCAGTATCACGGCGAGGTTTGTCGTGTCATAATTTTCGGGCAAAAGCTTCGGTATCATGCCCTCGGTCTTTTCGTTCGCCCACGCGTTAACGTCTTCTATGACCTTGTCTCTCGTAAAGCTGCGGTATTCGGCGTAATAAGACGAAACGGCGTCTTTATAACCCTGCAGAAAATCGGGTATATCGGCTCTTTTCCAGATCGAGTTCGCTACCCGGAGCGCGCCGGACGGCTGATCGTAATACTGCTTCTGATCGTCAGGGAGCGCGTCGTAAGTCTCTTTGTATTTTCTCACAGCCTCGTTGAAACAGCCCTCGAAGCCGTTGAAGCTCTTTATATAATCTTCAAGCTCCGACAGCGAACCGACGCCGATCGCCGTTTTGAGCTGTTCCAGCGTTTGCCCGTCCGCGCCCGCGAGCAGCATTCCGAGCGCGTATTTGAACGAAAGCGGCGAGATCATATAACTTTGGTCGCCGAGCTTCTGTTCAACGTAGTTCATGAGGTCAAAGTCAAAGGCGCCGAGCTTGTTGTCAAGCTTCAAAGGTCCCGGCACGGCGGGCTTTTCTTCCGCGGTCTCTGCGTTCGTTTCGGCGTTCGTTTCGGCTTTCGTTTCGGCGTTCGTTTCAGACGCGCCGGAAGACGCCGGCTTCGGATCCCTCGGTATCGCCACGCACGACGCGGCGAGCGCCGCGACGGTAAGCAGCGCCAGTATCAAAGCGATCGTTTTTTTCATAAGTATCTCCTTTTGCGAATTTTTACGTGATTATATGCTTTCACTGTATTAGTCGTATTTTCCGGCTGATTTCTTACACCGAAATATCAAACATTTTTCAACAAATTACGTAATACATATTGATTTTTTCAACAATAACTGATATAATATCAATACTTGATATTTCGGAGACGGTTATGATAAAAATATTACATACTGCGGACGTGCATCTTGACAGTCCGTTTTCTTTAAAAGACCCCGAAACGGCGAAAATGATGCGTCAGACCCTTCGCGGAACGTTTACGTCCGCGATGCTTTTCGCACGGTCGGAAAACGTCGATATCGTGCTTATAGCGGGCGACGTGTTCGACACGGGCTTCGCCTCGCGCGACACGCTCAATCTTCTCAAAAGCGAGTTTGAGAAAAATCCCGGAATACGCTATGTGATCGCTCCCGGCAATCACGATCCGTATACGGCGAATTCGCCGTGGGCGAGGACGGAATTTCCCTCAAACGTCTATATCTTCAAATCTTCTGCGCTCAACCGCATCAGCTTTGACGACATAAACACCGACGTCTACGGCTGGGCGTTCACGTCGGATACGATGACGGTCGATCCGCTCGCGGTCAGACCCGCGCTCGATCCGACGAAGATCAATATACTCTGCGCTCACTGCGAGATCGACGGACCTGCCGGCGGCAAATACTGCAGCATCAGCAAAGCCGAGCTTGAAGCGGCGGGTTTCGATTACGCGGCTCTCGGGCATATACACAAAGGTTCCGAAGCGGTGCGCAAGGTCGGCAGAGTCAGCTTCGCTTATTCCGGCTGTCTCGAAGGCAGATCGTTTGACGAATGCGGGCAGAAATACGCTCTTTACGGTCAGATATCCAAGCAACACGGTCTTTCCGACGTCGATCTTACCTGCAGACCGTTTTCTCAAAGACGTTTCGAGATACTCGAAGCCGACGTCACCGAAGCGAAAGACACGTCCGATATAATAGCCGCCGCCGACGCCGCGATACGCGACGCACGTCTGACGCCCGACGTATCGCTGCGGCTGATACTGCGCGGCAGAGTCTCGCCGTCTCTCATAATATCCGAGAGATTCATCGAAAGCAATATCAAAGGCGTGAGATACGCCGAGGTGTGCGACAGAACGGAACCGCTGCTCGATTACGCTTCGTACGAATCCGACCCCGGCATACGCGGAGCGTTTTACAGATCGATGGGACCTTATCTTACCGAAGGCAGCGAAAGGGACAGGCGCATAGCGGCAAAGGCTTTGCACGCGGCTTTACAGGCGCTTGACGGGAGCAACTGATATGACTGTTAAAAACGTGAATATAATATCCTTCGGCATGATAAAGGGCGGATCGTTCGATTTTTCCGACGGTCTGAACGTGATCGAAGGCGATAACGAGACCGGCAAGAGCACTGTCGGAGCTTTCATAAAATTCATTTTCTACGGACTAAACAAAGCCGAAAAGGCGAAATATATAGGCTGGGGCGAACCCGGCTGTTCCGGCACGCTCACGCTCGAATCGGGCGGCGAGACGTACAGAATAGAGCGTGAACTGCTGATCAGCAGAGCGAAAGACTCGGTGAATATAATCTCGTCCGCCGGCGTGCCGGTCAAGACCGACAAAACACCCGCGGAGCTGTTTCTGAAAGTCCCGGAGCAGGTGTTCGTCAACACGGCGTTCACCGGTCAGCTCGGTTCGGCGATAAACGGCGCGGGGCTGCCCGAAGCCGCGGAGAACATACTGTTCTCGGCGGACGAGGCGGTCAACACCGTAAAGGCGCTGAAAAAGCTCGACGAATCGCGCGTAATGCTTTTGCACAAGAACAAAAAGGGCGGCAGAGTCTACGAACTTGAAAATTCGGTCGCGGAACTCGAATATAAGCTTGCGAGCGCAAAAAGCGCGGCGGAGCAGATATTCACTCTCGACGATTCGATAAGAACGATGCGCGCCAGATATAACGCGAACAAAGAAAAAGCCGCGCTCATAATGGCTCAGCTCGACGAATACGACGCATATACGCGCCTTCAGGCGATAGCCGCTTACGAAGAGAGCAGGACGGAACTGTCAAAAAAAGAACGCGCGGTAAAAGAGCTTGAAGAAAAATACGGCAAAAGCGGTTTTCTGCCCGATTCGGCTTACGCCGACCGTCTGCGCACCCTGCGCGCCGAAGAAGCGGAGCTCCACTCCGAAGAAGCCGAAAACGAGCGGGAAATTCGCGAGGCGGCTGAAGATATCGAAAACGACGAAGCCGGCGCGGTCATCAAACTCGCGTTCGGCGTCGGGGGTATAGAAGGCGTTAGGAACATATACGGCGGTATTATGAAAAAGACCCGGTCTTTCCGCACGCTCGCCGTCGTTACCGTACTGGCGGCGATACTGTCGATCGGCACCGGAGCCGCGTTCTGGCTGCAGGGTATGGTAATGCCTTACGTTATCATCTGCGCCGCGTGCGCCGTGATATTCGCCGTCATATCGGTCATACTGTTTACAAAGATCTCGAAACTCATGTCAGGGCTATACAAGCTCGCGGCGAAGCTCGGAGCGGACGATTACCGCAAGATACCCGAAATACTCGACTACGCCGAAGAGAGATCGTCCGACACCGAAAAGAAGAGCCTGCGCCTTGACGCCGCGAAAGAAAGACAGAAAAAACTGAAAGAAAAGTCCGATATACTTGAATCGAAGATCGCCGAAGAAACGGCGAAATGCGGCAGCGTCCCGTCAGATCTTGCCGATCTGATACCCGCGGTGGAACGCATCATCACGGAACTTCTGGCGGCGAGATCGGAGCTTGAGATGGCGCAGTACAAAGCGCGCGTTTCCTCCGAAAAATCCGAAGGCGCCGACGCGGCTTTACTGCGGCAAAAGATAAAAGGCGCTTTGCCCGCGTCCGAATTCAAAACGTTCAACGTGGATATGAAGCGCACGGAACTGAACTGGCTCACAAAGCAGAACGAGTCGCTTTCCGAAAAACTCACGGAGGCGGAAAGATCGCTCGCGGCGGCGAACGCCACGTTCACGCTTCCTTCGCAGATCTACGCCAGGTTAACCGATACGCGCGCCGAGCTCGAAGAGGCGCGCGAGGATTACGAAGCGTGCGTTCTGGCTTACGATAAACTCTCCGAAGCGTCGAGACAGCTGCGCAACAGCATTTCGCCGACGCTCGCGGAATACGCCGGCAGACTGATGAACGGTTTTTCCGGCGGCAGATATACGGAGCTCGGCATATCCGACAGTTTCGATATGACGTATAGCGGCGGCGGTATGACTCATCCCGCCGATTCGCTCAGCAGCGGTACGCAGGATATGGCGTACGTCAGCCTGCGCCTTGCGCTCGTAAAACTGCTTTTCCCGGATAAAACGCCCGTATTCTTCGACGATACGTTTGCAAGAGTCGACAACGGCAGACTTATCAGAATAATGAAAACGCTGTCGACGCTCGGCAGTCAGTGCGTCGTGTTCACCTGTCACGACAGAGAGGGCAAATGCGCCGAGCTGTTCGGCGGGAGGGTGATAAAAATATGACCCTGCGCGAAGCCTTTGAAATAAACGGCATGTCGGATCTTCTGACGGAAGATAACGTGATAAAACTCAATAAGCTTTACGGTCTTTTGTCGGATTTCAACAGCGGCGTGAACGTCACGGCTGTCACCGATGAAACCGGCGTATACGTCAAACATTACGCCGACAGCCTTACGCTCCTGCCGTATATCGAAGGCGGTCCGCTGCTCGACGTCGGGTGCGGCGGCGGTTTTCCGTCTCTGCCGGTCGCGATATTCCGCCCGGATATCGCAGTGACATCCATGGATTCGACCGAGAAAAAGCTCGGGCTGATCAAACGGGCGGGAGAAGAGCTCGGCATCGCAAACGTCAGACCGCTTTGCGGCAGAGCTGAGGAGCTATGCAAACCTCCCCTGCGTCAGAGTTTCGGTACCGTATGCGCCAGAGCCGTCGCAAATCTGCCGGTGCTGTGCGAACTGTGCCTGCCTTACGTGAAGACCGGCGGCGTGTTCATAGCGATGAAAACGGACTGCTCCGAACTTGACGGCGCGAAAAACGCGATCGCAAAACTCGGCGGCAAGCTTGAAAAGACCGTACGGATTACGCTGTGTTCCGATACCGAAACGATGAAGAGAACGCTTATAATAATAAGAAAAGTCAATAATACCGATAACAAATACCCGCGCAGATACGCGCAGATAAAATCGAAACCTCTTTGATATGGAAATTATATATCTCAACGGAGCAAAAACGCCCCGTGAAAAGACCGTCGTCGCCGTAGGCAATTTCGACGGCGTGCATAAAGGCCATCAGGCGCTGCTTCAAAAAGCCGCGTCGCTTTCAAAAGAGCTCGGCGCCGTGCCGGCGGTGTGGAGCTTCGACAGTTATACGCCTCGCTCGGCAGGCGTATGGATCGTTCAGCCGTCCGACAGAAACGCGCTTTTCGGAGAATACGGCGCGGAAAAAGTATTTTTGAGCAGATACGAAGACGTCAGCAGTTATTCCGCCGAGCGGTTCGTAAGGGATATACTCATAGGCGAATGCGGCGCCGTGCGCGCCGTATGCGGCTATAATTTCCGCTTCGGCAAAGACGCCGCGGCAGGCGCGGACGAGCTTGACGGATACATGAGAAAATACGGCGGCGCCGCGTTTAAGGTCGAACCTGTCGAGGTCGAAGGCGAGATCGTAAGCTCCACCTCGGTGCGCGGTTATCTCTGCGAAGGCGAACCGAAAAAAGCTGCGAGACTGCTCGGCAGGCCGTACTATATAAATCTCCCGGTCGTACACGGCAGAAGGCTCGGCACGAAGCTCGGTTTCCCGACGATAAATCAGGTCTTTCCAAAGGGTCTGATAGTGCCGAGATACGGCGCATACGCCTGTTACGCCGAGATCGACGGGATAAAATACAAAGCCGTGTCGGACGTCGGCATCCGCCCGACAGTAGAAGGCGCTGGTATAATCAGTGAAACGCATATTTTGGGCTTTGACGGCGACTTATACAGCTGTACCGTCAAGGTCGAGTTCATCGAATTTCTGCGCCCCGAGAGAAAATTCGACTCTCTCGACGCGCTTAAAGCACAGATAGGCGAAGACGTGGAGACCGCTTCGCGCATACTCAGGGATCAGGGTACTTGATATGAGATTCAGGATATTTATCGCTGCCGTTCTGGCGGCACTGTTTATAATACCCGCGGCTCTGCCGGCGTTTGCCGCCGTGACCGAAGCGGACGTCGTGGAACCGACGGACTATAAGATCAAAAACGAAGACGATCTTCCGATCAGATCGGAAAACGTACTTTTATACAGCGAACACGACGACCGGTTTCTGTACAAGAAAAACTCCGATATGTCGCTCGAACCCGGTTCGACCGTAAAGGTACTCGCCGGCGCGATGATTTACGACAAGTTCAAGGACCGCCTTGACGAGCAGATAACGGTCACCGAAGAAAACCTCGACGGTAAAGAGGGTCTGTCTGTATATTTCGAGGTCGGCGAGATACTGACGGTACGTCAGCTGATGTACGCGCTCCTCATGTACGGCGCAAACGACGCGGCGGTCATTCTCGTACATAAATATATGGAGGACGAGGAGAAGCAGACCGGCGACGACCTGACCGATTTCGTTATGCGGATGAACGCCAAAGCGAAAGAACTCGGCTGTACCAATACCGTCTACAAAAACGTGACGGGACTTCACGAGCGCGGTGCGAAAACGATACTGAAAGACGTCATACGCGTCGCCGTTTACGCCGCGTCGCTCGAAGGACTGACCGAATTCACCTCGCGCGACAGATACATAATAGAAGAGACAAAAACCAACGTCGGAAGGATAATACTTTCGAGAAACCACCTCGTAAGCACGTTCAGAACGAGCGAATACCGCACGCCCGGCGTTACGGGTATGAGCTACGGCGCTACCGACGAGACCGGCGAATGTCTCGTGGTGAGCAGTGAATACAGCGGCAAAAAGTATTTTATCGCCATTATGGGCGGTTTTACCGACAAAGAGACCGGCAGACAGGTCGAATTCGACGACGCCATTTATCTTCTCAATTACGCTAAGACTGCGTTCGGCTATATAGAGGTGCTCAGAAAAGGTACCGTAAAGACTCAGGTAAAGGTGCTTTTCGGCAGTACCTCCGATACGGTCACTCTCATACCGACGAAGAGCGTTACGATGTTTTTACCGAAAAACACGAACGTCGAAGAAGAGATAACCTACAAAACGCTCGTTTACGAAAGCGAACTGAAAGCGCCGGTGCGGGAGGGCGACGTCGCGGGCGAGCTGACCGTGTGTTATAATGGCGACGATATCTGCAAGATACCGCTCGTCGCAAGCACGTCGGTCGAGCGGAGCCAGATACTCTATCTGCTCGACAGAACGAGAGCGGTAGTGACCTCGCCCGGATTCATCGTCAGCGCGGTCGTGTTCGTGATACTGCTATTCGGCTACGCGATCGTCAAGAGCGCCGTGATCAGAAGAAGACAGAAAAAGAGAAAAAAACTGAGATAATATAATATTTAACATTTTTTACTTGATATAATACCGCCGTTGTGATATAGTTATAACGAAGGAGGTGAGCGCTTGGATCATATAATGGAAGATACCTCGACAGATTTCAGGCACGAACTCAAGTATTACGTCAGCCACGCCGAAGCCGCGGCTCTGACCGACCGTCTGATAAAGGTGCTGCCGTTCGACAGGTACAGTCTCGAAGGCGGAAAATACCTTATATCGAGCGTGTATTTCGATACTCCGTACGACCGGTCGCTCCACGCCGTCACCGACGGGCTTCTCATGCGTAAAAAGTACAGAATAAGAGCGTATAACCACAGCGACAGCTTTATAAGCCTCGAGCGCAAGAGCAAGCGAGGCCCGCTCTGCCGCAAAGAGTCGCTGCGCATAGACAGAGATACTTATGACGATATAATGTATAACGGCGGCAAAAAACTGCCCGAACTTCACGAGCCGCTCGCCGACGAATTCTACAATATGCTGAAATTCGAAGGCTATATACCCAAAACGATAGTCGAATATACGCGCAGGGCGTTCGTATCTCCGATATCGAACGTGCGTATAACGCTCGATTCTTTCATCAAGGGCTCGAGCTGCGGTACGGATATGTTCTACGACTGCCCCACGCTCGTCTATACCGTGCCGCCGTGCTACGTCGTGCTCGAGGTCAAATACGACCGATTTTTACCCGATTTTATCAGAAATCTCCTGCCGAACGAAGCGTCGATGCAGACGTCGGTATCAAAATACGTTTACGGCAGAACTTTTTCATAAGGAAGGATCTATAAAATGACACCGCTTACACTGACATCATTCAAAGACGTTTTTAAATCCGGGTTTCTTGAAAACTTCAGCAGTCTCACCGTTTCGCAGGGCGTGCTCATCATGGCGGTATCGCTTCTGCTCGGTCTGCTTATCTGCCTCGTTTACAGGCTTTCTTACAGAGGCGTACTGTTCTCGCGCAGCTTCTGTATCTCGCTGCTCGCTATGGACGTGATAACGACGCTCATCATAATGTCCGTAACGTCCAACGTCGTTTTATCGCTCGGTATGGTGGGCGCTCTCTCGATAGTAAGATTCCGTACCGCGATAAAGGATCCGCTCGACATAGCGTTTCTTTACTACGCGATCGCCGCCGGTATAATGTGCGGCGCTAACCTGCTCGGGCTTGCGGCCATCGGCGTCGTGCTCGTCGGCGTGATACTTTTCGTCGCGTCGCGCCTGCCCGCCGCTTCAGATTCGTACATACTCATGATCACAGTCAATGCAGACGACGAAGAACCCGTCGTAAAGTACATAAAGAAGAATACGAAAAAAGCGTCGCTCAAATCCAAAGCCCTCGTCGGCACGTCCGCGGAGCTCTCGATGGAGGTCACGCTTGACGCCGGCTCCACAAAGTTCATGAACAAGCTGAACGCCTATCCCGGAGTAACGGCGGTCACAATAGTCAAAAGCACCGGAGAATACGTTTGATATATGAAAAAGATCATAAGTCTGATACTTGTCTTATCCGCGCTTTTCGCCCTTGCCGCGTGCGATCTGACCGATGAACCGGCGACCACCGCCGCGCAGGGTACGCTGCCTGCGGAAACCGAACTGCAGACGCTCGAAGAGATCGTCGTCAAGCCGAACACCGGCAGCGTGATGCTGACCGAGGCGATGGCGTCAAACAGCTCGATAATAACCGATAACTACGGCGAATACAGCGACTGGATCGAGTTATATAACGATTCGGACGCTCCCGTATCGCTCAAAAACTATATGCTTTCGGATAATCCGCTGAAACCGACGAAATACGTCTTTCCGGATATAACGCTCGGCGCGCATGAATATTTCCTCGTTTGGGCGAGCGGCAGGAGTCTCTTTGACGAGGCGACGAATTCGATACATCTGCCGTTCAGACTCAGTAAAGACGGCGAGATAATCTGCCTCTTCAACGCTCTCGGTTCCGAGGTCGGGCGCATAACTTACTACGATATGCCGACCGACATATCGGCAGGCCCCGACGAAGACGGCAAGACCGTTTTCTACGCCGAGCCGACGCCCGGCGAAAAGAACGTCACGGCGCAGTACGTCGCCCCCGAGACCGAAGAACCGCCCGTACCGGTAAACGCCGGCGACAAGACGGTAAACACGCTCCGCATCAACGAATACGCGACTAAAAAATGCGTCACGGTGACCGATTCGGAAGGCGACTACGGCGCATGGGTCGAGATATACAATTTCGGTTCCGCTCCCGTTTCGCTTCTCGGTCTGTATCTGTCCGACGACGCGGCAAAACCGCAGAAATGGGCTTTCCCCGACGCCGAAATACCCGCCGGCACGTACTTCACCGTCTTTATGATGGGTAAAGAAAAAGAATACGACGGCAAAGAGATGCAGGCGACCTTTACGCTGAACGGCAAAGAAGAGAAGCTGTTCATCTTCAACGGCAAAGAAGAAGAGATAGATTCCTGCCCGGTGTACGATCTTATCTCGAACCTCACCTGCGGCAGAGACAAAAACGATCCCGAACACTGGCTCTTCTATCCGAAGGCTACGCCCAACGCGGAGAATACCGTGACTGGCTTTGAGGATATAGAGAGCGCAAGGTTCCCCTCGTACAAAACCACGTATATCAGCGAAGTCGTCGCGGTCAACGCGACGCTCGACGCTTCCCCTGACGGTAAAACGCACTCGTCAGGGGAATTATACGATTATTACGACACATACGATTTCGTCGAACTGAAAAACCCGACCGACAAGGATATAGATCTTTCGTCTCTTTATATCGGCAAAGGCTCGTTCGAAACGGCGACTCAGCTGCCCACCGCGATAATGAAAGCGGGTAAATACCGCCTGATCTATTTTGCGGAAGAGAATAAATACGACACGAAAAAAGACGAGATCTACGTAGATATCAGCCTGAAACGCTACGGCAACGAGATATATCTTTATGACGCGAACGGCACTGTGATCGATAACGTGACCGTGGGTACGCTTTTTGACAAAACGTCGGCGGGCAGGATCTCCGAGCAGGACGATACCGTATATTATTTCACCGAGGTAACGCCCGGATATAAAAACAGCACGGCGGCGTACGGCAAATCGATAGCCGCGCCGACGTTCGACCTCGACGGCGGCTACGTTGACGCCGGTACCAAACTGACGATCAAAGCCCCGGCGAACGCGGTCGTATATTACACGACCGACGGTTCGGCTCCCACCAAAAGCTCGACTCTCTATATGGGTCCGGTGACGGTCACGAAGACCATGTCCGTCCGCGCGAGAGCGTATAAGAGCGATTCGCTGCCGTCGGAAGAAGCGACGGTATCGTTTATCGTCAGCGACAGAGTCCATAAAATGCCCGTCATATTCATAAACGGCAACTACGACGATCTGTTTTCTGACAAGACCGGCATACTTGCGGACGGCGCGTTCGATCCCACCTCGTCCAAGTACACCGCCGACAACGACTCAGCCTTCTTCAACGACGCGAGCAAAACGGCGAATTACTGGCAGGACTGGGAAAGACCGATAAGTTTCACCTATATCGATGAAAACGGCAATCAGGTCCTCTCGTTCAACGCCGGCGCAAAGGTATTCGGCCAGTACAGCCGCGTACACGATCAGAAAAGCATCTCGATCAGACTGAAAGACAAATACGGACCGAACAAGGTCGTTTATCCGTTCTTCGGTGACGATTATATAAACGTCTTCTCGTCGCTCGTGCTCCGCGGCTCCGGGCAGGACGCGAACAGAGCCCATATAAGAGACGCGTTCATCGCCACCGCCCTCAACGGCAAGATAAACTGTTACGTTATGAACTACCGCCCTGTCGTTGTATATCTCAACGGCGAGTATTACGGCATATACGACCTGCGCGAGCGTATCTCCGACGATTTCGTTGCCGACCATACCGGCGCCGATCCCGACAATCTCGACCGCATAAAAGGTCTGTCGATAGTACAGTCAGGTACGTACGACAACTACAAGGCGTTATACAACTACGTCACGAGCCACGATCTGTCGAAGACGGAAAATTACGAATACGTCTGTTCTCAGATCGACGTCGACAATTTCATCGATTACTGGATAGTCACGACGTATTTCGCCAACTCCGACCCCGGCAATATCAAATTCTACCGCGAGCGTAAAGAAGGCGCGAAATGGCAGTGGGTGCCGTACGACTTCGACTGGAGCCTGCAAAGCACCGACAACCGCTTCGATATCGTTCTCAACACGAGCAAAAAAGTGTACGATCTAATAAAGGGCATGATGAAGAACGGCTCTTTCAAGGAGAAATTCTTCCGCCGCTACGCGGAACTCTTAAAAGATACGCTCAATCCCGACCGTCTGCTGCCGCTTTTGCGCCAGCTCACCGACGAGATTGCGGAAGAGATGGAATATCATATAGCGAGATGGCGTTACCGCTGGGATGACAGTCACCCGCTTCACAGTCTGCTCACGTCTTCGCCGTCTTCGATGAGAACGTGGGAGACGCATATCCAGAACTGCGAAAACTGGCTGCGTGAAAGAGATACGACCATAATCAAGCAGGCGCTGAACTACAAAGGTCTGAAACTGACAAAAGATCAGCTCCGTTCATGGGGCTTCACAATAGACTGGTAAGGAGAAAGACCATGCAGAAATACGACATAGCGGCGTTTATCTGGCCGTCATATACCGGTAAAGAAGACCGCTCGCTCATTTTCTGGCCCGATGGCATAGGCGAATGGCAGTCGGTAAAAAAAGCGACGCCGAAGTTCGACGGGCATCTTCTGCCGCGCGTACCGCAGCTCGGCTATAAGGACGAAGCGGATCCCGAAACGATGGAAGAGCAGATCGAGCTCGCGTCGTCTCACGGCGTGAACGTGTTCATCTACGACTGGTACTGGTACGACAACCGCCCGTTTCTCGAGTGCTGTCTCAACGACGGATTTTTAAAGGCGAGAAACAGAAGCAAGATGAAATTCTATATCATGTGGGCGAATCACGACGCCGGCTATACCTGGGACAAACGGCTCGCCGGCGGGCGCGACGTGCCCGTGTGGCTCGGCACGGTCGACAGACCGCGCTTCGATACCGTCGCCGACAGGATAATTGAAAACTATTTCAGTCAGCCCGAGTACTATAAGATCGACGGCAAGCCGGTTTTCTCGATCTACGATATCGACAATCTGATAAACGGTCTCGGCGGCATAGAGCAGACGAAAGCAGCGCTTGAAAGCTTCAGAGAGAAGACGGCAAAAGCCGGTCACCCCGGGCTTCACCTTCAGCTCATACTCTGGGGCGAGCGTATGCACAACGTCACCGGCGTTGACGGAGAACACCTCTATTCGAGCGAGATCGCAAAGATACTCGGCTTCGACAGCACGACCAACTATCAGTACGTCCATTTCGTCAACATCGACCGCGATTATAATGAAGTGCAGGCTGAAGTTCTCCGTCACTGGGAAAAATTCGCCTCTCTCGGCGTTACGTATTATCCGCACGTGACCATCGGCTGGGACAATAATCCGAGATTCAATATGTTCCGCCCCGGCATTTTGAAAAACAACACGCCCGAGAATTTCAAAAAAGCGCTTTACCAGGCGCGCGACTTCGCCGATAAACGCGGCGTGAACCTGATCACCGTCAACAGCTGGAACGAGTGGACCGAAATGAGCTATCTCCTGCCCGATAACGTCTACGGTACCGGCTACCTCGACGCGATAAAAGAAGTATTCGGAGAATAAACGAAAAAACTTCCCTCGCGGTGTACTTCGTAAGGAAGTACACCGCAGCTAAATTCGCCTGCGGCGAGCTAAATTGGGCTTCGCCCAGCTAAATTCGCTTCACGAGCTGAATTCGGCTCCGCCGAGCTGTAAGGCGAATTTAATTTAGCTGTCCCTATGGGACAATTTAGCTATCGAACGCAGTGAGATAATTTAGCTGCGAGCGAATGCGAGCAATTTAGCTGTTTTCATAATCATTCTTAATGGCGAAGTGGTTAGAACAAGCTGAAAGAAAATAACCCACTATGACACTTTCTGTAATCGAAAGATGTCAGAGTGGGTTTGTTTCTTCTTTATGTTGCCTCTCCCTCGGGAAGTTTTTTCGTTTCGGCAGTTATTAGTTATAAACTTATAGTTATCAGTTATAATTGCGCGCAAAGCGCAAGTTATGAGCGGCTTCGCCGCGTTACTGCCCCTGAATCTCTTTTCTTATCCGAAGCGCGACGTCGGGACGGTTGGTGATGACGGCGTCGACGCCGAGCTCGAACATTTTCTTCAGATCTTCTTCCGTATCAACTGTCCACGGGTGTATGCGCACGCCGGCTTTATGACAGTCTTCCACATAGTTTTCAATGCCGAAAACCGGTCCGAGATGCGGATGTATCGCCTTGGCGCCGAAAGTTTTTGCGTAATTCCACGGTTCGAACAGTTCGCCGCCGTGAAGCGGAGCGGTGAACGCGTCAGGGTCTATCCGCTTCATATCGTAGAGCGCATAGTGTAAAAACGACGAATATATGACTCTGTCGCACATTTTGTGAGCTTTTGCGCATTCGTCTACCGACTTTACGAAATCGTACCCCTGCATTTTCAGCTCCACGTTGACGATCAGACCCGTACCGTACAAAAGATCGTATACCTGCCCGAGCGTCGGTATGCGGCATACCGGGTATTTTTCATCCATGCCGTTATTGAAATTGTACTTCAAAAGCTGATCCATCGTCTGCTCGGTCACGGTACCGGAGCCGTCTTTCGCGCATCTGCCGAGACGGTTGTCGTGCGATACGGCGATCTGTCCGTCAGCCGTACTGTAAACGTCGAGCTCTATCCCGTCCGCGTGCATTTCCGCGGCGAGCTTGAACGCTTCGAGCGTGTTTTCCGGCGCGTACGCCGACGCGCCTCTGTGAGCTATAACGAGTGTCTTCATATCGTTTTCTCCTTTATTACGGTTTATCTTCGCGGGCTTCCGCCACGTTCGCGTTGTGCTCTTTGAGAGTCTTTGCGTACAGTATCTCGCCGTCGGCTTTCGATACGAAGTAGTAATACCCCGTATCTTCGGCGGGCGTCAGGGCGGTGAATATCGCGTCCCAGCCGGGATTGCAGATCGGTCCGGGCGGCAGGCCGTCGTAAACGTACGTGTTGTATGGATCGTCGAGATGCAGATCTTCCTGAGTGATATCGGTCTTTCTGACCTTAAGCGCATAGAGTATCGTCGAGTCGCATTCGAGTTTCGGATATATCAGAGGGTTGTTGAGTCTGTTGTGTATGACGCTCGAAACGAGTTCGAAATCGGCGTTGTAATACGCCTCGCGCTGAATTATCGAAGCGATCTTGATATAATCGTCGAGCGATCTGCCCGATTTCTTTACGAAATCATAGTATTCATCGGTGAATTTAGCGTCAAATCCCGCGAGCAGTTTGTTTATGATCTGTTTTTCCGACCAGTCCGAATAGAAGAAATAAGTGTCGGGAAAAATATACCCTTCGAGTTTATACCGTCTGTCTTTCGGGATCTCGGTTTCTTCGAGCAGCTTGATGAATCTGTAATCGTACTCGCCGTTTTCTATCGCGTCGGCGAACCCCTCGCGCGTGCCGATGTTTTCTTTAAGAAAGATGTTTATTATCTCGTCTACCGTATAGCCTTCGGGTATCGTTATCTTGACGATACGCCTCTCGCCTTCCTGTTCGAGAAACGTATTTATAAGACTGTTGTAATTCTGTTTTGACGATACGGTGTAAGTGCCGGGTATGAACGCCGCCTCTTCGTTGCGGAATTTGTATCTTGCGTAAAGCTTGAACACTTCGGGGTAACGGATTATCCCGTTTTCCGCGAGAGCGTTCGTCACGTCGATTATCGTCGGGTACATACCGAGGTCGATAACGGCTGTGCGTTCGTCCTTTTTGAGCGCAAAAACGTCGTTGCCTATCGAAATGATGAAAAACGAAGCGACGAGAGAAGCGATCACCACGAGAACGATATACACGGAAGCGATCGTTACGCTGTATATCGCCTTGTGGCTCTTGTATTTGAGCACCTCACCGGTCTCGCTCGTCTTGACCTTGGCTCTTTTGAAGACGGTGATTCTGCGCTTTTTATTCTTTTCTTTCTCTTTTTCTTTCTCTTTTTGTTTTTTTGCTTTGAGCCGCGCTTTCTTCCGCTTCAGATCCGTCTTCGACGGATTTTTCTTTTTGGCGGGAGTCTGTTCGCTTACGACTTTGACGACTTTTTTGTTCTCCTGCGTATCTCCGCCGGAGTCGGCCGTGTCGTTTGTCATTCTATCGTTTTCTTCCATTTTGATTCCTTTCTTAAGCGCCGTTATTCATCCGTATTATCGCCGCGACTACCGCGTATATGACGCATAACAGAAACGTCGGCGACAGAAACGATACGAGAAGAGCGCGCGTACGGACCTGAAGTGAAGGATCTTTTTCATTTTTAGACGGATGTATGTTGACCGAATCGTATTCGAGCTGGCTCTGCGCGCGCGAAAGCGACAAAAACAGAAAGATCAAAAGCACAGAGACGAACAGAAATACGAAGGGCAGCGTGTTTTCGGCTTTTCCCGCCGCGTCGGTAAGCAGCTTCTGTGAAAAGACCGTCAGCAGGTTGAACAGAAAATGTACCGATATCGAGGCGAAAACAGAGTGCGTCACCTCGTACACGAGCGCGAGAACGATACCGCACAGCAGAAATTCGGGCACCTCGTAAAGAGAGAAATGAGCGAGCGAAAACAGTACCGAAGAGAACGCCACGGCGCAGAACACGCCGTATTTTTTATACCGGTTATATATGATGCTTCTGAAAACGAACTCTTCCGTCAAAGCCGGCAGTATGCAGTATATCACCGTGATGTATATTACCGACTGAGGAGAAAGCGACGTAACGTCGGTCACCGCGCCGCGCTGCGTGTATTCCGGCCCCGCGGCAAGCCCGAAAAGGACCGAGACGGAGAACAAGAACACGGCGGCGCATATGATGAGTGCGAGATTCTGTATCCGGAAACCGCGAAATCCGAGATCTTTCATCGATACCACGCCTTCGAGACGGCAGTATATGACGCCCGGTATTATAAACACGGCTATCTGGAGCACCGCAAACGACAGAACGGAATAAACGCTGCCGTCATACGGTATGTTTATGAGAGAAGAGAGGGTTATCAGAATGTAAATAACGAGACAGAACAAAGGGGCCGAATAATAGGCTTTAATTTTTCTCAACCGGTACGGCACCTCCTTCCGTGAATATCGTGTCGGCGCGAAGATCGAATTTGCCGTGAGGCAGACTGTCTGTGATGAAATCGGAAAATATCACGCCGGCGAGAGCGCCTTTGAAGCGCGACAAAAACCTGTCGTAATAACCGCCGCCGTAGCCGATCCTGTAACCGTGCCTGTCAAACGCTATGGCGGGTATCAGGCAGACCGCGCAGCAGCTTTCCGCCGGGTCGTATTTCGGTGAATCGGCGGACGGTTCTTTTATTCCGTAACCGTTCTGATCCGGCAGATCGACAGACGTGACGAAATGAAAATCCATCAGTCTGCTGCCCGCGATGCATCTCGGATACGCCACACGCTTTCCGTCCGACAGCGCTTTCAGCGCGATGGGCGTTATATCGATCTCTTCGGGTTTCGGAGAGTACATAAGCAGAGTATCGTAGTATCTGTAAGACGCCGAGCGCAGAAAGTGAAGACATAAAAGCTCTTCTTTTCTGCGTTTTTCTTCGGCCGGCATATCGCGCCTTTTCTGCAGATACGTCTCCCGTATCTCCGTTTTAGCGATCTTTAACCCGTACATATCAGTAAAGCATTATGCTTTTGCCGATCTTTTCGGCGGTTTGTTCGCCGCAGAGGGCCGAAACTATCTCGAGCCCGAACTCGATCGCGCACCCCATACCGCGCGCTGTGATGACGCTGCCGTCACGCACGACTTTGTCGGTTCTGACTTTCGCGCCGTAAAGGTATTTTTCAAATCCGGGGTAGCAGACCGCCGCTTTGCCTTCGAGCAGGCCGAGCCTGCCGGGAATCGACGGCGCGGCGCATATCGCGGCGACGATGCCGCCTTCCGCGTATATCTTTTTTACGAAATCGCAGACGGTTTCGTTTCCCGAGAGCGTCTGCGTACCGACGCCGCCGCCCGGAAGTATAACGCATTCGCACGTTTCGTTATACGATTCAAACCCGGAAAGAGTAATGTCGGATTTGAAGGTGATACCGTGAGCTCCGTGAACTTCTTTGCCGTCCACGCCGACCGTCATTATATTGAGACCGGCGCGGCGGATCACGTCGAGCGCCGCAAGCGCTTCGACCTCTTCGAGCCCGTCGGCGCAAAACATATAGATCATTTTCTGCCGCCTTTCTTTATTCGTCGTCACTTTGACCGTATTTCGCCATGAACTGCTCGCGCGACATTATCAGATCGCGCGGCTTGCTTCCGTTCGCGCCGGAGCAGATACCCATCTCTTCCATCCTGTCGATGATCTTCGCGGCGCGGCCGTAACCGATCGAAAGCTTGCGGTTGAGCAGAGAAGTGGCGACCTTGCCCGCGTCGAACGATACCTCGATGGCTGCGAGCAGCAGCTCGTCGTCGCCCGATTCCGGACCGCCGGGGATGGAAAGTTTCTTCTTCCCGTCCGGTATGCTCTCCGCGGCTTTGTCGATGTCTTTTATCGCTTCGTCGCTGTAAGAAGCTTCGATTCCCTGATTCTTGATGAAATTGACTACGGCCTCGACCTCCGCGTCGGAGACGAAAGAACCCTGCAGACGCGTCAGCTTGAGCGCGCCGACCGGCTTATACAGCATATCGCCGCGGCCTATGAGACGTTCCGCTCCGCCCTCGTCGAGTATGGTCCTCGAGTCGATCTGCGAACCGACGCGGCACGCGATACGCGAAGGGATGTTGTTTTTGATCGTACCGGAGATGACCGTAACGTCCGGACGCTGAGTACCGATGATAAGGTGCATTCCGGCGGCGCGGGCTTTTGCGGCTATTCTCGAGATCGAAAGCTCCACGCTGTCTTTCGACGTAGCCATAAGGTCTGCGAGCTCGTCGATGATTATCACGAGCAGAGGTATCTTTTCAAGACCCGGATCGCGTTTTATCGCCTCGTTGTAACCGACTATGTTCCTGCATCCGGCGGCCTCGAACAGACCGTATCTGCGCTCCATTTCCTGAATGAGCCAGTTGAGCGCGCCGGCGGCCTTTTTCATATCGGTTATGACGGGCACGAGCAAATGCGGTATGCCTATGTAAGGCGCAAACTCGACTTTCTTCGGGTCGATCATTATGAGCTTGACCTCGTCCGGCTTGGCTCTGTAAAGTATGCTGACGATAAGACTGTTGATACAGACCGATTTACCCATACCCGTCGCGCCCGCGATTATCAGGTGCGGCATTTTCTGTATGTCGAGATACGTCGGTTCGTTGGATACGCTGACGCCGAGCGAGCAGAAAACTTTGCTTGACGCCGAACGGAACGTATCTGTGTCGATAAGCGATCTTATATTAACGGTGTAAGGCGTCTTGTTCGGAACTTCTATACCGACCGTGTCCTTGCCTTCTATCGAGCTTTCAAACCGAACGCCGGTCGAGGCGAGCACTCTTGCGAGGTCGTCGATGAGGTTGCCTATCCTGGCTATGCGCACGCCGGGGGCGGGGCGCAGCTCGTAACGCGTTATCGTGGGACCGCGCGTGATCGTTTCCACCGATACGGCGATGCCGAAGTTGGAGAGCGTGTCCACGATCTTCTTCGCGTTGATCATCGCTTCCTCGCTGCTTATGCCGGAGCCTTTGCCTTCGGGCAGACTGAGAAGCTTGATCGGCGGGAATTTGTATTCGGGCGCCGGTTTTTTCGGCGGTTCCGGAGCGGCTTGCTTCTGTACGGGCTGGCCGACCTGAGTCTTTACCGTTTCGATGACCTCTTCCCGCTCCGGCTTTTCAGTCTTTTGCTCGGTCTTTTCCGGCTTTACCTTTTCAGGCTGTTCGACGAGTATACCGTCTTCAAGAAAGATCTCGGCGGGTTTTCGCACGAACTGTTCAACGCCTTCGTCGTCGTCAAGCAGTTTCGACAACTCGTCCGGTTCGTCTTCGGGTATTATATTGTCTTTTTCGTAATCGTAAACTTCTTTTCTGCGCTTTTTCGGCTTCTGTTCGGGCGCTTTCGGCGTTTCTGGCGTGACGTCGATAACGTCCGTTCCGCCGTCAAATCCGTATTCGTCTTCATCTTCGTCGGGCTGTACCCTGACCGGCTTTTCTTTAGCCTTGGGCGGCTTTTGCTTAGTTTTGATCCTGCGTTTCGCCGCCGAGATGATATAGACCGGCGTTATGCCGAACAGCAGGCAGGCGAATATGATGAACAGCACGGCTGAAATGATGCCGGTGAACACCGCGCCGAACCACGATCTCATAAGCTGGGCGAGAGCGCCGCCTATAACGCCGCCTCCGCTGAATTTGCCGCCGAGCTGATAGAGCTCCGCCGCCGAAGCGTTTGTCGCGCCGAGCTTGAATACCGCGCAGAAGGCGGAGAAGAACGCGAGAAACAGAACGCCGAAAGCGGTCTTGAACCATATCTTGCTCGAATCTATCAGTTTGAGCCAGAATACCGCGAGCAGCAGCAAAAGCGCGGGCACCGCGGCGGCTCCGACTCCGAACACGCCGAACACGCCGGAGCGTATCGCGTTGCCGAACGCGCCGGAAGCGTTCGGCCAAATGAAACAAAAGAGGATAAACAGCGCAAGCAGACCGAAAACGAACGGCAGGACCTGGTTGACCGGTCGTTCGGAAGGTATCGGTTTTTCCGCGCCGCGTTCGGGGGCTTTTTTCGCCGCTTCGGATTTTTTTGCGGCGTTATCGGCTCCCGAGGCTCTTTTGACGGCAGAATTCTTTTTCTTTTTCTTTGAAGAACTATTTGACATTTTCTTGATCCTTTATATAACGGTAATGATTTCGTACAGGACTGCCGCCGCTCCGAGCGCAAAGCAGTAAAACGAGAAATAACATAGCTTTGCTTTTTTTACGGCAAGCAAAAACAGTTTTATCGCGCAGAACCCTGATATCGCCGCGGCGGCGAAACCGCAGATATATACGGCGCTATTGTCGGCAAACGCTCCGCTTTCGATAACGTCCGGCAGTTTCAACACGTTCGCGCCCGCGATAGCCGGAACGGATATCAGAAAAGAGAATCTCACGGCCGAGCCGCGGTCAAAACGCTGTACCGATCCGCCGGATACCGTACATCCGGAGCGTGAAAGCCCCGGTATGATCGCGGCGGCCTGGCACAAACCGATAATAAGCGCGTGCCTCGGTCTCATTGCGGACAGATCGCGCCGACCCGCCCCGGTTTTTTCGGTAAGGAGAAGGATAAAACCGTTCGTTATCAGAGCCGCGCCGACGATAACGGGGTGAAGACACATCGCTTCTGCCGCGGCGTCCGCGCCGGTCAGCGCGAGCAGAACGAGAGGCAGAGTCGCGAGAGCGACGAAGAACGCGAGCTTTTCGTATTCAGTAAAACCGCGTCGCGCTTTGCCGCAGATGAATTTGCAAACGCCGGTAAAACAGCCTTTGATCAACCCGATCACGTCTTTGCGATAGACCGCGCAGACGGCTGTAAGCGTACCGAGGTGTAAAAACACGTCGAACGCAAGCTGACCGTAAGAATCAGAATGACCGAAAAAAGCGTGAAAAAGCGCAAGATGCCCGGAACTCGATACCGGCAAAAATTCGGTCGCGCCCTGTATTATTCCGGCGATGACGGCAGATAATATGTCCATAACGACTCCGCAAGATCAAACGGATCATCCGTTTTTTACGATCATATGCGGATAAGTATTTATATTATAACAAAAAATAAAGAGAATTTCAAGTACGTTAATGAATATTTTTATGAACTGCAGGCATAAAGATGAGATAATTTTTGCTTTTGCCGGTCTTTGCGCCGTCTTCGCCGGAGTGATAAACGGTATGATAGGCACGGGCGGCGGCGTTATTGTTTACTTCATTTTAAAAAAACTGTACGGGTCGGATGCCGAAAAATCTTTCGCCTCGGTCATGGCGACCGTTCTGCCGATGACTCTGCTTTCAGCGCTTATATATGAACGTACGGGAGGCGGCGTTTTTGCGTCGGCGTCGCCGTTTCTTATACCCGCCGCGCTCGGCGGACTTTGCGGCGCCGCGCTTTTCGGACGTATAAAAGCGGCTACGCTCAAAACGGCGTTTTCGGTCATGCTCGCCGTCTCAGGCGCGCTGATACTGATAAGGTGAGCGCGGTCCTTTTCGCCGCGGCTTTTCTTATATCCGCCGCCGCGGCGACCGGCATAGGCGGCGGAGGTCTGTTCACGCTTTGCCTGACGGCTTTTTCGGATTTTACGCAGTTTCAGGCTCAGGGAGTGAATCTCTTCGTGTTCGTTTTCGCCGCCGTTCCCGCGACGGTGTATCACGCGCGCAAAAACGGAGCCGATCTTAAGATCGCCGCTTATCTGTCGTTCTGCGGATGCGCCGGATGTATGATCGGTTCGATGCTCGCCGCTTCCGCGGAGCAGAAAACACTGCGAACCGCATTCGGTGTTTTCGCGCTCGCTGTCGGAACCGCGTCAGCCGTAAGGCAGATAAGGGGAGCAAAATCCGTTAAATCGCGGCAGAGCGAGGACGGCAAATCGTAAATTAAGGTGTCGGCAAAGCCTGCTTTCTTTGCGGCTCCGCCGCCCTTGGGGATTGCCCACCCCTACTGATCCCCAAACCCCTTACTCCCCTCCCAAAGTCGTTATACTTACTTTGGGGCGCGACGGTTCAAGCCGCTTTCTTCCGGCGATCCCGCGCGCGGCGCCCCCTTTACCGCGCGCGATCATTCGGCTGCGCAGAATGATCCGGTCATCTCGTTTTGTGCGTATCACTTTCGTTTCGCCGCCCC
>JAEEJH010000054.1 GCA_016281775.1 Clostridiales bacterium | reverse complement strand
GTTTACCGCCGCGGCAGGTCAGATCTCTTCTTCGTTACAGATCCAGACGCCGCCAGGCGTTTTTATTTTTATCTCACGGTCGGCGGTATCGCTTGAGTATTCGACGGACGTTATCGGACAGCCGCGGTCTGACGGGTACAACACCGTGACGAGCCTTACGTCCGTACCGTACGCCGCGAAATCGACGCAAGGCGCGGGCACGTTCGGCGTGCGCCAGCCGACGAAAGGCTGCTCCGAGCCGCGCCTTATGCAGCAGTTTTCGCCCGATAAAAGAGTCAGAGTGACGCCGTCTCCGTAATCAGCCGTGATACGGCTGCCTTTTAACAGTTTGCCCGAATAGTCCGGCCGCTCGTGCGACGTTTGCAGAGCGCCGCCGCAGGAGCCGACGCTCACGGGCACGTCTTCAAGCTGCCAGTGAGCCTCGTACAGATGTATTTTGCCGTCGCATGCGAAAAGCCGGTCGATTACCGTATAGAACGTGCCGAGACCGAGCGGCGCGCTTTTTATTTTGATCACCGTTCGTTCGTGCCTTACGTCCGTATACTCCGGTCCGAAGCCTTCGTCATAAATCCCGCGGAGCACGTCCGCGTTCTTTCCGAGCCTGACAGAGAGATCCGAAATTTTCGTCAGATCGCCGTCGCGCCAGCGGTATCTGCCGCGGCGGTTCTGCCCGAGCCCGTCGACCATAACCGTATTGTGCGAATACGCCAACAGCACGTATGCGCGCATCCGCGACGTATCGTAGGCGTAATTTCCCGTATCGCGCAAAAGGTCTTTGCCGAAGGCGTATAAAAGCACGTTCAGTTTGTCCTCGTGCTGATGACCGAGCCCGAACGGTCCGCCGTCGAACAAAAGCCACTGACTGTCCGCCTCCCAGCTGTCGCGCAGGACCGCGATCCCGCTGTACGGCATCACCGTATCCTTTTCCGCGGGCGGCTGACCTTCGGCTCGGCTCGAGACGAAATATCTGAAATCGTCGCGTCCGGGACACAGTAAAAGCGCAGGAGCGAGCGCTTTCGCCACGTCCGGGCGGCTGCCGTCGTTCAGATCGGGCGTATGCAGACCCGGATCGGCGAGTTTTTCATACAGCTCGTACGCTTTTTCCAACCCGCGCGTCAGTTCTTCCGGCACAGGCTCGCCCATCGCCCGCGTGATCGCGGCGACGGCGCTCACGTTGCGTATCATAACGCCGTGGTAGTTGGTCGAGAGTTCTACCTGAAAGCCGTCAGGGTACAGTTGATTTTCCGTTTCGCCGACCGTTTTTTCAAGAGCGTACCGCTTCCATTCGGCGGCGTCGGAAAGCCACGGATAAAGCAGTCCCGTGTGATACAGACCCGACATCTCCATAAAAAGCCAGTTGCCGACGGGACGGTGATAATGTCTTAACCGCCAGGCGTTTTCCCAAAGCGACGCGAAAAACTCGCAGATATCGTGATCCGTAAACGCGTCCGAGCGGCAAAACGCGTGCAGCGCGTAGTGCCAGTTGACGGTCAGACGGATGCCGATCTCTATCGTACGCCACGACAGCGTACTGCAGCCTGGGACGTCTTTTTCGCATTGGCATTGCTCGCGCCACGACCGGAAAAGACGTATGAAAAGCTTTGCGACGTCTTCGTCGCCCGTTTCGCGGTACAGCCTGCCGAGCGCACGGAATTCGAAGTGGCGGTTCAGCTGCCAGGTCCATTCCGCGTATTTGTTCGGCGTAGGATTAGCCTCCCAGCGTATGCCGTCTTCGCCGAAGTCGTGCATATAGCCGCATGACATTATCTCTCCCCTGCAAAGGCGCTCGAATATCTGCCGGTCCGTCTCGCCGGGGAGCGCCCATGCGTTTTCGGGAGGATCGAACCCGGTACTGAAATATTTGTCCGGCTGAAGATTCCGACGGACGAATACGGCGTATTCGTGTTCGGCGGCGGCGAGATCTCCTTCGTCGAGCAGATGCGGGATGCGGTCAAGGCCTTCGCGCGAGACGTCGATCTTTTCGCGCAGGAATTCTTCAGTCGATATATGCAAAAGTTCGCTCATAAACAGCTCCTTTCGGTTTGCGTACTGATTAAAAGTATTGAATCCGTTGACAATTTCCTGAATACATGCTATAATGATTAAAATAATATTATGATGCGGACGGCAGAGGAGGCTGAGGCGATGACGGCGGATGAATTATGGGAAAGATCCGGTCTTACCGGGAAATATGAGGCATGGTCTTTCGGCGAAGCTCCGGACAAGCTGGCGGATCTGGTCGTACGGGGTATAAAAACGGCTACCTGCTCGGCGTACGATCTGTATCGGATAAACGGCGAGCCGCTTCCGAAGGCGGGAGACTACAGTATAATACTTGACTCGAAAAACGAAGCGGTATGCATAATCAAAACGCTCAGAGTTTACGTGACGGAATTCGACGGCGTTTCGGAAGAGCAGGCATTCAAAGAGGGGGAAGGCGACAGGTCTTTGGAATACTGGCGCAAAATACACGCGGAATTTCTGAAAAACGAACTTGCTCCTGCCAATATACCGTTTGACGGGGAAACGAAAGTGGTTTGCGAGGAATTTGAAACGGTATACAAATAATAAAATAATATGCCGCTCGCCGCGTAAACGTCGGGCCTGAACTGTTGATATCCGAATACCGGCTGATGAAAGGATCGGTTCCTTTCATCAGCCGGTATGGATTTTATAAGGGATTATAATCTGAGCTTATATGACCGGTCACATCAGTTCTCTGAACATTCTTTCAAAATCCGATATTTCCGCATGGCGCGGGTTGCCCGGCGCGCAGGCGTCGGCGGCTGCCGAAGCGCAGAGGAACGGGAGATCCTCTTCTCTCAGCTTTTCAAGCTTCGTCGGGATGCCGACGTCGACGGAAAGCTGACGCACCGCGTCGATCGCGGCTTTGCGGTATTCCCGCTCGGTCATTTCTGAGGTATCGATACCGAAAGCTTCCGCAACGTTTTTGAACTTTTCGCCTGTGTATTCTTTATTGAACTCCATAACGATCGGGAGCATCATCGCGCAGGCGACTCCGTGAGGCGTATCGTAGACCGCGCCGAGAGTATGCGCCATGGAATGAGCGATACCGAGTCCGACGTTGGAATACGCCATGGCGGTGACGTACTGGGCGAGCGCCATGCCTTCACGCCCGTCGGGATCGTTGGCTACGGCTTTTCTGAGATTCTTTGCGATAAGGCGGATCGCTTCGAGGTTGAGCACGTCGGAAAGCTCCCACGCGGCTCCGGTAGTATAGCCTTCAATGGCGTGAGTCAGAGCGTCCATACCGGTCGAAGCCGTGAGACCTTTGGGCATGGTCGACATCATATCGGGGTCGACTACGGCGATATCCGGGATATCGTTGGGGTCGACGCAAACGAATTTGCGCTTGCGCTCAACGTCGGTGATGACGTAGTTGATGGTGGATTCCGCGCCGGTACCGCCGGTGGTCGGCACGGCTATCGTGAACACCGTGCGGTTCTTCGTAGGCGCAACGCCTTCAAGCGAGCGGACGTCGGCGTATTCGGGGTTGTTTACGATGATGCCGATGCCTTTTCCGGTATCCATAGAGGAACCGCCGCCGATGGTGATCATACAGTCGGCGCCCGACGCCTTGTAAGCTTCAACGCCGTTTTTGACGTTCTCGATGGTGGGGTTGGGTTTGATGTCAGAATAGATCACAAAGTCGACGCCGTTCTCCTTCAAAAGATCGGTGACCTTCTGCGTAACGCCGAATTTAAGCAGATCCGGGTCGGACGCGACGAACGCCTTTTTGAATCCGCGCGATTTGAGAAGATCCGGGATCTGTTTGATCGCTCCGTGTCCGTGATAGGAAATGCCGTTTAATACAAAACGATTGACTGCCATTGCTTTTTTCTCCTTTATCATTTCGAGCTTTTACGCTCAGTAATTTCATTATACAGTTTAGGAGCGGTTTTGTCAAGTCTTTTTCCGTCGAAGCCGGCAATTCCGGCGCGGTTTTGTCACGGTCGTTAGTTTCTGATATTAATTTTTATCGCCGTTACCGTTTTACCGTTGAGTACGTGCGCGGAAATGAGCCGTCCGCTATTGACAAATGAAGAGCAGAATATTATAATATATTCGATACAGCGGTCTTTCGGCGATCGGGGACGGCAAATACATTTCAGGGAGACTTTAAAATGAACCGAACTTACGTAAACAAAGCGTTATGTCTGCTTTTGAGTATTATGATCACGCTCGGCGCGGTCCCGCTTTTTACGCTGCCCGCGGCGGCGGACGAACCGGCCGTATCGTATCTTGAAGCCGGCAGCTGGGAAGAGCTGGAGGAGTACTTCTCTATGGTGGACGGCGCGTACTGCTACAATAACGGCCACGTCGTGATAAAACTGACGGCGGATCTCACAGACGACTCCGTACGCCATCCGGGCGACGCCACGTATATGCGGCGCTTCCGGGTAGGGGTCGGAGCGAAGGTCACGCTCGATTTCAACGGACACACGATCAGCTGCAACGACACGGCGTCCTGGGCGAATACCGACGCGAATCTTCAGGATTTTCTGCTCTTC
>JAEEJH010000053.1 GCA_016281775.1 Clostridiales bacterium | reverse complement strand
GTCCCGGAGCTGTTTTACCGTCATCGGAGCTTTTGAACCGCTGCCGAAGCCGTCGGCGTAACCGTTCTGCTCGTTTTTGCTGATCGGCCTGAAACCGCTTTTTGCGAACGACGACGTCACAAGGCTTACAAGATCGGCGAAGACGTATTCCGGCACTTTATAGTCTACGTAGTTGCTTCGGATATAATAATCGCCGTTTTTGTGTTTAAACGCTTCATAACTGATATTCGTACTCGTTCTGATATACCCGAAGAGCGTGATATCGTGCGAGGAGAGCAGGCTCACCTTCTGTCTGCCGCATGAGGCAAATTCGGTTAAGAAGCCGCTCAGCTTTATTTTATCGTGCACTTCGATACCGTTGCCGCCGCAGAACGCGTAGAAGTAACTGACGTTACCGGAGGAAACGATCATAAAATCGCGTTCTTTTTCTTCGGAATATTCGCCGTTTTCATAGAATATCGCGTAATCGAGATCGGCCTGCCCGACCGGTAACCGACTCTGTTCGATAAACGTTTTTGTTTCGGCTTCGGTCGATGTGAGTTTTCTTCTCTCGTGTTTTCCGGCTGATAACGACATCAGTCTTACGTAGCTGCGCTCTTTGCCTTCGTAATAAACGGAGAAAGTATTATCTCTGTAATCTTCGACGAATGCGCGTTTCGTGCCGTCGCGGGCGTCGATATAAAGAACCGTGAATCCGTCGCCTTCGCTTACGGTGAAGCCGAAATCGTTTTTCGGATATTTTTCTTTAAACGCCGTCACGGCTTCTTTGATCGAGGACGGTTTGACGGTTTTAAGGACGTCGAACACCGCGTCGTGATTGCTTTTTTCGTTATTTTCAACCGGATCGACGGGCGATTTTTCACTCGCCGAATAAAGAAGTAATATAACGCCGTTCTTTTCCCGGAGCATAAAGAGCAGATCCTTAGTCTCGCTCAGTTCGTTCGTTTCTTCAATGAAAGCGATGCCGAGCGGGATCTGAAATTCCCCGTCGGGTGTTCTTCTGACTATATATCCGCTGCCGAGGCTGTACGTATAGGCGCATTCGCCGTCTTCGGAGACGCATATCGCTTCGAATGAATCGTCGACAAGCAGGGTTTTGCCCATATACGCGTCGCCGCGGTACAGATCGCCCCCGATATTATCCCAGTAATACGTATTTTCGGGTATTTCGACTTCTCTGCCCTGTGTCAGATCATAGAGATGATGAACGGATTCGCCGTCTCTCGTGAGCAGTTTTCCGCTGTTGTAACGCAGTACCTTGCCTTCACATTCGGTAATAACGCCGCCTTCAATATCGTAAACTATGAATCTGCAGAGCTCGGAATCGAAATTCTCGGTCGAATCATAATATTTCAGCGCATTTAACACGAACCGTCCGTCAGACGTGAAACGGCTGAGCATGAACGTCGGGTAGGCGCCGGAGATGTTTGTAACGCTTTGCGCAAGCGTGTCTATCAGATACACGTCGTCAAGCTCCGCGTCGGTCGCTCTGTACGCGTGGGATACGATGTAGCGGAAATCTTCGCTTGCCGCGAGCGTGTCGAAGTCGTTATCCGACGGCGCGGGTATCTCGGTCAGGGTATCGGTCTTAACGTCATAAAGGTAACGGCGCGCGATATTATTATCGTTATCGTTCCATACGGCGAACAGAAGCGTGTCGGGCGTTGAAATATTGTCTATTACGATACTTTCGTCCGCGTTATGAAGTATTTTTTCTGATTTTTCTTTTAAAATGCACGTTCCGCAGACGAATTTGTCTTCGACGGTATCGTAGATCAGACAGGAGTGGCCGGCGTGTTCGGTCAGCAGATCCGCCGAGGACAGATTGATATATCTCGCGTCTGTGATGCGGTTGATCTTAGCCTCGTTTATACCGGCTACGCCTCTGTTGACGTATGCGGTATCGAAGCCGACGTACTGAACGTTCGCATGCGTCGTGAGCGTATAGACCGTGATGCCGCCCGCCGGCAGAGCGGGGTTTACGGTATGCGTTTCGGGCGGAGCCGTATCAAACGGTTCTTTTTCCGTTTCGGCGGGTACAAAACCCGTCTTGCCGCCCGTATCGGCAGCCGGTACTCCGTCAACGTTTGACGTATCGACCGGCAGAACGCCCTGACCGGGCCGCAGCGCTATGAACAGCGCCGCCGCGATGATCACAAATACGAGCGACGCGGCGAGTACGGCGATCAGTCTGTTCTTATTATAATTATTTACTTTTTCCTTTTTCCCTTTGAATTCAAACGCCGCGTCGAGTCTCGGGTTTTCTCCGTTACGAAGCATTTGTTCGAGTTTTTCGTCAGTGATTTTCATAAGTTAACTCCTTTTTCAGCAATTCTTTCGCCTTATGTAAGCGAGATTTTACGGTCCCTTTCGGAATGCCGAGTATTTTCGCCGCGTCTTCCTCTTTCATCTCCCGGAAATACGTCAGCGTTATGACCTCTCTGAATTTGTCGGGCAGGCGCATAACGGCGCTGTAAAGCGCCTCGTATTCGTCTTGTTCCGACTCATCGTTCGTTATGCACCTGACGTATCTTCTCTGCTCAGCCTCGTCTATACCGACCTCGCCTCGTTTTTCCGCGGCTCTTAAATAATCGCGGTAAACGCTCAGCGCGGTCTTATACAGATAAGTCTTAAAGGCTTTTTCTTCTCTGAGCGCGACGTTCTTTTTCAAAAGACGAACGCAGACGTCCTGAAAAATATCGTCGGAGAGAGACTTGTTTTTGCAGAGAGCATAACAGAAAGCGGAGAGCGATTTGCCGTATTGATCAAGTACGGCTTGCAGTTGTTCCCGTGTCATTTTATACTCCTTTTTTGCGGATCCGTACAATAAGACGTTTGAAAAGTGCAAAAGGTTCATTTTTTTTGTAATTTTATCAAAAAATTTTTATTTTTGCAATAGTTATTTCGTTTTTTTCGAAAAAAACCGTTTTTTTACGATCATTTCGGCGTTACAGGCGTGATAAAGAAAAGGCAAACCGTACGTTCACACGCCTTCTGATGCGATCCGCCGGTCTCTTTGGATCCGGCTGCTCCGGCGCGGCGCGAATTGTGAACCATATGTAAATTTTATGAACTTGTCCGTTTAATAAAAATCACGCAATTTTGTATAATATTCACATATCCGGCGCGTTTGATTTGTGCATTTTTCAACGCTTGCAATATTTGGAAACGGCCGTTTTGCTCGAATTTACATTATTTACGGTAAAATGTTACCGTGCGTTCATAATATTCTTTTTACATTTTATCCGATAAATCTAAATAATTATTTATTGATTAAAAAGCGGATTTGTGGTATTCTTTTAAACTGTACTATTATGGGAGAATATCCGTTTACGGATAAATCCGGGTAATTTTACGACGTCGGAGCATGAAAAAACAGCGCGTTTTTTCGTGTTTCCGGTCGGGAAATATTGAAATGGAGAGTGTTTTATGTACAAAACCCAAAAGCTCGGCAAAACAGAGAGAGTAAGCTTCTCGAAGATCGACGAGGTGATGCCTTTACCGAATCTGCTTGAGATCCAGAAAGCGTCATACGAGTGGTTTTTGAGAGAAGGTCTGAACGAGGTCCTCAAGGACGTATCGCCGATCAGCGACTATTCGAACAATTTCATTATCGAATTCTCTGATTACAGGATCGACCCGAAACCCAAATACCCCGTTGAAGAATGCAAGGAACGCGACGTCAACTACTCCGCCCCGATGAGAGTCACCGTATTTCTGACTAACAAGCTCACGGGCGAGGTCAAGGAAGATCTCGTTTACCTCTGCGACTTCCCGCTCATGACGGATAACGGCACGTTCGTCATCAACGGCGCGGAACGCGTCGTCGTCTCTCAGATCGTCAGATCGCCGGGTATTTATTATCACAGTGAAATAGACAAATCCAGCAGAACGATCTATTCCTCCACCGTCATACCTTACCGCGGCGCGTGGCTCGAATACGAATCGGATCTGAGCGATATCTTCTACGTAAGGATCGACAAGAACAGAAAGATACTTATATCCATCCTCATCCGCGCGCTCGGCATCGAATCCGATAACGAGATACTCAATTTCTTCGGCAACGACGATATGCTCCGCGCAACGTTAAAGAAAGATACTCTGCCGGATGAAGCGCAGCTCAACGGCACGTCGATCAACGAAGAAGCTCTCAAAGAGATCTATAAAAAACTCCGTCCGGGCGAGCCGCCCACACAGGAGAGCGCTCTTCTGCTTCTGAACAATCTTTTCTTTGATCCGAAGAGATACGATCTTGCAAACGTAGGACGTTATAAATACAACAAGAAACTCGCCATGGCGGGACGTATCGTCGGCAGAACGCTTACGAGAAGCGTAGTCAACCCCGTAACGGGTGAATTCATGTACGACGCCGGCACTTACGTAGACAAAGCCGTAGCCGACGCGATAGATTTCGCCGGCGTGAACGAAGTTTACGTCAAAGTCGAAAACGACGAAGAGATGAAAGTGCTCTCTAACGGCACGATCAGAGCCGAAGCGGCTCTCGGTTACAGCCTTGCGGAAGCCGGCATCACCGAAAAGGTCCGTCTCTCCGTACTTCTCGAGATCATGCAGAAGCACGGTTCCGACAAAGAAGCCGTCATCGCGGAAGCAAAAGCCCGCTCCGCCGAGCTCGTACCGAAACACATCACCAAAGAAGACATTTTCTCGTCGATCAACTATATGCTCTGCCTGCGCCACAACATCGGCTGCACCGACGACATAGACCATCTCGGCAACCGCCGTCTGCGCTGTGTGGGCGAACTTCTGCAGAATCAGTTCCGTATAGGTTTCTCCCGTATGGATAAGATCGTCAAAGAGAAAATGACCGTTCAGGATATAGACAAGATCACTCCGAGAGACCTTGTAAACCCGCGCCCCATTTCAACGGCGATACGCGAGTTCTTCGGTTCTTCTCCGCTCTCTCAGTTCATGGATCAGTCAAACCCTCTGGCGGAACTTACGCACAAACGCCGTCTGTCGGCTCTCGGCCCCGGCGGTCTGTCGCGTGACCGCGCCTCGTTCGAGGTCCGTGACGTCCACTACACTCACTACGGCCGCATGTGCCCGATAGAGACGCCCGAAGGTCCTAACATAGGTCTTATCTCGTATCTCGCGAGCTACGCGAAGATCAACGAATACGGCTTTATCGAAGCGCCGTTCCGCAAGGTCGACAAAGAGACCGGCGTCGTTACCGATCAGGTCGAATATATGACCGCCGACGTTGAAGACAACTACGTCGTCGCTCAGTCAAACGAGCCTCTCGACGAGAATCACCGCTTCGTACACAAGCGCGTTATAGTCAGAGACAAGACCGAGGTACGCGAAGCGAACGTTGAAGAAGTCGATTACATGGACGTTTCGCCTAAAATGGTCATGTCGGTCGCCACTTCGATGATCCCGTTCCTTGAAAACGACGACAACTCCCGTGCGCTCATGGGCTCGAACATGCAGAAGCAGGCGGTTCCGCTTCTCACGACCGACGCGCCGATAGTCGGCACCGGTATGGAATACAAAGCCGCCGTCGACTCCGGAGTCTGCGTAGTGGCCAAATCGTCCGGTACGGTCGAACGCGTGACCGCCGACGATATCACCATAATAACCGACGACGGAAGAAAAGAAGTTTACACGCTCATCAAATTCAAACGCTCCAACCAGGGCACCTGCGTCAACCAGAGACCTATCGTCAACGCCGGCGAGAGGATCGAGGCGGGCGACGTAATCGCCGACGGTCCCGCAACGTCGAACGGCGAGATCGCACTCGGCAAAAACGCGCTCATAGGCTTTATGACGTGGGAAGGATATAACTATGAAGACGCCGTTCTGCTCAACGAAAAGCTCGTACGCGACGACGTTTACACTTCCCTGCATATAGAAGAATACTCGCACGAAGCGAGAGACACGAAACTCGGTCAGGAAGAGATCACGAGAGAGATACCGAACGTATCGGAAGAGACGATCAAAGACCTCGACGCGAACGGCATCATTCGCAAGGGTACCGAAGTGCGCGCAGGCGACATCCTCGTCGGCAAAGTCACGCCGAAGGGCGAGACCGAGCTTACGCCGGAAGAGAGACTGCTCCGCGCGATATTCGGCGAAAAGGCGCGCGAGGTCAGGGACACTTCTCTGCGTCTGCCTCACGGCGAAAGCGGTATAGTAGTCGACGTACGCGTGTTCTCGCGCGAGACCGGCGACGAACTGCCCACCGGCGTCAACAAAGTCGTAAGAGTTTATATCGCTCAGAAACGTAAGATCTCCGTCGGCGACAAGATGGCCGGCCGTCACGGAAACAAAGGCGTCGTATCGAGAATACTGCCGCCCGAAGATATGCCTTATCTTGCAGACGGTACTCCGCTCGATATCGTTCTTAACCCGCTCGGCGTTCCTTCCCGTATGAATATCGGCCAGGTTCTTGAAGTACACCTCGGCTACGCGGCGAAGAAGCTCGGCATCAAAGTCATGACTCCGGTCTTTGACGGCGCTAACGAGCACGACATCGCCGAGATGCAGAAGCAGGCGGGCATCTCGCTCACCGGTAAGACGACGCTTTACGACGGCAGAACGGGCGAACCGTTCGACAACCCCGTCACCGTGGGCGTTATGTACTACCTCAAGCTGCATCACCTCGTCGACGACAAGATCCACGCGAGATCTACCGGCCCGTACTCGCTCGTAACGCAGCAGCCTCTCGGCGGTAAAGCCCAGTTCGGAGGCCAGCGTTTCGGCGAAATGGAGGTCTGGGCTCTCGAAGCCTACGGTGCGGCTTATACGCTGCAGGAGATACTCACGGTCAAGAGCGACGACGTGAAGGGCCGTGTCGAAACCTACGAAGCCATAGTCAAAGGCAAGAATATACCTACCCCGGGCGTTCCCGAATCGTTCAAAGTCCTTATTAAAGAGCTTCAGGCTCTTGCTCTCAATATAATCGTTCTCGACAAAGACGGAGAACCGATAGACCTTTCGATGCTTACGGAAGATACGATACCCGAATCGACCTACACTACGAAAGAGGATCTCGGTCCCGAAGTGTTCGACGAGCGCGAAGCCGCCGACGCTTACACCACGTCCGACGAAGACACGTTCTCAGATCCCGGTTACGAATCCGAATCGTCATATGACGACGACGATGACGATTACGGCGACGATGACGACGATATTTTCGGCGACGGCGACGACGATTAACGGAATGAAACGGTAAATAAACGAAAGGTATCATAATATGCTGGAAAAAAATATATTTGATTCAATAAAGATCGGCCTTGCGTCTCCCGATATGATCCGTCAGTGGTCGTACGGCGAGGTCCTTAAGCCCGAAACGATAAACTACCGTACCCTCAAAGCCGAACGCGACGGTCTGTTCTGTGAAAAGATCTTCGGTCCGACGAAAGACTGGGAATGTCTGTGCGGAAAATACAAGCGCGTACGCTACAAAGGCAAGATCTGCGAAAAGTGCCACGTTGAGGTAACTCAGAAAAAGGTCCGCCGCGAGAGGATGGGTCATATCGAACTCGCGACGCCGGTATCCCATATCTGGTATTTCAGAGCGATACCGTCCCGCATGGGTCTTTTGCTCGACATTTCGCCGAGGATCCTCGACAAAGTTTTGTATTTCGGTCAGTATATCGTACTCGAGACCGGCGATTTCTCGTCCGGCGAGCTTCACGTAGGTCAGGCTCTTTCCGAAGCCGAATACAGACGCTATGAAGAAAAATACGAAGACGATTTCAGAGTCGGCATGGGCGCCGAAGCCATCAAAGAGCTTTTGCAGGCGATCGACGTAGATCAGCTCTGCGAAGATCTCAAAACGGAACTCGAGACCGCGACCGGCCAGAAGAAAGTAAAGCTCATCAAACGTCTTGACGTTGCAGAAGCTTTCCGCAAATCGGGCAACAAACCCGAATGGATGGTGCTCGACGTAGTGCCGGTCATCCCGCCGGATCTCCGTCCGCTGCTGCAGCTCGACGGCGGCAGATTCGCGACGTCCGACCTGAACGACCTGTACCGCCGCGTCATAAACAGAAACAACCGTCTTAAAAAACTCCAGGAACTCGACGCTCCCGAGATCATCATAAGAAACGAAAAGCGTATGCTGCAGGAAGCCGTCGACGCTCTTATCGACAACGGCAGACGCGGCAAGCCCGTTACGGGACCGAGCAGCAGACCGCTGAAGTCTCTCTCCGAGATGCTCCGCGGCAAGCAGGGACGTTTCCGTCAGAACCTGCTCGGCAAACGCGTCGACTATTCCGGACGTTCCGTTATAGTCGTCGGACCGGAACTGAAAATATATCAGTGCGGTCTGCCTAAGGAAATGGCTCTCGAACTGTTCAAGCCGTTCGTCATGAAGCGCCTCGTCGAGACGCAGAAGGCGACGAACATAAAAGACGCGAAGAAAAAAGTCGAACGCGCCGAGTCGTTCGTTTGGGACAGTCTTGAAAACGTAATAAAAGAGCATCCCGTACTGCTCAACCGCGCTCCTACTCTTCACCGTCTGTCGATACAGGCGTTCGAGCCGGTGCTCGTTGACGGCCGCGCGATAAAACTGCATCCGCTCGTATGTACGGCGTTCAACGCCGACTTCGACGGCGACCAGATGCCTGTTCACGTTCCGCTTTCGGCGGAGGCTCAGGCTGAGGCGAGATTCCTCATGCTCTCCGCTTCGAACCTGCTGAAACCCGCCGACGGCAAAGCCGTTGCGGTCCCGTCGCAGGACATGGTGCTCGGTTCTTACTACCTGACGCTCGCCGCTACGGACGAAGAACTCGACGAATACGCGGCCTATAAAGAAGCTCACGGCGGTGTGATACCCGAACACGACGAAAAATACGGCGCTTACACGATAAAATTCTACGAAGAATCGCTGCTCGGCAGAAACAAGATGTTCTTATCGCCCGACGAAGCCGTGATGGCTTACGAAAACAAGGTGATAACGCTTCACACCCCGATAAGAGTCCGCGTAACGCGCGAGGTCGAAGGCGAGAGCGTGACCGGCATTATCAAATGCACTCTCGGCAAGCTGATATTCAACAAGCCTATACCGCAGAATCTCGGCTGGGTCGACAGAAGCAAACCCGAAAACAAACTCAAACTCGAGATAGACTTCGTCGTCACCAAAGGTCAGCTGTCGAAGATAGTCGACCGCTGCATCAAACTCCACGGTTCGTCCGTGACGAGCGGCGTGCTTGACGAGATCAAGGCGATGGGCTTCAAGTATTCTACGAGAAGCTCGCTGTCGATAGCCGTTCCCGATATGACGATACCGAAGAAGAAGAAAGAACTCATAGCCGAGGCCGAAGCCAAGGTACAGCAGCTCTCAGAATTCTTCAACGACGGCGTTATCTCCGAAGAGGAGAGATACAAGAAGGTCGTCGAGACCTGGACCGATACGACGAACCGGGTCACCGACGCTCTTAAAGAAGCGCTTGACCCGTACAACCCGCTGAAGATGATGTCAGACTCCGGCGCCCGCGGCTCCATCAAGCAGATGCGTCAGCTCGCCGGTATGCGCGGACTTATGTACGCGACGAACGGTAAGACGATGGAGATACCGATCAAATCGAACTTCCGTGAAGGCATCAACGTTCTCGACTACTTCATCGGTGCGAGAGGCTCGAGAAAGTCGCTTGCCGATACGGCTCTGCGTACCGCCGACTCCGGTTACCTTACGAGACGTCTCGTCGACGTTTCGCAGGAAGTCATCATAACCGAGACCGACTGCGGATCTCACGAGGGCATAGAAGTATACGAGATCAAGTCCGGCAACGAAGTCATAGAGACTTTCAAGGAAAGAATACTCGGCAGATTCACGATAGATCCGGTTCTCGATCCGAACACGGGCGAAGTGCTCGCCGAAGCGAACGTGATGCTCACTGATAAGGTATGCGATAAGATAATCGCCGCCGGCATCACCAGACTTAGCGTAAGAACGACGCTCAAATGTCACGCGAAGAGCGGCGTATGCGCTCACTGCTACGGCATGAACCTTGCAACGTCCAAACCCGTCGATATAGGCGAGGCGGTCGGTATAATAGCCGCCCAGTCCATAGGCGAACCGGGTACTCAGCTTACGATGAGAACGTTCCACACGGGCGGCGTCGCCGGTTCCGATATCACGCAGGGTCTTCCGAGAGTTGAAGAACTCTTCGAAGCCCGCAAGCCGAAGAAGACCGCGGTCCTCGCCGAGATCTCAGGTACGGTCTCGATAACCGAGACGAAGCGTTCGAGAAACGTGACGATCACACCCGAATCAGGTGAAGCGGTAGTCGCGGCGGTACCGAACATCATGGCGCTCAAGGTCAAAGAAGGCGACTACGTCATGAAAGGCGATCCGCTCTCCGAAGGCAGCATGGCTCCGGCGGACATACTCGCGACGAAAGATATCACCGCGGTATACGATTACATCATTACCGAGGTACAGAGAGTTTACCGCGACCAGTCCGTTGACATCAACGACAAGCACATCGAGGTCATCACGAGACAGATGACGCGCAAGGTCAAGATCGAAGACGGCGGCAGCACGGATCTGCTCTCCGGCACTCAGGTAGACGTAACGGAATTCAACGAGGCTTACGACGCAGTAAAAGCGAAGATAGACGCGGGCGACAAAACGCTTATGCTCCCGACCTGCTCGCCGGTACTGCTCGGCATCACGAAAGCCGCGCTGCTTACCGAATCGTTCCTCTCCGCCGCGTCGTTCCAGGAGACGACGAAAGTCCTCACCGACGCCGCTATAAGAGGCAAAACAGACCGTCTCGAAGGTCTTAAAGAGAACGTCATAATCGGCAAACTGATCCCCGCCGGCACCGGTATGGACAGATACCGCAGAGTCGAGATCGAACCCACGGGCAAACACGCCGACAGCGATCCCGACGGATACGACGACTGATTGACTGTATAAAAAGCAAAGGCTGGCGCGAATCGCGTCAGCCTTGAATTTTTACGTTATTTTTTCGCTTTTTTGTGACTTTCAGTACCCCGACGGTCACTATATTAATGACGGGCAAAGGAGGTGACGTAATGACAAATGAAGAGATAATCGAGCGTCTTGATTCGCGCGACGAGACGGCACTCGAAGCGATCAGAAGCCTTTACGGTAAGGTTTGTATGCAGATCGCATATTCCGTACTGAAAAATAAAGAGGACGCTGAAGAGGTCCTC
>JAEEJH010000052.1 GCA_016281775.1 Clostridiales bacterium | reverse complement strand
CTTGGGGGTGCCCACCCCTACAACCCCCAAACCCCCTTACCCCTCCCAAAGTCGTTTCACTCTCTTTGGGGCGCGGCGGGCTGACGCGAAGTAAGAGGTAAAAGTGAACAGTGAATATGTTTACCGACTTCCGAGCAAACATAATCGCATCGTTCAAACGACGGTTCAAGCCGCTTTCTTCCGGTGATCTCGCGCGCGGCGCCCCCCTTTACCGCGCGCGATCATTCGGCGCGGCCGAATGATCCGACCCTTACGTTTCGCTCATTTTTTCTACGCCGGCAAAGCCGACTTTCTGTGCGGCTTCGCCGCCCTTGGGGGCTTCCCACCCTTACAACCCCCAAGCCCCCTGCTCCCTCCCAAAGTCGTTTCACTTTCTTTGGGGCGTGGTTACAAACGGGCAGGAATACAGTAAGGATTTTAAAAAAATCAGTTTTTTTATACTCTTTCGTCATTTTTGCGCTCCTTTTCATCACTTACACAGTGAAGGCAAAAGAAAGGAGTGAAATCATGCAGTACAGTGAAGCATTCAGAGCTTTCACGGAAAAAACGGCAGAAAGGAGAGACGTAATGCAGGATAATGAAATAATAGGCCTGTTCTTTGACCGCGACGAAGCGGCGCTCAAAGAAACAGACGCGTCGTACGGCGCGAAGCTGAGGCGGGTATCGTACGGCATAACCGGCGACAGGCGCGACGCCGAAGAATGCGTCAACGACGCTTATCTGTCCGCGTGGAACAAGATACCGCCGGAAAGACCGAACAGTCTGTTCGCATATCTTTGCGAGACGGTGCGCCGCATATCGCTTCAGAGATACCGTTACAACACGGCTGAAAAACGCCGCGCGCGTACCGTGTCGATAGACGGCGAGCTTGCGGAGGTCGTCGCGGACACGACAGACGATACGAGCGGCCTGTCCGACGTGCTCAACGGCTTTCTGTCCGAACTTCAGGACGGCGCGCGGTTCATCTTCATGCGCCGGTATTACTACGCGGACGATATACCGGCAATAGCAAAAATGACTGGGCAAAGCAAAAACGCGGTTTCCGCGAGCCTTATGCGCTCACGTAAGAAACTCGCGCAGATACTTAAGGAAAGAGGGTATAAGATATGAAAACGAAAGATATCATGACCGCGCTCGGCAACGTCAGCGACGAATACAAAAGAGAAGCTGAAGAAGAAAACGCAGGCAGATACTTCAAAGAGCGCAAAGGCAAAACGGTATTCAAAAATATAATCAAATATTCGCTTTCGGCGGCGGCGATATTCGCTCTCGCGGTATTCATGATCGCGGTGGCAAAAACGAAATATGCGGATCAGAACAATATGGTCGCGTCAGGCTCGGGCGTCAAAAACAGCGTATCCGAAACGACGATCGAACGCGGTATCGTAAACGAAAACGGAAATCTGGTGAATATTGACGAAGTGAAGATCAACGTATGCGAACTGCAGAGCGGAGAACCGAAAGAGATCGGCAGAGACGAGGTAAAAAATCCCGACCACGTGATCTACGCCGCTTCTAACGTTGTTGATGCGAGCGAAAAATACCGTTGTATTAAAAATGACGCCGTGACCGATCCCGATACGGACAGCTACTTTTGTTTAGCTAAATTTGAGGACGGCGAGGAAAAATGGAGGATCGATTACAACGGCGCATACGGACCGATATCCGACTATATAGAACTCGAAAATGAAAACGTACTGATCCTGAGTCACGCGCGCCGTTACCCGACCGAGAGGTTCGCTGCGCTTCAGATGTACGACAAAAACGGGCAGACAGTATGGGGACCCGTGGAACTGCACAAAAAATACGATGAATTCGGATACCGTGTGGAAGCGCTCGGGCTGTATGCCGAAAACGGCATAGCGTATCTCATATGCTATGAGGTAAATGAAGACGTTGTGGAATATGAACCGGGTAAATACAGTGTTTACGGAGAGGCGTTAAACAAGTTGATGATCGTCGAATTCTCGCTTGAAACCGGGCAAGAGCTGTCAAGAAAATATAAGGAAACAAACCTGTACGCGCAATTATATGACGTCGACTGTATCGGTTTGACCGAAGCCGGGTTCGTCATCGTTTATCAGAACAAAGAATGGGAGACGCGCGTGATGCTTGTCGACCGCGACTGCAGCATAGTCGGTATCAACTCATACGGCAGAGGCTATGAATTCTATTCGGCAGAATCTCATAACGGCGAAATATACTTAAGCGGCAAGCTTATGCAGCCGGAAATCAATATGTACTATGACATGTATTTTCCCGATCCCGGTTTGATTTATTACAAAGCGGCTATGAACAGCAGCTCAAATGACGAAAAGCTTTTGAAAAAACTCAGAGAAGAGACGTCGGCGGTACTGCTCGTTTGCGACACGTCATTGAGACCGACACATATGTATACGCAGAAAGCCGCTTTCGGCGGCAAGCTGTATAAGACCGAAGACGGGCTCGTATGGGACGTATGCGAAATAAGTTATGCGGGCCGGCCGATCATGGCAGGCGGCTCCGTATCGTATAGTTTCAACAAAAACGGTCT
>JAEEJH010000051.1 GCA_016281775.1 Clostridiales bacterium | reverse complement strand
TGACGGGTCGGGCAAAACGACGCACATCAAGCATCTTTTCGCAGATCTCTGCAAAGAAGGCTGTAAGGTTTACGCCACGGCGGAACCCACGTCGTCTTCGACGGGCGGTCTTATACGCGATACGCTCGGCGGTCATCAGAAGCGGAGCACGGCTGAGCTTGCGGCGCTGTTTTTAGCCGACCGCATACATCATAACGTGAATCAGATCGACGGCATACAAAAGTTCGTTAAAGAAGGCGTCGACGTCATATCCGACAGATATTACTACTCCTCGCTCGCTTATCAGGGCGTCGACAGCGATATAAACTGGGTCGCCGATATGAACCTCAGATGCCCCGATATAAGAACGCCCGACGTCTGCATCTTTCTCGACCTGTCAGCCGAGAAATGCGTAAGCCGCATGAGCTCCGAACGGCTCACCGCGGAGATCTACGAGAGTATGGAAATGATCAAAAAGGTAAAACGCCGTTTCGCCGATACTTTCCGTATGCTCAACAGCCACGAAAACATCTATATAATAAACGCCGACAGACCGAAAGAAGCGGTCTCGGCTGAAATCTACAACATCGTGAAAGGGATATGAAAATGAATAAAGTTTTACTTGTCGTTATGGACGGAGTGGGTATCTCCAAAACCGGTCTCGGCGACGCCGTAACGGCGGCGAACACGCCTACCCTCGATTGGCTCAGAGAAAACTGCCCGCATACGCGCCTCAAAGCGCACGGCACTGCGGTAGGTCTTCCGTCGGACGACGATATGGGCAACAGCGAGGTCGGTCATAACGCTCTCGGCTGCGGCCAGGTCTACTCGCAGGGCGCGAAGCTCGTGAACGAATCGATAGAATCGGGCAAAATATATAAGTCCGAAACGTGGGCGCAGATAAAAGAAACGTGCCGCAAAGGCGGAACGCTCCATTTCATAGGTCTGCTCTCCGACGGCAACGTACATTCGAATATCGCTCACCTGTTCGCTATGCTTTCCGAAGCGAAAAAAGAGGGGATCAAAGAGGTAAGAGTCCATATACTGCTTGACGGACGAGACGTCCCGGCGACCTCGGCGCTCACCTACGTCGACGCGCTCGAAGCGAAGTTGGCTGAGCTGAACGACGGTTCGTTCAACGCCTGCATCGCCTCCGGCGGCGGCAGAATGAAAGTCACTATGGACAGATACAAAGCCGACTGGAACATGGTAAAACTCGGCTGGCAGACTCACGTCTGCGGCGAGGGCAGAAAATTCGCCTCGGCTAAAGAAGCGATCGAAACTTACAGAGCCGAAAACCCCGGCGTGATCGACCAGGATCTGCCCGCGTTCGTCATCGAAAAAGACGGAGCGCCCGCCGGTAAAATGAAAGACGGCGACGCCGTGATCCTCTACAATTTCAGAGGCGACCGCGCGATAGAGCTTTCGATGGCGTTTGACGACGACGATTTTCCGTACTTCGACCGCGGATACCGCCCCGACGTCATATACGCCGGTATGCTCGAATACGACGGCGACCTTAAAATACCGAAACGCTACCTCGTCAATCCGCCCGAGATAAAGCACACGCTCTCCGAATATCTCGTCGAGCGCGGAGTAAGACAGTACGCCGTATCCGAAACTCAGAAATACGGTCACGTGACGTATTTCTGGAATGGCAACAGAAGCGGCAAATTCTCCGATACGCTCGAAACGTTCAAAGAGATCCCGTCCGACAAGGTCAGCTTTGACGAACGCCCGTGGATGAAATGCGCCGAGATAACCGACGACCTTATAAGCGTAATCAGAAGCGGCGAATACGATTTCATCCGCTGCAACTTCCCGAACGGCGATATGGTCGGCCATACCGGCAACTACGACGCGGTGGTCTGCAGTATGGAAGCGCTCGACCTCTGCCTTGCGCGTATCAAAGCCGTCTGCGACGAATGCGGCGTGATAATGTGCGTCACCGCCGACCACGGAAACGCCGACGAAATGCTCGAAATGACGAAAAAAGGTAAACTTCAGGTCCGCACGGCTCATTCGCTGAACCCCGTACCGTTTATCATTTACGATAAAAACGAAAGACACGAAATAAAAGAAAAAGACGGCTACGGTCTGTCTAACGTCGCCGCCACCGTTACCGAACTGCTCGGACTTTCACCCGACCCGGTCTGGTGCGAGAGCATGCTCAAATAACAAGGAGTAAAAAATGCCTATCAAAATACCCGACGGTCTGCCCGCCGAGGACATACTGCGTAACGAAAACATATTCGTGATGCACGAGCTTCGCGCTATCCATCAGGACATACGTCCGCTTAAAATAGCCGTACTGAACCTTATGCCGACGAAGATAGCGACCGAAACACAGCTCGTAAGACTGCTGTCGAACTCGTCGCTGCAGATAGATCTGACGCTTGTACGCGTCGACAATCACGTAAGCAAAAACACGTCCGAAGAGCATATGGGCGCGTTTTACAAGGATTTTGCCGAAATAAAAAACGATAAATTCGACGGCTTGATCATCACCGGCGCTCCGGTCGAAAATCTCGATTTCATGCAGGTCAACTACTGGGACGAGCTTTGCGGTATCTTCGAGTGGTCTAAAACTCACGTCTGGTCGACCATATTCATCTGCTGGGCGGCGCAGGCGGCTTTATACCATTTCTACGGTATAAACAAGCATAAGATGGATAAAAAGACGTTCGGCATATTCGAGCATAAGGTGCTTATCCCTTCGCATCCCATCGTCCGCGGCTTCGACGAGACGTTTCTCGCGCCTCATTCGCGCCATACGGAGATATACGAAAACGAGATAAGAGCGGTCAAAGGGCTCGACGTCATAGCGACTTCGGATAAAGCCGGGGTATATCTTGTTTCCGACGGTGAAAACAGACGGTTTTTCATCACCGGTCACAGCGAATACGATTACGATACGCTCGCCCTCGAGTATTACAGAGATAAAGACAAAGGTCTCGATATAGAGGTGCCGTATAACTACTTCCCGGACGACGATCCGACGAAGCGCCCGTCAAACAGATGGCGCGGTCACGCCCACCTGCTTTTCTCAAACTGGTTGAACTACTTCGTCTACCAGCAGACGCCTTACGATCTGTCGAAAATATGAAAAAAAACGGCTGCAAAGCCGTTTTTTTATCAGTTTTCTAGAAGCGCCGCCGCGTTTACCGCGCTTTCCCACGTGCGGCACAGCGTTCCGGCTTGTCTGCCGCCCCGGAAATATTCGCTCCACACGCCGAATTTGTCGCGCATCGAAAGCATCTTTTGCACCGTTTTTTCGTCATATCCGCCGGCGTAGAGAAGCATCCCCGGTTCGTAACCGACTATGCCGTCACGCTCATATAACGACGCGGCTATTTTCTTTGCCGTCGCTTTTATGATATCAGACGGTATAAGCGACGTGCCGGTGAAAGCCGGGCAGAGAACAGCCGCTTCGGTCGAATAGCGTTTGCCGTACGCGTCGCCGTAAAAACGCGGCGTTTTTTTGTTTACGCAGTCCGGGCAGACGTAATCGCCGTTTTCATTTCTGAAGCAGAGCCCGAAGCCGTGACCGCACGCCCGCACGCCGTGGCGCATGTCGGGCGCGTGACCGATGCCCGGCTTGTTTGCGTAGAACACGCCGTCTATTACGAAGTTCTTTAAATAATTCTTTTCTATCAGCGCGGCGTCGGAAAGCGCTTTTTCAAACAATACCGGATCAACGCCGGCGATCCCGCCAAGCGAGCGGAGTTTCACGACCGAGCGGTGGTAAAGAGACGTCGCCTCGGCGGAGCCGTCGTTTAACGCAGATCTTTGCAGAAATCCGCCGGCTACGTACGTTTCGTCGCCGTTGAAAGGCAATACGTCGCCGACCATCGACCCGTGCTGACAGCGTAAGCAGTATTCGATAAGCGGTACGGCGCGTCGGAGAAGCCCGTCGTCGGAAGTCGTTTCGTAATACTTTACGAACATCAGAACGATATAACCGGTTATCTCGACATTGTCGTTTTCGTGTATATGAAACGAGCCGTCGGTCATGCCCTGCGCGTTATGTATCCTTCCGGATCTTTCAAAGACGGAAAGATAGAATTCGAGAAGCAGCTTCGCTCTGCCGTAAGCTTTGCACGCAAGCAGAAAGCGGAGCACGCCGTAATTGTCTCGTATGTAGCAGAGGTGATAGTTATACCCCGCGAGCACCGAGCCGTTATACGACTGCTGAGACGCGATCACGTCGTAAACGTCGGAGACGACGTCGGCGTATTTATCTGCGTAAAAATCCCTTAAAGGCGCATTCGGCTCCGGCGCCGGCTTCGATATCAGACCGAACGCATCTTCGGGCGAATGCGAAAACGCAAACGCGATAATGCAGTCGCGGCAGATCACTCTGAAGCTCTTTTCTCCCGTCAGCGCCGTATCGGCGTCGCCGAGTATTTTCATCACCGCGTACCGCTTTTCGGACGACGTGTAAGCCTTGGGCTTTCCGTCGGGGAAAAAGTCGTATATGTACACCGGCGCGCCTTCGTATGTGATGAATATATACGTGTTTTCGTAAGGCGTGTTCTGTATTACGGCGTTTTTCACCTCAAAATTCATGACCGCCCCGCCTTTTACCGTCCGGTAAAAAACGCTTTCGTTTTCAGGCATATAATCCGTTATCACACAGCCGCCCGATCTGTGTTCGTACTGTCTGTACGAGATCTTTTTCGTCTCAAATTCTCCGTCGACGGCGGCTGTAAAGCAATTGGGCGCGGAATAATCGGGACCGAATGCCTGAAAAATATCCGCGCCTTTGCCGTAAACACAGACCCGCCCGTTGCCGAGGCAGTGAACCGTGTGTTCCATATTTTATTCCTCTTCCGTGAATTTGACCGCGAGGTCTGCAAGCGCCTGCTCGTCGGGCTTAGCCGGGCAGCCTGACATAAGCTCGCTCGCGTTCTGTACCTTCGGGAAAGCGACGACGTCGCGCAGAGAATCCGCGCCGCACATGATCATCGCTATTCTGTCGATACCTATGCCGGCTCCGCCGTGCGGCGGCGCGCCGTATTTATAACCGTCGACGAGAAATCCGAATTTCGCGTCGATCTCTTCGTCGGTAAGTCCGAGAAGCTCGAACATCTTCTGCTGAAGCTCGCAGTCGGTGATGCGTATCGAGCCGGAGAGAAGCTCCGTGCCGTTCAGAACGAGGTCGTACGCCTTCGCTCTGACCTTTTCTTTATCGGTGTCGATATAAGGCAGGCATTCGTCGAGCGGCATCGTGAACGGGTGATGCATCGCAAGCCACGCGCCCGTCTCTTCGTCGTATTCGAAGAACGGCATTTCGGTTATCCACGTGAATTTATAGCCTTCGCCGATTATGTTGAGCTGCTTTGCCGCGATTATGCGGAGCTGACCGAGAATGCTTAAAACGAGCTTGTCTTTGTCGGCGACTATGAAAGCCGCGTCGCCTTTTTTCATATTGAGAGCCGAGGTGATCTTATCAAGCTCGCCTTCGGCAAGGAATTTCGAAAACGGGCATGACGGCTGATCTTCGACCCAGCGGATATAAGCGAGGCCTTTGCCGCCGAGACCTTTGACCGTTTCGGTCAGTTTGTCCATTTCCTTGCGGCTGAACGTCGCCGCGCCGTTTTCGGCGACTATCGCGCGCACCGAACCGCCGTTTTCAAGCGCCGAAACGAAAGGCGGGAAAGCGATGCCGCGGACGGTATCCGAAATGTTCTGTATCTTCATTTCATAACGCAGATCGGGCTTGTCCGAGCCGTAGCTTTCCATCGCTTCGCGGAAGGTCATACGGTTTATCGGAAGCCGGATCTCAACGCCGAGCAGCTCGGAGAAAAGGCGTGAGAAGAAGCCCTCGATCACTTCCATTATATCTTCCTGGTCGACGAACGACATTTCAAGGTCGATCTGCGTAAATTCGGGCTGACGGTCGGCGCGAAGGTCCTCGTCGCGGAAGCAGCGTGCGAGCTGGATGTATCTGTCGCATCCGGCGAGCATAAGCAGCTGTTTGTATATCTGCGGCGACTGCGGCAGAGCATAGGTCTTGCCGTGGTGGAGCCTCGACGGTACGAGATAGTCTCTCGCGCCCTCGGGCGTCGGTTTTATCATCATCGGAGTCTCGATCTCGAGAAATCCGTTTTCATAGAAGTATTCTCTCGCAAGCTCGGCTATCTTATGCCTCATGAGCAGGTTCTTCTGAAGCGACGGACGGCGCAGGTCGAGATATCTGTATTTGAGGCGCAGATCTTCTTTCGCGGTCGTATTGTCGGTTATCTCAAAAGGCGTGGTCTGAGCGGCGGAGAGTATCTTGAATTCGTCGACTGCGATCTCGATGTCGCCGGTCTTGATGTTTTTGTTGACGCTCGATCTCTTTCTGACCGTGCCTTTTGCCGAGAGAACGTACTCGCTTCTGACTCCGAACGCCTTGTCGAAAACGTCCTTCGGGGTCGCTTCGTCGAACGAAAGCTGTATTATGCCCGTTCTGTCGCGCAGATCGATGAATATGAGCGATCCGAGATCGCGCTGTTTCTGCACCCAGCCGCATACGCATACGCGCGAACCGATATCTTCTTCGGTAAGTTCTCCGCAGTAGTGCGTTCTCTTGTCTGTCTTTTCAAATAATTCTGCCATTATGATCAACCTCTTTCGGATAATATTTTATACAGTTCTTCAAACGATACCTCAAGCTGAGCGCCGTCTTCCATGTTTTTGAGCACGGCGCTTTGACGGTCGAGTTCGTTGTCGCCGATTATTACGGTATATTTCGCGCCGATCTTGTCGGCGTATTTCATTTGCGCTTTGAGGCTTCTGCCGACGATATCGCATTCGGCGTAAATCCCCTCTTGACGGAGCCGATACGCGAGTTTGTTGGATTCCGCGGCGGCGCGGGCGCCGAGCGCGGCGAAATACACGGCGGGCTTTGCCTTTGCAGGAAGCTCCTGTTCCGAGAGCCTTATCGCGGCGACGAGACGGTCCATACCCGCGGCGAAGCCGATACCCGGAAGCGACGGACCGCCTATCTCTTCAACGAGGCCGTCGTATCTGCCGCCGGCGCAGATCGCCAGCTCTTTTTTCTCGCCGGTCTTTTTATCGACGTCGACCGGCGCGATGAATTCGAACACGGTCTTCGTGTAGTAATCGAGCCCGCGCACGATACCGGGATCGAGCTCGTACGCTATGCCCATGCCGTCGAGCAGAGAAGTGAGTTCGCTCAGATGTGCGCGGCACTCATCACAGAGATGATCCGTTACTTTCGGCGCTCCCGCGGCTATCTTCTGACATTCCGGGCTTTTGCAGTCGAGTATCCTCATCGGGTTGGTCTGCAGTCTCTGTCTGCACGTGTCGCAGAGCTGCGCCTCGTATCCGGAGAAGTATTCTATCAGCGCCTGACGGTAAGCCGGGCGGCAGTTTTTGCAGCCGATGCTGTTTATTTTGAGTTTTACGTCTTTTATTCCGAGCTTCTGCAGAAACGTGTAAGCGAGCGCGATGACCGAAGCGTCGGAGGACGGAGTATCGGCGCCGAAAAGCTCCGTGCCGAACTGATAGAATTCTCTGTATCTGCCGGCGGCGGGCTTTTCGTATCTGAAACAGCTCGTGAAATAATAGAGCTTCAGCGGCATCGCGTCGCCGCAGAGCCCGTTTTCTATTATCGAGCGCACGACGCACGCCGTGCCTTCGGGGCGCAGCGTCATGCTTCTGCCGTCTTTATCGGCAAAAGTATACATTTCTTTCTGCACTACGTCGGTAGTCGAACCGACGCCGCGCTGAAACAGTTCTGTTGATTCAAAAGTCGGGAATCTTATCTCGCCGTAGCCGAACAACTCCGCGGTTTCTCTTGCGGCAGATTCAACTTTCTGCCAGAGCGGAGAATCGGCAGGCAGTATGTCCGACGTTCCTCTCGGTTTTATTATCATAGTGTGTCTCCGTTTATAAATATGGTATCGGACGCGTTATCGCCTGTCAATGTGACGAACGCTCCGTTTATTTCAAATGTTTTTTGTATATTTTCGATATCTTTGATATCAAACGACGACAGCGGCACGGCGAAGCCTTTGCCTAAATACTTGACGTAGCTTTCTTTTTTCGTCCAGAGCGCGAAAAACGTCTGCAGCGGCGTATCGCTTTGCCTGACCGACTCAAATTCGCTCTCTGTGAAAAACCGTTTCGCTATATGCAGGTGATCCGGCAGATCCCGCACCGTCTCACAGTCGACGCCTATCTCCGACGCCGAGATCGCGGCGCAGACGAGATTTTTCGTATGCGAGACGTTATAGTATAACGGCGCATTTTTGAAGTATTCCTTGCCGTAACCGTTTTTGTATCTCGGTTCGGCTCCGTAGTCAACTCCGTATTCCGCGCACGCCGTCAGAAGCAGCGCTCTGCCGGCGGCTGAACCGTCGCCGGGCGACAAAAGCGTTCTGTAATACAGACGTATCATTTCGTCGGGTCTATGTAAGAGTAATACTTCTTTAAGTAATGGAAGCCCGATAAGATCGTGAGAAGCGTCATCAGTATGACCGTCACGATAGAAACTATATGGAGTTTTCCGATCTTTCCGAGTACGTTTTCGCCCGTGAATATCACAGGTTCGAGCAGAACGCTCATTATCGCGACTACCGATACGACCGTTTTCAGCTTGCCGAGCTTGCTCGCGGCTATAACCGTGCCGTCGTGTTTGGCGGCGATCAGGCGTATCGACGTGACGGAAAATTCGCGCAGAAGTATTATCGCGGTGCATATGACGAGCAAAAGTCTGATATAAGCGAATCTGTCCGATCCGATAAGCGCGACAAGCGTCGCCGATACGAGCAGTTTATCCGCAATAGGATCGAGAAATTTGCCGAGATCGGTCACCATGCTGTTCCTGCGGGCGATCATGCCGTCGAAAAGATCGGTCAGCGCGGCGAGCAGAAACAGTACTGCGGCCAAAACATCGAGCCATACGCGGTTCTCCGACTGTATGAGGACGAAAACCATGATGAACGGAATGAAGCAGATGCGTATGAGTGTGAGCGTGTTCGGAAGATTCAGTTTTTTCTTTTCCATTTTCATTCTCCTTTGCTGTTCTTGCTTTTTCCTATAAGGTCGTATTCGTATGCGCCGGTTATGCGTACGCTGACGAATTCGCCATCTTTGTGAAGTCCCTGACGTTCTCCCACGTCGAAGAATATCTTGCCGTCCACGTCCGGCGCGTCGGCCTCGCTTCTGCCTACGTACGCGCCCGCGGCGGCGTCGTAGCCTTCGCAGAGCACTTTTACCGTGGTGCGGACTTTCTTTTTGTTGAGAGCCTCGCTGATCTCGGACTGGAGCGCCATTATTCTGTCCGCTCTGTCCTGCTTTGTCTGCTCGTCTATCTGACCGTCAAAATCGTACGCCGGCGTGTCTTCTTCACGCGAGTATGCGAACGCGCCGAGACGGTCGAATTCCGTCTCTTTTATAAAATCACAAAGCTCCTCGAACTGTTCGTCCGTCTCTCCGGGAAAGCCGGCGATCACGGTGGTGCGAAGCGTTATGCCGGGAATGCTTTCGCGCAGACGCTTTATCGCGTTTCTTATCACGTCGCTCTGCCCGTGGCGGTTCATCGCCGTCAGTATTTCGTCGTTTATATGCTGTATCGGCAGATCTATGTATTTGACCACGCGCGGATTGTTCTTTATCTCGTCGATCAGCTCGTCCGTGATCTTGTCGGGGTAGCAGTAAAGTATCCTTATCCACGGAATAGACGTGTTTTCGCATATCGCGCGTATCAGCTCCGGCAGTTTGTAGCCGCCGTAGAGATCGAGACCGTAACGGCTCGTATCCTGCGCGATGAGCGAAAGCTCTTTGCAGCCGTCGGCGTCGAGCAGTTTCGCCTCTTCAACTATGTCTTCTATCGTACGCGATCTGAATTTTCCGCGTATGAGCGGTATCGCGCAGTACGTGCATCTGTTATCGCATCCCTCGGCGATCTTCAGATACGCCGCGTAAGAAGGCGTTGTCAGCATTCTGCCGCCGCCGAGAGGCGAAGCGTTTTTATCGTCGAAAGAGGCGTATTTCTCGCCCGAAAGCGAACGTTTTACCGCCTCGGCGATATTGTTTATACTGCCGACTCCGACGAGCGCGTCCACCTCGGGCAGCTGTTCGAATATCTGCTCGCGGTACCGCTCGGCAAGACAGCCGGTGACTATTATCTTTTTGAGATGTCTGTGTTTTTTAAACCAGGCTATATCGAGTATATTGTCGATCGCTTCTTTTTTCGCGTCCTCGATAAACGCGCAGGTGTTTATTATTATGACGTCGGCTTCGGCTTCCTCGCCGGTTATCTCGTACCCCTCGTCTGCAAGCGCGGATAACATGACCTCGGTGTCTATCTGATTTTTACTGCACCCGAGCGAAACGAAACCGATCTTGATTTTCTTCATGGACGGCTCCTTTTGAAAAAAACTGATTTGTATTATATCATATTATCACTTTTATATGAATAAATCAAGTACCCGCGCGATATTTTTACGTGCAAGCATCGGCTTCCGCGTTACGCGCTGAAGCCGATGCCCGGCCTGCCGGAGCCGCTTGCACCGCAGGAAGTGAAATCGTCGGCCGTAAGGATAAATCCGCCGCTGTCGCCGCTTCTGCCGTCTCCGTAATTGCGTTCGGCGTAATTCAGTATCGCCGCTTCGACGATATTTCTGCAAAGACGTCCGTTGCCCGCTTCGCGGCGGTCGGAATCTTCGGAGCAGAGAAGTCTTATTTTTTCATAAGCGTCCGCGTCGATCTCAAAACCGCGGTCACGCGCTTCAAGATCGCAGATCTTTATCATTTCGTCATCCGAGTAATCTCTGAAGCGGATGAAAAACGGTACTCGCGATCTCAGCCCCGGATTTCTTTCAAAGAAGGCCTCCATTTTGTCGGGATACCCCGCAAATATCACGACCGTGTCGGATCTTCGGTTTTCCATCTCGGCGACTATCGTATGTATAGCCTCGTCGCCGAAGCACGACTCGCGGTCGTCGATCAGAGAGTACGCCTCGTCTATGAAAAGCACTTTGCCTTTCGCGCGGCAGAAGACGTCGCGCACCTGCGCCGCGGTCTGACCGACGTATTTCGCTACGAGATCGGCGCGGCCGACTTCAATTACCGCAGGATCGGTAAGCAGTCCGATCTCGCAGAAGATCCCCGCGGCGAGTCTCGCGACGGTAGTCTTCGCCGTGCCGGGATTGCCGACGAAAGCCATGTGTAAAGAAACGGGCAACTCGCCTCTGCCCTGTTCGGCAAACGCTTTTTTCATTTTTGCAAGCGCGGCTGCTTTTTTGATCTGTTCTTTAACCGCCTCAAGTCCTATAAGGCGGTCGAGCGCGGCCATATGATCCGTGCAGTCTGTTCTTGCCGCCTCGGCCGCGCCCCTGTAAGCGGCGAGCTTCCGCTTTATCTCGTCGGCGGCTTTCGTTCCGAGATTGCGTATGGCGGCGAAGTCTTCGTCCGTCAGCTCTCTCAGACGCGCTATACTTGTTATCCCCGCGCGCTTCAGGCAGTTACACGCCCGCACACTGAGCCCGAGACTGTCTATCGTCCCGCCGTCTCCGTCACGGCAGGTTTCCTGTGTTCCGCCGTCGTACATGAGAGCGGAGAGCAGTTTGACCGCGCAGTCCGTCACGGTATTCTCGGTCAGGCGGATATCGCGTGAAAACTCCGGAGCGTATACTTCAGTCACAGACGTATCGGTCAGCACCATCGAGATCATACTCTTCATGCGGAGCGGCATTTCGCAGGGCAGACTTATGAAGATCACGCCGCGCCCGGCTGACCCGCCGCTTTCCGGCAGAATGCAGATCCTTACAATCGCTCCGGCTTCTGATAACATACCGATCATATCGCGTACCTGATCCGCCGTAACCGGCTCGCCGGCGAAATCGAACGGATCGTCAAAGGGATCGGCAGGCGCGGAGTTTTTCGCCGTCAGGGCGTAGACCCTTCTGCCGGGGGCAAACAGATCGTCCGGTTCTCCCGCGCCGTCGGTCACGACGGCGCAGTCTTCGAATATCCAGCCGTAATCTTCGACTGTGACGCTTGTTTCGCATGCGGAGAAAATACGGTTCTCTTTTTGCTTCGCCGTCAACTGCCAGCTTATGAAGCTGAGAGAAGGGAGAAGCGCGGCGGTGCAGAGCAGCCGTTTGACCGCCTGTTTTGCCGCTTTTGCGTTCTGATATGAGTCGGTACCGCGGATGAGAGTGAGTTTTAAGGTTTCGTTGAATTTTTTAGTATTCGTGTTGTTATTCATTATATATAATCCTTTCCGCCGGCTCAGCCGGCTTACGTTGAGGTTGTTTTATTACTTATCCGTCCGGCGCTCACAGCGCCTTGCGCCGGGCGGTATTCGGTTTTCAAAGAGCAAAAAAAGACCCGTACTTTGAAATAGGTACAATTATCCCATATGAGATAATACCTGATTCAAAGTATGGGTCTTTTTTGCTCCGTTTTTTTACGGTACGGCTATTGTATCACACGTTTTTCCGTTTGTCAAGATGTTTTTTGATTTTTTCGGTTTTTTATTTCGTAAACGACCGATATCGCGGTAAGACATACCGTACACGCGGTACACAGTATCAGAAACAGATACGGGCAGCTCATATAAAAGCAAAGGTCGATTCTGTTGTATACGTCCGCGTGCGCCGCGCCTTCCGTAAGAGCGGCGACGGACGAGAGAGTTTCTCCGCGCGAATTTATGACCGTCGATATGCCTGCGGACGTGGATCTGACGACGCACCGCCTCGTCTCGACCGCGCGCAGTATCGCGTGACCGTTATGCTCGTATAACTGCGGCGAATCCATCCACCACGAGTCGTTCGACGATTCGAAAAGTATCGCCGCGCCGCCGCGTACGGCTTCTATGCCGATCTGCTCGAACGCCGAATCGAAGCAGATGAAGCCGCTTATTTTCCCGATCGGCGAATCCATAACAACGGTCTCACCGCCCGCCGAAAGCTCGTCGCCGAGATTCGTGACGTCGTTTAAAAACGGCATCACGGCGAGGACTATATCCTTTGCCGGCGTGAACTCGCCGAACGGAACGGGATGCTGTTTTCTGTAAGGTCCCGTAACGCTGCCGTCAGGCGATACGCACCACATGACGTTATATAAACGTTTTTCTTCGTCATACTGATAACAGCTGACAAGCAGTACCGCATCAGTCTCGGAGGACAGTTTTTTCAGTTCCTTTTCAAACGCTTCGTTATATTCGAGATAAAGCGAAAAGCACCCTTCGGGAAAAACGAACAGTTTTGTGCCGTTTTCGCTCACACCCGCCCTGACCATGTCCGAAAACAGATCGAGCACTTCCCATGCGCCGCCCTTACTGCTCCTGCCGGATACGATATTGCCCTGCAGCGCCGCCGCGTTATACGTCTCAAGAGTGTCCGTATACGCTTTGTCTGCAAAATACAGAGCCGTACCCGCCGCGTAGTTGAGCAGTACCGAACCGAGTGCGACAGATGCGAAGAGAGCCGTCTTCTTTTTGTCTTTTACCGTTTTGAAAACGCGGAACCCGTAAGCGAGGCAGGCGTTTACGAAAACGATCAGAAAAGAGAGAAAATACGAACCGAAGACCGAAGCCGTCTGGATACCGACGGTATAAGCCTGCTGAGTGACCGCGAGCCGCGCCCAGGGAGACGCGAGCGGGCCGAGAGTATAAACGAATTCGATAAGCACGTAAAAAGCCGATACGAACGGTATGAAAAGCCATTTATGAGTTTTGTAAAACCGGCTTTTTGCAAAAAAAGCAAAAGACAACTGCCAGAGCGCGAGTAAAAACGACAAAAGCACGCCGATCCCGAACCACGTTAAAGCGACGTAGCCAATCGCCTCGCCGGTCGAAAAGCCGAGATATTCGAGAGGGTACTGATATGAAAACCAGTAAAAGACGCTTGCGTGAAACACTACGCCCCATAAATACCCTTTGAAATACGATCTGACAGGTTTTACGCCGCGTTCGGCGTCTTTGAGCATTATATAAAACAGCGGTATCAAAGAAAAGTAAGCGATGAAACCGACCTTGTAAAACGTAAAGCAAAGCCCCGTGACAAGCGCGCTCGATATGATAAGCAGAATACTCATCTGAAATCCTCCAAAAACCAGATCCCGCCGTCGTCGACGCGGAACTCTTTTCCGTTCAGATACGAAAGCGGACCGGATCTGAAATCGAAAACGACTTTATATGAATATAAAGCCTGATATCTGTAACCGCGCTTTTTATCCTCGCGGTTCACGCCGTACTTGCCGTCGCCGAGAAGCGGATGCCCGATATAAGAAAGATGCGAACGTATCTGGTGCGTTTTGCCCGTGATAAGATGTACCTCGAGTAAAGAATCGCCGTTTTTCGTTTTCAGCACTCTGTATTCCGTCACTATCTTAACTCTTCCGGGTCCGGGTTTTTCGCACACGTCTACGGTATTCGTCGAATTATTTTTTATCAGGTACGCGGTGAGTACGTCGGACTGCTTTTCCATAACGCCGTGAACGGCGCAGAGATAGTATTTCTGCACGTCGCGCGCCTTTATCCGCTCGTTCATCTCGCGCAGAGCCGCCGCGTTTTTCGCCGCTATGACTATACCGCCCGTATTTCTGTCGATGCGGTTGCACAGCGCCGGCGCGAAGCTGTTTTCCGAGTTCGGATCGTACTCGCCCTTCTGATAAAGATACGCTTTTATATGATCTATCAGCGTGTTTCGATCGCCGCCCTCGTCCGAATGAGAAAGCATGCCCGGCCGCTTGTCGGCAAGAAGCACGTTTTCGTCTTCATAGACGATGTGAAGCGACGGTTTTATCGACAGATACGCGTCGTCGGGTTCTTCGAGCGGCAGAAAAAACTCCGGCGCAAGAAAGCACTGAACCGAATCGCCTTCAAAAAGCATCTGCGACTGCTCGGCGCGCTTTCTGTTAACCTTTATCTTTTTCGTTCTTATCGCCTTATACATCAGCGACGGGGGCAGAGTGGTGAGCGTTTTCGATATGAACTTGTCAAGCCGCTGTCCCGCGTCGTTTTTGCCTATGATGAACTCTTTCATTATAAATCCACCGTCTGATCTCCGTCTTTTATAACGTAATTTTCCTTGACTCCGAGCTCTTCCATCCAGCCGCGCACGATTACAGTCTGAAAAACGTGAGTGTTATAGCCTTTGCCGGCGTCGTTATCCCAGAGCCACTTCGGCGCGCACCAGAAACAGCCGGTCGGAGCTATCGCCTCGTACACGTCGCGCTCGACTCCGTTCTGCCCGTGATGCGCCATCTGACAGTAATCGCTTCTGAGCCGCTCGCCGTGCAGACGGAGCAGCTTGCGCCCGCCCTCGATACCGAGGTCGCCTAAGAACAGCACGGTCCTGCCGCCGAGGGTGAGTCTGAACACTATCGAAGAATTGTTTATCGCGTTGTGCGTAAAATCCGGATCCGGCGAATACAGTAATTCTATTTTCGCCTCGCCGATCTCGTATTTATCGTACTGAGTCACTATGCACGCCCGATCCGCAAAGAGGGGCAGAAGAGAATAGAATTCCGCGACGGTATGCGCCTCGTGATTTTCATACGCTTCAAAATACTTCACAGACGGGAAATTGTAATACACGCGGTCAAATGACAATTCATCGGGATGCTTTTCGATTATCTCCATAAAAGCGTCGATGTGGTCGCAGTGCGCGTGAGATAAAAACCATGCGTCGATATGAGGTTTATCTGCTCCGGTTATCTCTTTCAGCTTTGATAACAGTTTTTCCGCGTCGCAGCGGAAACCGCCGTCGACGACGATGACTTTACCGCTTTCCGTTGTGATTATAAAGCTGTTCATCTGCACGCCGTTTACCGGCGCGAGCATATATACCGTGTTTTTCATTTGCGTTACTCCTTTTTTTACTGGTTTTCCGCGTGATGACGGCAGATATCGGATAAAGGGCATCCGTCGCACAAAGGCGACCGCGCCGTGCAGATATCGCGGCCGAACAGTACGAAGCGGTGGCAGAGATCCGACTGCTCCGACGGCTCGACGATCGCCGAAAGCTCGCGTTCCGTCTTCTCGGGCGGCAGCTTCTTGCCGTCTCCGACAAGTCCGATCCTCGCCGATATCCTTATGCAGTGCGTATCGGCTACGACCGCGGGTTTATGAAATATGTCGCCGAGCAGTAAATTGGCTATCTTCCGCCCGACGCCCGAAAGCGTAAGCAGATCTTCCATATTGTCCGGCACTTCGCCGCCGTAGACCGTTACGATACGCTCCGAGGCGGCTTTCAGGTCTTTCGCTTTTGAATTGTATAAACCGCACGAGAATATGAGCGCCGCTATGTCCGATACGTCGCCATTCGCCATATCGTACGCGGTCGGGTATTTTTCAAACAGCGCAGGGCAGACAAGATTGACGCGTTCGTCGGTACACTGCGCCGACAGTCTGCCCATAACGAGCAGTCTCCACGGGTCGCCGCCGTAGTTGAGCGAGCATACCGCGCCGGGATACAGTTCCTTCAGCCGCTGCACCGTCACGGCGGCTTTTACTTTTTTGTCCATATTTACCTCGCAAAATTAAAAAAACTATTGCAATTCGGAAAAAAATATAGTATAATGCATTTGTTTATTTCAAACGAAAGGAAAAAAACTATGGGAAGACCCGACGGAAAAAGAATAAAGAACGCCGAACCGATGTATATGGTGGCGGCTCATCTGATGAACAAACGCGTCGACAGTATGAATATGATAACTGTCGATCTGCCGCTCGACCCGATGAACGAGTACATACATAAAAAGAGAAACAAAGACGGAGTCGTGATAACTCATATGGCGCTGCTTATCTCCGCGTATCTGCGCACCGCTTGCGAGTACCCGGCGCTCAACCGCTTCGTCGTCAATAAGAAGATATACGCGAGAAACGAGTTCTGCGTCGGCCTCGTCGTTTTGAAGACCGACGATCCCGGCAACGGTATAATGAGCAAGATCTATTTCGATATGAACGACACGATATTCGACGTGCAGAGAAAGATCGACGAGTATATCGAAGCCAACAGAACGTCCGAAAAAGACAATTCGACCGAGAAACTCATAAAGGTCTTACTGAAGATACCGGGACTGTGCAATTTCGGCGTAGGTACGTTCCGTTTTCTCGACAAGCACGGCATGCTGCCCAAGTCGATCATCGACGCGAGCCCGTTCCACGAGTCGCTTCTGCTCTCGAACCTCGCGAGCATCAGAACGAATCACATATATCACCACGTTTACGAATTCGGTACGACGAGCGTTTCGATAACCATGGGCAACCCGAGAATGGTGCCGAGAATGAGAAAAGGCGAGGTCGTGTTCGAAAAGACTCTGCCGCTCGGCGTCGTTATGGACGAACGTATCTGCTCCGGCTCGTATTTTGCCCGCGTATTCAAACGCGTTCTCGGTTATCTGAAGGATCCGACTCTGCTTGAGGTGCCGCCCGAGGTAATAAACAAAGACGAATTCTGATGTGATTTTACCACAATTTTTATAAATAGTCAAGTAAACGCCCGTATTATTTCAATTAATATGGGCGATTTTATTGACTTTATCGATTTTATATGATATATTTGATCACGGAGGTATGATAAATGAAAAAAATAATTGCATCGATCATCATTATATTTATGATATTTCAGACGGCGTCGGCTCTGACTACCGGCGCGGAGGAGGTCGAAATGAATAAAAAACACTACGGTTTACACGTTGAAGAAAACGGCGATATCACCCTCGAGGGCGAAAAATTTTACGGCTTCGGCGTGAACTATTTCGGCGCGTTCGTACGCTACGTCGACAGACAGGAGCCGGACAGGATGGATTTTGTTCAGGCTTTCAAAGAGCTTCACGATTACAACATACCGTTCATCCGTATGCCGCTCTGCAGCTTTTATCCGACCTACTACGATCTGTATGATTCCGATCCGGAGCTCGTTTTCCGGTATATGGATAAGGTCGTTGACGAGGCGTACAAAAACGGGCTCGGCATAATAGCCAGCCTTATGTGGTACGATCCGTCCGTTGCCGCCCACGTCGGCGAAAAACGCGCGTATATGGGCAAAGAGGGCAGTAAAACGCTCGAATATTCAAAAGAATATACCGCCGCGATAGTAAAGAGATACGCGGATCATCCCGCCGTCTGGGGCTGGGAGATAGGCAACGAGTACAATCTCAACGCCGATCTGTGCGATAAAGACCTTAAAAACTTTCTGTGGTATCAGAACGCGCCGGGGCTTCCGCTCGAGAATCTCAGCGGCTTCGATTACTACACCTCGGCGGAGCTTCAGTACTTTTACTCGGAAATAGCGAAGGTCATCAGAAAATACGATAAATACAGAATGATAACCACCGGCAACGGCGAGATGAGGCCGTTCGCCCATTCTCTGTGGGAAGGCTCGCAGAAGGTCAATAAAAAACACTTCTGGACTCTCAAATGGGATTCGGATACCCGCGAGGAGTTTGATGAAATGAACGAATTCTTCACGCCCGATCCGATAGATACGCTCTGCTTCCATCTGCAGCAGGGCTCCGCAGACGGCAGTAAAACGTACGTAATGGAATTTGACCGTTTCGGTCAACACATAACCGACGAGGAATATTACAAAGCGTATTACGACGTTTCGAGAAAACTCAAAAAGGGCTGTTTCTTCGGCGAATTCGGCGATTTTCTCGAAATGGAGACGGATGAAAAGTGTCTTGAAAACTTCAAAAAGACCGTTACGGCGATAGAGAATTCCGGCATACAGATCGCCGCGCTCTGGCAGTTCCAGGATTACACGAACGAGGGTATAAGCGGAGAAAAGCTCGCGGCTCTGTCCGAAACGAACGCCGCGCTGAAAGAGGCCGGCTCGCAAAAGACCGATAAGGCGTGGGAAGAGCATACAGAACCCGCGACCGCCGCTCCCGAGACCGAACCGCAGACCGAAAAACAGACCGAAAAAGATACGGAAAAAGCGACCGAAACGAAAGAGATCGCGCCGGAACCTGAAAACAAAACGAATCTGATACCGGTAATAGCCGCGGTCGCCGCTGCCGCCGCGATCGCCGCCGCGATCATATTCGTAATAAAAAAGAGAAAAAACAAATAAGGCGTCGCTTTCGGCGGCGTTCCGTGCGTCTTTACCGCTTTGAGGGGCGCGCGGAGTTATCTGAATTAACGGCAGAAAAAAATCCTTACCGCGAGGCAAGGCGCTCTTAAGGACAGTTAATAAAAACCGGCTGGGGCAAGGAACATAATCCTTGTTTCAACCGGCTTTTTATCGCATTCATTTGTAAGCAGAGAATTTGTACTTCAAATTTCAACAGAGGCGATATATTTTGCACAAGTGCAAAACGCGATATAACGGCTTTTGCCGCTGCGATATATCTCGCTATGCTCGATGCGATATGATATTTACCCTCGTTCGCGAAAGCGAACATATCGCGTGACGCAGTCACATATCGCGCGCCGCAGGCGTATATCGCTTGCCCGCAGGGCAAATATCGCTGCCGACTGTCCTTTAGAACAGTCGGCAAAAGGTAAGGATTTTTTGAACCGAATTTTATTTTTCGAGCGTTTTGAGATATTCAAAACAGATGCGGGCTTCGTCGGGGCCGGTGGGATCGCACGTTTCGCTTTCGACGATTATCGGTATGCCGAGGCTTACCGCCTTTTCGTATACCGCTTTGACCGGCGCTTCTCCCATTCCGAGCGGCATACCTTTGCCGCCCTTGAACCCGTCCTTCAGGTGGATGCAGGTCAGACGGTCGCCGTATTTTTCCATCAGTTCAACAGGATCCGCGCCGGCGTTGAACGCCCAGAACGTGTCTATCTCAAAGCCGATATCGGTCAGACGGAAAAGCTCGGGATTCGGATAAAGTCCGTCTTCGTTCGGCTGATACTCCATGCTGTGATTGTGATACGAAAGGCGTATCCCCTCTTCTTTGAGCATCGGCTGATATTTTTTTACAAGCTCGACGAATGAATCGAGTTCCGCTTTATTTCTCATCGGATGATGCGGGATGATGTAGTTTTTGTTTCCGATCGCCTTGTGGAATCTCACCGTGCCTTCAAAATCGGCGACAAGCTCGCCCATACCCGAATGCGTGCCGAAAAGCTCTATTTTGTTTTCACAAAGAGCCTTCGTTATCTGCTCGGGCGTTCTGCCGAAAAATCCGGCGAATTCTATCATTTTGTAGCCGATGTGAGAGGCTTCGGCTATTGCCGCTTCAAGATCGCGCTCGGCAAGATCTCTCATACTGTAAAGCTGAATT
>JAEEJH010000050.1 GCA_016281775.1 Clostridiales bacterium | reverse complement strand
ATCGTCTCAAACGCGAGTATGACTCCGGACGAAGCGGCGTAACGCACGCATCTTTCCAGATTTTCTTCAAAATAAGCGCGCGTGTCTTCGTCGCCCTGCTCGTAATAAACGTCGTATCCGGCGAGCTGTATAATGCGGATGCCTGTATCGTACGCAAGATCTACGGCGCCGGACAGTATAGACGTTGAACGTTTCCGCGTTTCCTTGTCGTGGCTGCCGAGCGGATATTTCCGCTGCGCCGAAAGGCACATCGTGCGTACCGGCATATGAGAATCAGCCTGTGCCGCGACGAAATTTTTGCGCTCCGACAGTCCCCAGCCGAGCCTCGCGAGCTTTTCGTCCGTCTCGTCTACGGAAAGCTCCAGCTGATCGAACCCCGCCTCAGCCGCCGTATCGAGCTTCCGCTTCAGCGTAAAGCCGTTAGGCATCGCCTTTTCATATAATCCGAATTTTATTTTATCCATTATCCACCTGCCCGTAATACGCGTTTTTTCCGTGCTTCCGCAGAAAATGGCGGTCGAGAAGTCTTTGCGGCATCGGCCCGTTCTGCCCGAGCGTCTCCGTCAGATACGCGAGCTTCGCGGTCTCTTCAAGCACCGCCGCGTTGAAGACGGCTTTTGCCGCGTTTTCGCCCCAGCTGAAAACGCCGTGCGAACGTACGAGCACGGACGGGACCGTCATCGGATCGAGTCCGAGCTCTTTTATTTTTCTCACTATCACGTCTCCGGTATTCTTCTCGTATTCTCCCGCGACCTCGACGTCCGTCATTTCGTCGGTGCACGGCACCTCGCCGTAAAAATAATCGGCGTGCGTCGTTCCGTAAGCCTTTATACCGCGGCCGCACTGCGCGAACGCCGTCGCGTATTCGGAATGCGTGTGTACTATGCCGCCGATCTCCGGAAACGCGCGGTAAAGCACGAGATGCGTCGGCAGATCCGACGACGGGCGAAGCTTTCCGTAAACACGCTTGCCGTCAGGCGTAACGCATACTATGTCTTCCGCCGTCATCGTCTCGTACGGCACGCCGGACGGTTTGATCAGCACGAGCCCCGTCTCCCGGTCGAGCGCCGATACGTTGCCCCACGTGAATTTCACGAGTCCGTATTCCTTTAATTTCAGATTTGCTTCAAAAACCTCTTTTATCTTATCCTGCGACGGTCTCATCCGTTTGCCTCCTCAAGAAATTTTCCGTATTTTTCGCGGTACACCGCGTTTGCCGCAGGATCCGGCTCGTAAACGGCTCCGTCTCCCGTCATGCTCTTCTCCGCCGTCTGCAGATCCGGATATATACCGGCGCATACCGCGGCGCATACCGCGGCGCCGAGCGCGCCGAGCTCTTTTGCCGACGACGTTCTGAGCCTTACCCCCAGCACGTCCGCAAACATCTGCGTCCAGACGGCGGACGAACAGACGCCGCCGCCCATAAGGACGGTTTCGGGCGCGTCCCTGTGCGCGCAAAGCGCGTCGAAATGCAGTTTGTGAGAAAACGCCACGCCCTCGAAAACGGCGCGGAGTATGTCGGCGCGCGTATGAGCGCGCGTAAGTCCGGAAAGAGCCGCCGTTTTCGCCTTTGAATTCGTACCGTACAGGTACGGAGTGAAGATAACGCCGTTATAAGGGCAATTTTTCACGAGCTTATCGGCTTCCTTATACGGCATACCGCCGAACACGGTGCCGATGAAGAAATCGAGGTTTCCGGCTGACGTCGGGCTCGACTGTTCTATAAGATATCTGCCGGGCAGCGCGAAAAGCGAATTGCGCGTGCCGTCGTCTGCGATGACAGGCGACGCCGAAATATATTCGTTTATGCTCCACGTGCCGGTTATGACGCATATATCGCCGGGTACGGCGGCAGACAGCGCCACGGCGCACGCGTCTATATCGAACATACCGCCGGATACCGGCGTGCCTTTTTCAAGTCCGCAAAGCTGTGCCGCCTCCGCCGTGATAAAGCCGCAGAGGTCCGCGCTGTGAACGGCGGGCGGGATAGCGCCGTATATCTCGCTTATGCCGAAAATATCCGTGATCTTCGGGTCGAAGCGCTGATTTACAAGATCCATAAGCCCCGCGCCCGAATAGTCCGTGACCTCGGCGTACGCCTCTCCGGTAAGAAGGAATCTTATGTAATCCTTCGCCTCGAAGACTCTGCCGATCCTTTTATACGCGCCGGGTTCGTTTTCCTTCAGCCATCTCAGCAGTACGGGAGGGAGCGGCGCGTCCGCGTCCTGAAGCGTAAGCTTTTTGGCGCGGTCGGACGTACCGTCGCGCTTCCATCTTTCAGATATCTCCCCGCCGCGTCTGTCGGACGAGAGTATGCCGCAAAAAACCGGTTCTCCGCTTTTGTCGGTAACGTAAAGTCCTTTTCCGTGTCCGCTTAAGCCGACGCACGCAACGTCGGACGGCGCTATCCCGCTTTCCGCCACCGCTCCGCGAATGACCGACATAACGGTTTTTTTCAGCCTTACAGGGTCTATCTCGCATCTCCCGTCTGCCGAAAAGGCGACATCGGTCTTCTCCGAGTAAACGCTGACCTGCCTGCCGTCGCTGCCGAACACCGCCGCTTTCGTGACGGTGCCGCCGTAGTCGATACCGAGAAGATATTTATCCATTATCGTTTTCCTCCGCAAATCTTTCTTTTTTTCTGTATTCTGACGGCGAAACGCCGTATTTCGCCTTGAACCTCCGCGCGAAATATATGGGATCGGAATAACCGACCTTGTACGCGACCTCGGAGATCATATCGTTCGTCGCCGACAGAAGCTGTCTGCTTCTGCCGAGCCGCATATTCTCAAGATATTCGTGCGGGGTCTGCCCCGTCTCCGCCGAGAACAGGCGGCGCAGATAATCCGGCGCCATCGGTATGAACGAGAAGGAATCCTTGAGCGTCAGATTCGGATCCGTGTAATTGCCGCGGATGAATTTCAGCATACGGCTTACATAAGGGTTCACGTCCCTTGATCTGATTATATACTGCGCGAAATGTATTATAAGTTCGAATATGCTCTCCGCCGCTTCGGATATGACGACGCTGTGCTCGTACTCCTTCAGAAGCATGTTGAAAAGCGGGCGCATATGTTCGGGAAAGCGGACGATCGTCCCCTCCGTGAGCACGTCGCAGCTTCGGTCGAAATCGCAGAGTATCGCGATCACGTTTATTCCCGTATCAGACCGCTCCTCGTGGCTGACGTTCGGCGGTATCACTATCATTTCGCCGCCCCGCACCGTGTAATCGACGCCGCCGATCCTGACCGTAACGGACCCGTTCAGATAATACAGCAGTTCGGTTTTGTTCTGTTTATTCTCCGGCGAATACAGCCAGTTCTCTTCAAATTTGATGCAGTGGTAAAAGCGCATCGAGCCGCTCCTTTCGTCAAAATGCCTTAAACGGACGGTGATATTTACGAAAAATATGGTATTTTTATAAAGCCATATCCTTGTGATTCTATATTACACGCCCGTTTTTTACCTGTTGTGAACGGTGTGTTAATATCCGTTCATATATCGGTTTTGTATCATACTATCCACCGTTTTTTGCATAGACAACGCAGAGCGCCGACCGTATAATATATTCAGAGACGGTAAAGAGCGGAAAGGAGATAAGAATGAAAAGATATATTTGCCTGATGCTCGTCATCATAATGATCGCGCCGTCGCTTTCCGGCTGTGCGGCAAACGGCGGAAGCGCGGCCGGTACGGAGCTTCCGGACACGGTAACGGACAGTCCGGCGACGGTGACCGAAGCGGTAACGGACGCCCCCGCGTATACGGCGGATCTGCCGGAGCTGACTTTCCCGGGGCAGACGTTTACGTTTCTCGTCCAGCACGACCCGTGCTTCAGACATTTATACGACGTGGACGCGGAAGAGGATTCTTCCGACATAGTCATAAGCTCCGTTTACAGGCGCAACGCGGCGATAAAGGATAAATACGGAGTTACGTTAACGTCCGTGAAGGACGGGAACGCCCCCGCAATGGCGAAGACCGCGTTCAAATCGAACGCAGACACGTATAACGCCGTATGGCTCAAGGTCGACGATTTCTTCTCGCTGTCGATAGAAGGCGCTTTTCACAATTACGGCGGCGACGTTCCGTACGTCGACACGTCGAAAAGCTACTGGGATCAGGGCGTCGTGAACGATTTCACGTACGGCGGCAAGCTTTACGGACTTATGGGCGATATATCGACGTCCGTATCGATATTCACGCATCTGCTCGTCGTCGACTCGGTCCTGGCGGCAAAGCTCGACGTCGACGTCAGGGAGCTTTATAAGACCGTATCCGAAGGAAACTGGACGCTCGACCGTTTCTACGGTCTGTTGAAATCCTGCGGCGCGTATAACGACTCAAACGGTGATTCCCGGCGCGACGGCACCGATACGTTCGCCTTCGCCGTACCGCCGGATATGCTCTGGTCTCTGACGGCGGCGGCCGGTGAAAAATGGGTGGTGAAGGACGGCGACGACTACTACGCGGCGGCTCCTCTGACGGAAAGACTGCAGAAGGTCGTGGAGGATATAATCGATATCGGAAACGACAAATACACGACGGTCGCCACGTGGAACGTCGGTACGGTGCCCGGCGTTTCCGATACGTACAACTACACCATCCGCACGAAATTCGCGGAGGGAACGGCGCTCTTCACCGACACGGATCTCGGCGTCGTACTCGAAGCGAGAAACGATAAGGAAACGGATTTCGGCATACTCCCCGAACCGAAATACGACAGCTCTCAGGATCATTACAGCACTTACGCGTTCCCGTTCTATCCGCTCCTGGCGGTACCCGTGACCGTAAGGGGAGATAAGCTTTCCATGACCGGCTTCATTATCGAAGCGCTGGCGGCGGAATCGTATAAAACTCTCACTCCCGCGTTTTACGAAAAGGCGCTTTCCGGCAAATACGTACGCGACGAGTATTCTTTCGAGATGCTGAACGTCATTCTGCGATCGAGGATCTACGATCCGCTGTATTTCTACAACTGGGGCGGATCGTTTAGGGACAGTCTGGTCAATATGCTCACGGGCAATAAAAAAACGCTTTCCTCGTATTACGCCAAAGGAAGCAAGGCTCTCAACAATTCACTTAAAAAGGTTTATGAAAAATTCGCAGCGAGGTAAAAAAATGAAAAGGATACCGGCGCTTGTACTCTGCGTCCTGCTTTTACTGCCGCTTTTCACGTCGTGCACGGAAAAAGAGGAGCAAACGGAGACGGCGGCTCTTTCCGATACCGCGGCGACCGTCGCGGAGGATACTGCGGATCCGGCGTACGTACCGGACCTGCCGGATATGAGGTTTGAAGGCAAGACGTTCACGTTTCTCGTGCATTATTTCCCGTGTTTCGCGCACCTGTACGACGTTGAAACGGAGGATGATTCATCGGATATAGTGATAAGCTCCGTCTTCAACCGCAACACGGCAATCTATGACAGATACGGCGTGAAGATCGAAGCGATCAAGAACGACAACGCGCCGATGATGGCGAAAAACGCGTTCAAAGCGAACGACGACGCATATAACGCCGTATGGCTCAAGGTCGACGATTTCTTCTCCCTGTCGATAGAAGGCGCTTTTCATAATTACGGCGACGAAGTCCCGTACGTCGACACGTCGAAAAGCTACTGGGATCAGGGCGTCGTGAACGATTTCACGTACGGCGGCAAGCTCTACGGACTGATGGGCGACATCTCGACCTCTATCGCCATATACACGCATCTTCTCGTCGTCGATACGACGCTTGCGAACAAGCTCGACGTAAATCTGCCCGAACTTTACGATACCGTCAGAGCGGGCGACTGGACGTTCGACCGTTTTTACGGGCTGCTGAAATCCTGCAACGCATACAGCGACAACAACGGCAACGCGATCCGCGACGGCGTCGATACGTACGCTCTCGCCGTTCCCCCGGATATGATGTGGTCGTTCACCGTCGCCGCCGGTGAAAAATGGGTCGTCAAGGACGGGAACGATTATTACACCGTCGCGCCGCTCACGGAGCGGCTTCAGAACGTGGTGAACGATATAATCGACCTCGGAAACGACAAATACATAACCGTCGCCACGTGGAACGTCGGCAGCGTTCCCGGCGTTTCCGACGCCGATACTTACGGTTACACCATACAGACTAAATTCTATAACAGTACGGCGCTTTTCACGGACGCGGATATAGCCGCCGTGCTCGAAGCGCGTGCAAACAAAGATACGGATTTCGGTATACTGCCGGTGCCGAAATACGATCAACTGCAAGAAAAATACAGCACGTACGCATATCCGTTCTATCCTCTTCTGTCGGTCCCCGCGGCTGTCAAAGGAGAAAAGCTGGAGATGACGGGCTTGATCATCGAGGCGCTCGCGGCGGAATCGTATAAGACGCTCACGCCGGCGTTCTATGAAAAAGCGCTCTCGAGCAAATACGTCCGCGACGAGCATTCCTACGATATGCTGAAGATCATCCTGAATTCAAGGATATACGATCCGATCTACTTCTACAGCTGGGCGGGCGGAACGTTCAGGGACAGTCTGGTCAATATGCTCACGGGCAATAAAAAAACGCTTTCCTCGTATTACGCAAGAGGAAGCAAATCGCTGAATAAGGCGCTTTTGAAGGTTTACGACAAATTTGTCGAAAGATAAAAAAAGAAAGGAAAGAAATATGAAAAAGATCATCTCTGTCATCATCACGGCGGCGCTTCTTTGCGCGATGCTGACGCTTTGCGCGTCCGCCGCGGACGCGGTCTTCGAATTTGAAGACCGGGAGTGGACGGTACTTCAGGGGGAATTCTGGAAAGGCGAAATGTCAAAAGAACAGCATGACGCATATCCTGCCGAAAGATCGCTCTACTGCAATATCTACGGTCAGGGCAACGCCGTACAGACGTCCGGTCTCAGTATACCGAAAGCCGGGGTATACTCCGTCAAGCTCATCTACGTTGCGAACCAGGGCTCCGCGACGATACAGTTCTACGTGGACGACGTCAAGCTCGGCTCTCCGGTCGATTTCAACAATAACGGCGGCTGGACCGCGGCTCAGGCCGATCTCGGAAGCATTGCGCTTACCGACGGAGATCATTCCGTAAAAATGGAATGTACCGGCACGACCTCGTCGAATTACGAGGCTTTCATCGACAAACTCGAATTCACGCTGGTTGAAGAAGCCGAAGAGGGAGATAACGTCACCTTCGAATTCGAGGACAGAACGTGGACCCCGTCCGGCGACTACTGGCACGAAGATTACTCCAACCCCGGTCTGCCCGTTCCGCGCGCGCTTTACACCAACCTGTACGCCGCGGGCAACTACATTGAAAACAGCGATCTTACGGTAGAAAAATCCGGCACGTACTCCGTAAAGCTCGTTTACGTCGCGAACCAGGGCTCCGCAAAGATCAGGATCTATATCGACGGGACCGCCGTATCTGATGAGATCGATTTCAACAACAACGGCAACTGGACGAAGACCGATATCGCTCTCTCCGATATAAGACTTGCCGCAGGCTCTCATACCGTAAAAGTCGAACTGACCGGTACTTCGAGCGGCAACACGGAGGCTATCTTCGATAAACTCGTTCTGACGCTGATCGAAGAGGACGTCGCTCCCGGCGGCGACGGTCCTTCCGGAAACGATCAGCCGGACGAACCTCATAACCCCGGATCTTCGGACGCCGCCGTTGCGGTTGTGGCCGCGCTCCTTGCGCTGTCGGCGTGCGCCGTGATATTTACGGCTAAAAAGATAAAATGAAGCGGTTTTTAAGATACTCCGCGCTGCTTCTCGCGGCCGTTACGGCGGCGTTCGCATTATTCACGTCGTGTACGCCGAACGGGCCGGACGCGCCGGACTCCGGAAGCGAAACGGCGGTTCCCGTAACGTCGTCGCAGACGGGAACAGATACTGCCGAAAAAGAGCACACAGATCCCGTGGAGGAAAAAGACGATATGGATCTTATAATGCTGTACGACATAGACAGCGGTATGTCCATAAACACACGCCCGGATCACGGGTGGTATCCGCTGAATCCCGAATATCCGGACGAT
>JAEEJH010000049.1 GCA_016281775.1 Clostridiales bacterium | reverse complement strand
TTCTTCCACGTACTTGATATCCACCGAATCGGAGCGGCGCTCCATGACCGCGCCGTGATACTGAAGCTCAGCCGGCCAGTTTTCGTTTTTTGCGTCCGCCGTGGCGAGCATCAGATACGCTTTCATCGGCGTGGAGTAGGAGTAGTAGATATACAGGGTGCCGTTAAGCTCAACGAAGGAGGGCTCTCCGATGCCCCAGTATCCGTATGACTGCTCGAAATAGATCACGGGTTCAGGCGCGCCGCCCCAGCCCGAGCCGTTCCATTTTTCAAACGGACCGTCGGGATTTTCCGAGCGGGCGACGAAAATATTGTTGCAGTAACCGCCGTCGTTCAGCGTCGAGGTGTAGCCGATATAGTAGTAGCCGTCAAAAAAGACCGCGCCGGGGTCGCAGCAGGAATAATGGTCCGCACTGCCGGGCGTGGGATAGACGACGATCTTTTCGGCGGACCAGGTCTTGCCGTCGTCTGTCGAGCTTCTGTGGGTGATGCGGTCCCATTCGCCGGAATCGCCGCCCGAAGCGAAATAAGCGTCCACCCGTCCGTCGCCGTAATACAGGTAAGAAGGGCCGTACCGCCAGCCGCCGTTGCCGCTGCCGGGAAGCTGATAAATATCGTATCCGTCGTCAAGCAGAGTCAGGTCCGCGACTTTGGACACGTCGGCGTCGACTATCTCAACGCGGTGTTCGTCGAAATAGCCGCGGTCTGTTTCTTCCGCGGTCGTCTCCTCCGGCTTTGCGTCGGTCTCCGAAGACGCTTCGGTCGAAGCGGGTGACGTTCCGGGGACGGTATCCTCCGGTATATCCGGTTTGTCGGCGCATGATACCAGCAAAGATGCCGTCATGCAGAGAAGCAGAAGAATAACGGACAGTCGTTTCATGAAAAAGCCTTTCTGTGTAAAAATGAATTATATAAACAGGACGTTTCAGCCCCGTAGAGGAGCGGTCGCCGCTCCCGCTTCTGACGGTTACATATAATTTATTGCAAGCGCGGTTTTGTATCGGGTGATTCGTGGATCGCCCCTACCGACCTCCGCGCAATATCCGTTCTGACCTTTGCTTTTTGGGGACTCCCCGCCCCCCTTAACCGCCCCCAAACCCCCACCATCCCCCCATTGTTTCAATGGGGCTTTTTTCCCGCCTGCCGCGCGGCCCCCTCGATTATATATCGAGGGAGGGGAAAGGGGGTTTGGGGGTTGCGAGCGTATGCGAGCGGAGGGGTGGGAAACCCCCAAGAATAATCGGTTTATCCAAACGAACGGTTTATGAGCCGTAGGGGTCGGCGCCTCGACGACCCGCTGACAAACGATTATATCGGTTCAAACGGGCGATTCGTGAATCGCCCCTACGACCTTCGAATATCATCCGTGCTGACCGTTCGCTTTTCGGGGGGGCTGCGCCCCGCCACCCTTGCATCCCCCCCGACCCCCTCATCCCTCCATATCCCCGGCCTTCAACCGGGGGCGCCCCGCGGCCCCTCGATCTTTGATCGACGGGAGGGGAAAGGGGGTTTGTGGGTTGCGAGCGTATGCGAGCGGAGGGGTGGGAACTCCCAAGAACGAACGAGTTTAATCGAACGATTGATTCACGCACCGTAGGGGAGCGGTCACCGCTCCCGTTTCGAACGGTTACGTAAAACGTTTATTTTCTGTATTTTTCCGCTGCGGGCGATTCGTGAATCGCCCCTACGGCCTTCGAATATCATCTGTGCTGTCCGTTCGCTTTTCGGGGGGGCTGCGCCCCGCCACCCTTGCATCCCCCCCCGACCCCCTCATCCCTCCATATCCCCGGCCTTCAACCGGGGGCGCCGCGCGGCCCCAAGAGATTATGGATCTCTTGGGAGGGAGTAAGGGGTTTGGGGATCAGTAGGGTGGGACCGGGGTTCCCCGTTGTGAACTTGTTCGCAACGGGGGTTCACGGTGGGCGATCCCCAAGGGTGCCGAAGGCACACAGAACGTCGCCGAAGGCGACACATCATTCATTCGGCTCGTCCCCGAGCCGATCATCATGCGCGAAGCGCTCATCATGACGCAGTCTCATCATTTGACGCACAGCGTCGATCATCATTCCATCTCGCGCCGCTTGCGGCATATCGCGTCTTTAGACATATCGCGTTCGTATGAACATATCGCGTCCGAAGGACATATCGCTTTTTTTGGCGATATATTTCCTGTCGGAAATGCGATATATCTCCTTCGGAGATGCGATATGTTTGCGCAAGCGCAAACGTTATAAGAGCGCTTTCAGCTTTCTTAAAAAATCGTACGCTTCCATAGGCGAGGTTATGTTGAGATCGAGCGCGGTGAGGGCGTCTCTGATCTCGTCGTCGGCGACGTTATCCATCGTGATATTCAGGTCTTCGAGCGTTTCGATCTCTTTGACCTCTCTCTGTTTCGGATTTTGTTCTTCGATCTTATGCAAGATCTCTTTAGCGCGGCGTATGACCTTTGCCGGCACGCCGGCAAGCTGCGCGACCTCGATGCCGTAGCTGTCGTTCGCGGCGCCTCTGACTATCTTGCGCAGAAAACTTACGGCGTCTCCGCGTTTTTTGGCGGCGATGTTGTAATTTACAACTCCCTCGACGACGCCTTCCATGACGGTCAGCTCGTGATAGTGCGTCGCGAAAAGCGTTTTCGCGCCGATCTTCTCCGCCGTGTACTCAACGACGGCGCGGGCGATAGACATACCGTCGAAGGTCGAGGTACCTCTGCCGATCTCGTCGTATATTATCAGGCTTTTTTTAGTCGCGCGTTTCAGAATATACGCTACCTCGTTCATCTCGAGCATGAACGTGGACGTTCCCGACGCGAGATCGTCCGAAGCGCCGACTCTCGTGAACAGTCTGTCGACTATGCCGATCTGCGCTTCCGACGCAGGCACGAACGAGCCGATCTGCGCCATTACCGTTATCAGCGCGACCTGCCTCATATAAGTCGATTTGCCCGCCATGTTCGGGCCGGTTATCAGCAGCATTCTGTTGTTGACCGTGTCGAGATAAGTGTCGTTCGGCACGAACGATTCTTCGACGAACCGCTCGACGACGGGGTGTCTGCCGTTTTTGATCACTATTTTGTCGCCGTAGTCGACCTCGGGTTTGACGTAACCGTATTTTTCGGCGGCGACGGCGAGCGAGAGCAGGGCGTCGAGCGCGGATATGCCGTTCGCCGCGGCTCTTATGCGCGATATGTTGTCGCACAGATACGAGCGGATCTGGCAGAACAGATCGTATTCGAGTTTGACCGTCTTGTCGGACGCGCCGAGTATCGACGATTCGAGGTCCTTCAGCTCTTCGGTAACGTATCTTTCGCAGTTTGTGAGCGTCTGTTTTCTTATATATCTGTCGGGCACGAGGTTTATCAGCGATTTCGTGACCTCTATGTAATAGCCGAAAACGCGGTTATAGGCGACCTTGAGCGTTTTTATGCCCGTTTTTTCTCTCTCGGCGGCTTCGATCTTTCCGATCCAGTGCGAGCCGTCGTTTATTATGCTACGCAGATAATCTATGTCGGCGTTGTAGCCGTCGCGGATCATTTTGCCCTCTCTGACCGTGAAAGGCGGCTCGTCTACTATCGCCTTGTCTATCAGCTCGACAATGTCGGTCAGATCGTCCGTCTGTTCGTACAGCTTTCTTATAAGCGGGCTCTGAAGTCCCTCGACCGTCTGCTTGATCTTCGGTATCTTCGCCGCCGACTGCGCTATCGCGCGCAGGTCTTTTGCGTTAGCCGTCTCGTAAACGAGCTTTGCGGCGAGCCTTTCAAGGTCGAGCACGCCTTTCAGCGCTTCGGAAAGCTCCTCTCTCGCGATGAAATCGAGGTACAGATCGGCTACTGCGTCCTGCCTCTCCTGTATCTCCGCGACGGAGCGCAGAGGCGACTCGACGTATGCGCGCAGCGTCCTCGCGCCGCCCGAAGTCCTCGTATGGTCGAGCGCCCAGAGCAGAGAACCGCGCTTCTCCCCGGTCCGCATCGATTCGCAGAGCTCGAGATTCCTTCTTGTGTTGACGTCTATCTCGAGAAATCTGTCGTTATCGTAGACCGAGAGCCGGTTCATGAACGATATATCGGTCTTCTGCGTCTCGATTATGTAATCAAGCGCGGCGCCGACGGCGCAGATGCAGGGCGGCTCCGCGTCTTTGAGGTCGGTTTCGGGGAACTGCTTTTTGCAGAGCACCGAGGCTTTGATCTCGTAAAACCTCTGCGGTTCGTTTTCGTTGACGGTACAGCAGAGGCGTTTATTCACGTAATCGCAGAGCTCCTGCCGCTCGGCGAGCGGAAAGTTCGTTATTATCTCCTTCGGCAAAAACGCGCCGAGCTCGTTTATTATCTGTTTTTCGGTCCCGTCGGCTCCGATCGGGCAGACGCCTATATATCCGGTCGAGATATCGGCAAAGCAGGCGGCGGCGCCGTCCGGACCGATATACACCGCCGCGATATAGTTGTTCCTGTCTTCCGTGAGCATCTCCGACTGCGTGACCGTGCCGGGAGTTATGACGCGTATGATGCCGCGCTTCACTATGCCCTTAGCTGTCGCCGGGTCTTCGAGCTGCTCGCATATCGCGACCTTGTAGCCGCGCGAAACGAGCTTGGCGATATAAGGCTCCACACTGTGAAAAGGCACGCCGCACATCGGCGCGCGTTCTTCTTCACCGCAGTCTCTGCCGGTCAGCGTGAGCTCGAGCTCTTTCGCCGCGATCTTCGCGTCGTCAAAAAACATCTCGTAAAAATCTCCGAGACGGTACATCAGGATATGATCCTTATAGCCTTCTTTGATCTCCAGATACTGCAGCATCATCGGAGTCATAAGAGTTTACCTCCGTTACGCGTTTTAGTTTATCAGCCGCAGCCGCCGCAGCCGTCGCAGTGGTGATTGCATGGACGTTTGCCGGTTATGCGGAAAGTGATCTCGCCGTAGACGTGTTCCATAAGCTCGTCCGCTTCGGCTTTCGCCTCCGTATATTCCTTCATCGTCGGGTGATCCATTATGCTGTCGTACAGCGCGCCGAGTTTCTCCTCGAGGTCCGCGTATTCTTCCGAATCTTTATTTTTTCCTCTCATGCCGGCGGCGAATGCGTTGTACGTCTCGATCTGCTGTAAAAAGTCCGCGTCCGATTCGTATTTTTCCGTCGCCGCGGCAAGTCTTTTCATTTCGGGCGTTTCTTTGATCATCTCGCCGAGCTCGGCGGCTTTTTCGGTTATCTTATCCATTTTTTATCCTCACATTATTTCTCCGATCAGCACGAAAGGCCGCGCCTCGGTTATTTTCACGTTTACGTATTCTCCCGCTTCGGCAAAACCTTTGAAGCAGACGTTTTTGCCTCCGTCGGTGCGGCCGGCGAGCATACCGGCGTCGGTCTTGCTCACGCCGTCGCAGAGAACTCTTACGGTCTTATTGACGTAGCTTTCGTTTATCTTCTGCCCGATACCGTTCTGCAGATCGAGCATCCGTCTGAACCGCTCGCCCTTCACGTCGTCAGGCACCTGGTCTTCATATTCGGCGGCGGGCGTGTTTCTGCGCTTGGAGTAGATGAACGAATAGACCATATCGTACTTTATATCCTCGAGCGCTTTGAGCGTCAGCTCAAAATCCTCCTCCGTCTCGCCGGGAAAACCGACGATGATATCCGAGGTGAGTACGACTCCCGGTATCTTCTCCCTCGCGTATATAACGAGTTCTTTGTACGCTTCGAGCGTGTATCTTCTGTTCATCCGCTGCAGTATCCTGTCCGAACCGGACTGAAGCGGCAGATGCAGCTGCGGAGCGCATTTTCCGCTCGACGCCATGGTATCTATCAGCTTTTTCGTCGCGTCTTTCGGGTGCGAGGTCATGAAACGCAGAGTGAAGTCTCCGTCGAGCGCGCTTACGTCCGCCAGAAGCTCCGCGAAGCCGTAGTCGGAATAAAGGGTTTTGCCGTACGAATTGACGTTCTGTCCGAGCAGCGTTATGTCTTTCACGCCGTCGGCGATAAGCTCCTTCGCCTCTTTTATGATATCCTCGCGTTTTCTGCTGCGCTCTCTTCCGCGGACGTGGGGCACTACGCAGTAGGTGCAGAAGTTGTTGCAACCGTACATGACAGACAGCCACGCGCGGTAACTGCATTCGCGCAGAACGGGCAGATCTTCTGCGATACTGCCCTCGTCGTCCCCGTCGAGCATGAAAAGGCGTTTCTTTTTAGTCAGCCGCGAGTAGAGTATCGACGGCAGCTGCCAGAGATACGAGGTGCCGAACGCGAAATCGACGTACGGATATTTGAACTTTATATCGTCGAGCCGGTGCTCCTGCGAGACCATACAGCCGCAAACGCCGATCATAAGCGACGGCTTTTTCTCTTTTAAATGCTTGTACTGCCCCGTGACCGAAAGAGCGCGCACCTCGGCGTGTTCTCTTACGGCGCAGGTATTGACGAGGATCAGGTCGGCTTCTTTCACGTCGTCCGTCTTTTCGAAGCCCATCTCGGCAAGCATACCGGCGAGGCGTTCGCTATCCGCCTCGTTCTGCTGGCAGCCGTAAGTAACGACCGTGAAAAGAAGCGGCGCGCCCTTTTCGCTTGCAAGCGCGCTCAAAACAAGCCTGACCTTCTCGGCGTATTTTCTCTGATATTCAAGTTCTTCTTTGCTTATGATCTTCGTCATCGTTTTTTCCTTTATAATACGCGAGGTGCGATCCGTCGTATAATAAATGTTTTGCTGACCGTTCAAGCGGCAGGAGCAAGCCCCTGCCCTACAGCTCTCCGAATTAAATTCGTGCTGACCGTTCGCTGCGGGGGAGCCCCCACCCCGAGCGGCTGATGCCGCAGTGAAATTCGTCGGCAGTGCCGACGAGTGAAATCGCTTTCGCGGCGAAATCGCCTTTGGCGGTGAAATCCGGTTCTTGCGAACCGGGTGAAATAGGAATATTTCTTTTTACGGGGGATGCCCCCACCCCCCTCTCGTGAACCCCCAAGCCTCTCAAGTTCGGCTCGGGGAACCCCTCGTACATCCCCCGTACCCCCTTCCCCCCGCAATCCTTTCAGGGGGGCGGCGATCCGTTCAGGAAGACGTACGAAGCGTAAGGGTCGGATCATTCGGCTTTGGCGAATGGTCGCGCGCGGTAAAGGGGGGCGCCGCGCGCGAGATCACCGGAAGAAAGCGGCTTGAGGTGTCGTTTGAACGATGCGATTATGTTTGTGCAGAAGCCGGTAAACATATTCACTCTTCACTTTTACCTCTTACTTCGCGTCAGCCCGACGCGCCCCAAAGAGAGTGCAACGACTTTGGGAGGGGTCAAGGGGGCTTGGGGGTTGTAAGGGTGGGACCGGGGTTCCCCGAAAACGAGCTTGTCGAGTTTTTGGGGGTTCACGGTGGGCACCCCCAAGGGTGGCGCGGTACGCGTCACATGGACCGTCGGCTTTGCCGACGCCTGAAGCTCTCCGGAGGCGACGATTTCTTCGCGGCGGCACGGCGGCGGCTACAGTCCGAAGCTAACGGACAGCGCGCCGCTGACCTGCGCCATGGTTGACTCGTCTGCGTGACCGATCTTCTCGCGCAGGCGGCGTTTGTCGATCGTTCTGACCTGCTCGAGCAGTATCACCGAATCTTTTGCCAGCCCGCAGCTCGCGCCGGACACGCCGATATGCGTCGGCAGCTGTGTTTTCGTTATCCTGCTCGTTATCGCGGCGGCTATGACCGTCGGGCTGTATCTGTTGCCGACGTCGTTCTGAATTATAAGTACGGGCCGGAGCCCGCCCTGTTCCGACCCGACGACCGGCGAGAGGTCGGCGTAATATATATCTCCGCGGCTTATCTGCATTTTGCTGCTCCTTTCGTTTTCTGCCTGTATTTTTGACGTCCGGAGAGAAGAGTAAACGCAAATATCTGTTAATTTATTTGAAAAAATATATAAAATTTCAAATACCCTATTGTCAATCCTACAGTTTTGTGGTATTATTGTTAAAAATGAATTCCGATCGGAGAATACCGCTATGGCAAACGAATACGAAATATATAAAGAAAAACTCGCCGCGATCACGGCAGAGATAGAAAAAGCCGTCGTAGGCAAACGCCGCGAGATAAAACTTCTGCTCACCGCGGTTCTCGCCGGCGGCCACGTGCTTATCGAAGACGTTCCCGGCACGGGCAAGACGACGCTCGCCTCCGCCGTTGCGGCGGCACTCGGTCTGTCGTTCAAGCGCGCGCAGTTCACGCCGGACCTCATGGCTTCCGATATAACCGGATTCAATATTTATAACCGGCAGAAAGAGACGTTCGTTTTCACCGAAGGTCTCGTAATGTGCAACGTGCTTCTCGCCGACGAGATAAACCGCGCTTCGCCGAAGACCCAGTCGGCGCTGCTCGAAGCCATGGAAGAAGGTCACGTCACCGTCGACGGCGTCAGCTACGCGCTGCCGGATCCGTTCACGGTCATCGCGACGCAGAACCCCGCCGGATTCGTCGGCACGTATCCTCTGCCGGAGGCGCAGCTCGACCGTTTTTCCGTCAGGCTGACGCTCGGCTACCCGACGAAAGACGAAGAAGAACGCATACTTGCCGACAGGCACGGCGTCAATCCGCTCTCTGACGTGAAGTGCGTTTCAAACGCAGAAGAGCTTGCCGAAATGAAGAAAATGATTTCGGAGATCAAGACAGACAAGCTCATTTATTCCTACATAGTCGATCTCGCTTCCAAGACGAGAAAGAGAGAAGAGATATCTCTCGGCGCGAGCCCGAGAGCGTCGCTGATCATAATGAGACTGGCGCAGGCGACGGCGTTCATGAACGGCAGGGATTTCGTCGTGCCGGAAGACGTCGCCGAAGTGTTCGTGCCGTCGACGTCGCACAGGATAGTGCTTCACCGCGAAGCGAGATCTTCGGGCGTGACTGCGGAATCCGTCCTTTACGACGTACTCAAAAACACGGACGTGCCTTATAAGAAATAATGAAAAACAAGACAAAAACAAGACGGTCGTTCGCCGTCACGAGATATTTTCTCGTGTGGGTTCTGCTTTTTATAATCGCGCTCGTCTTTTCGCAGACGATGCCGAACTCGATATCGGCGGTCTTTCTCATCATCGCAGCGGCGATGCCGGTCGTCGAGCTGATATATATCCTGATCGGTAAAGCCGCGGTGAGAGCTTCTCTGTACTGCGATACCGAACGCGCCGAAAAGAGAAGCGCGGTGAAGTATTCGCTCGGGATCATTAACCATACGGTCCTTCCGTATCCGTTTCTGGAGGCTGAATTCGTTCTGCCGGATGAAGCTAAGTCGACGAGCGACGATCAGGAATGCGTCCTGTCGCTTCTGCCGCTCGATAAGTACGTAGACGAACACACGATAATCTTCAGATACCGCGGTTTCTATGTGATCGGGATAAAGAGCGTATATATGTACGATCTGCTCAAGTTTTACAGAGTCAGGGTCAGCGGAGAAAAAACGGCGGACGTGTTTATCGTTCCGCGCCGTCTCGATCTCGGCTTCGGCGCGGAACGGGGCGCGACCGACGCGCCGTCGGCGCGTACCGAATCCGCGGGCTACGACAGATCCGAACAGACGGATATCAAAGAATACGCGCCGGGCGACCCGATGAAGAACGTACACTGGAAACTGTCCGGCAAGACGCAGACGCTCATTGTCAAGCGCTTCGGTTCGGAGACTGGGCGCAGCACCTACGTTTTCACCGACCTGTGCGCGAGGTTCCCTTCGGACGAGGCTTCGGGAAATAAGATAGACATAAACGAATTCTGCGCCGACGCGGCGGTGGAAGTCGCCTGCTCCTACATCACGGCTCATCTTTGCCGCGAAGAGAGCGTAAAAGTATTTTTCCACGACTGCAGACCGAATTTCGGAGGCGAAGGCCGCGTGAACAGTACCTGCTGTGATTCGCTTTCTGATTTTGACGACTTTTTCGATTACTTCGGCGCCACGCCGGTCGGATCCGATCTGCCGCTGTCCCTGCTTTCCGCGGGTATAGAAGACAAGTCGGGCACGTTCGTGTTCATACTTTCATATCTGTCCGACGCTGTGGTCGGGACGATATGCGACTGCGCGGGCAGAGCCGGCAGAACGGAAGTGATAATCTGCGAACCGTTTGCAAAAATGCAGCGCGCAGCTGAATTCAAAAAATTATACAAAGGTTACGCCGAGGCGCTTTCCGCAAACGGAATAGCGGTACAGTTCATTCCGGCGACAGAGACAGACTGACAAGAAAAAAATGGCAAGAAAAACGATGCTGACAAAAAAGGGCAAAGCGGTATTCACCCCCGAGCCCGAAACACCGTCCGTCATAGCGGGTTCGCTGTGCCGGTTTGTCGTCGCGCTCTGCGGCGCTTTCGGCGTTTGTCTTCTGCTCAACGACAGCTTCCGCTTTACGGGCGGACTCGATATGCTTTATGTGTTTATCGTTTGCCTCGTGTGCAGTCTTATCGCGTACGGTCTGGCCGTATCGCGTTATCTCGACCGTAAGCTTTATATCGGGCTGACCGTTCTTATGCTGTTCATTCTGTTTTTGCTGATAAACGGCGGCATAGGCGTCACCAAATTCTTCTACTATGCGCCGGTCACGGCGTGGAACCGCGCCATAACCGCTCTGTCCGACTCCGGCTTTTCGTCGCTTTCGTATTTTATGGTAAACGCCGAAGGCACCGATCCGAGAGCTCCGGACGCCGTGCGCACGATAAAAATAGCGTACGTGACGCTTTGCGCGATCATAAACTTCATTTTCGTTCATTCGACCGTGAGAAAAGTGCGCCTGATGCCGCCGGTGATAGCCGCGGCGGCGGTCATGACGGTCTGTTTTACTTACAATATGATGAACGAGAATTTCGCGTTTTTGTGCATCGTCGCGTCGGGCGTGGGACTTCTCACGCTCAAATACTGCAACGCTTTCACCGCGGTAAAAACGCCGGACGGCGCGAAGGATAAAGACCGCGCCGGTCATTTCAGACGCGCGGCGATAACCGGCGTCGCCGGTCTCGTCGCCGCCGCGCTCGTTTTTGCCGTCGGCGTTTACCCGGCGAAAAAGTTAACCGAGCCGATCGGAGAGCTGAAGGCGGTAGAATCGATAATCGCCGCCGCGAGAAGCTATCTTTACGGCTATATTTCCGGCGAGCGGTTCACCGATACGAATTTCGCGTCGGTAAGCGTCAGTTCCACTCCGATAAAACCGACGTCGCGCACGTTTGAAAACATAAGGCTTTTCACGGTAAGATCGCAGACCGGGCAGCCAATCTATCTGCGTTCGTGGATCGGTGAGGATTTTGCGTACGGCAGATGGAATATCGCGCATTCTCCCGATATCTCGGACGAATATACGCCGGAAGACACGTCCGAACTCTTCTATACGATACTCGGTATCAACGAAAACACGATCACCGAAGATTATAAATTCGACGATTCGCATGCCGATCTCGGCTTCGTCACGTCTTATGTGAGCCTCGGCAATCTCGGCTTCGGCACCGATATGCTCTATCTGCCGAGCCGATACTCTTCATATTACGGTCTGTGCGAATACGGCATTGAACCGACCTTCGCCAAATTTGAGGGCGGTTATTCGGTAAAGCATAACGGCATGATAAATCTTTACAGAATGTCAACGCCGAGCTATGCGACCGTGGCTCATCTGCCGTACTATCAGGAAGCGAGCTTCACGTATAAAATGAGCAGAGCGATCGAGGAATACAGGTTCACGGTGAGAAGTCTGCAAACCCTGCCGTTTTATTGGTCGTCAGCAAAAAGAGTGACGGCTGAAGAGGTCGGGAGGATAAAAGCAGACGCAAAAGAAAACGGCGTGAGGATCTCGTCTGCGAATATCATAAACAGCATCGCTTCGATGTCGCCTTCGATGCTTGACTCGCTTAAAACGAAGATAAATCTTGCGTCGTTTGAGACTGACAGCGCTTACATTTATTACAGCTCGGTACCGGCAAGCGAGAGAGAGTACATTTATAACGACGCCCGCGCCGCGTTAGGCGATATGGCGGATCTGTTTTTCCCGGATAACGCCGTCAGCGGCATGACCCCGGTCGATTATTCGTCTTCGTCGTTCTTCGAAGTGCAGGAGCCTCGCGATTTCGATACCGTATACAGAGCCGTTTACAAGATCGTTTCGTATCTTGCCGACAATGCGGAATATACTCTCGATCCGTACGGATATAACGACAGGATGTCGTATGTTTATCAGTTCCTTCACACCGCCAAAAACGGCTACTGTACGCAGTACGCCTCGGCGGCTGTAATGCTTCTGCGCGCGATCGGTCTGCCGGCGCGCTACGTGGAAGGTTTCAAAACGGGCGATCTCAACAAATTCGGCGGTACTTACCGGTACGTCGTGCGCGACAACGACGCCCACGCATGGGTCGAGGTGTATATAGAAGGTCCGGGCTGGATGACGTTCGAAGTGACCGAGCCGATGCTTGATTCGATGTACGGCGACGGTCCGTCGGAGTATCACCCCGTTATACCCGGTACGGATACGGACGCTCCGCCGGTGACGGCAGAGCCCGATACCGATACCGAGACGTACGTTCCGACGACGAGACCGGCTGACGATACCGGCGCCGACACCGAACCTGCGACCACCGAAGAAGGCGAAGGCCCGGTCGGAAAACCCGATATAGTCATACCCCCCGAGGCGATAATCATCGCCGCCGCCGCGTTCGCCGTGCTTTCCCTGATATTCGCGTATCTCGTATACCGCAAAAAGAAACGCGGCAAACTGATATCCGATCTGCAAAAAGCGGCTGACGGCCGGTCGGAAGAACCGTACGCAGATACGGTACGGTTCTGCGCGTACATTTTCAAAGTGCTCGCTTTGCTCGGTCAGAAGCGGCGGAGCAGCGAGCTGATGAGCGATTTCGCCGACCGCGCCGGCGAAGCGCTCGGAGTCGGTTATCTGCGTAAGGCGACGGACGCCGCGTCGAAGACCGTTTTCGCCGGCACGGCGGACGGTGAAGACTGCAGAAAAGCCGCCGAATGCGCGCTTGAACTGCAGAAAACGGCGAGAAGCAAACTCAAAGGATTTTCAAAATTCTGGAACGTATCGGTGAGGAAGATCGTATGACGGAAGCGGATAAATACAACGGCAAGGTCCTCGCCTACGTCGGCGACGCGGTCATCGAACTGTTCGTAAGAAAAAAACTGCTCGATACGGGACTGACCGATACCGGCAGGCTCAGCGCGCTCGCGCTGAGCTTCGTTACGGCGACGGCGCAGTCTGAAGCGTTCGGCTGCGTTGAAAACCTGCTTGACGAAAACGAGCTCGACATATACCGCCGCGGCAGAAACGCGGATCTGTCTCATCATCCCAAACGTCAGAAGATGACCGACTATCACCGCGCGACCGGTTTTGAGGCTCTGATCGGTTATCTGTATCTGAACGGCGAGCAGCAGCGCGCCGACGAAATACTCGCCGCGGCGTACGAAAAGAACCACGGAAACCTTAAATTAACCTGACGTTATTAAAAAGTTTACAATTTACTTTTGCCGTCACCTATTGACAAAACGGGTTTTATTATTATATAATAGCGTTTGCCTGTACCGGCGGAGCGGTCGGAGCAGGCAAACAGACGAATTATATTGATGCGTTAATCGGGGCATCCATATATAAAACTCGATTCCGCAGAAAAGGAGGATAGAAAGATGCTCAGAACATACCAGCCCAAGAAGCGCCAGCGCAAAAGAGAGCACGGCTTCAGAAAGAGAATGGCTACCGCCAACGGCAGAAAGGTCCTGAAAAGAAGACGCGCCAAAGGCAGAGAAAGACTGACCTACTGATCAAAAGGGAACGCTGGACCGACCGCCGGCGTGCATTTCGCATACTGTTTGTACGCTGCGATCTGATCAGCGTTTCCCCAAAAAAGGCAATTCGCCGCTGCAAACCTCTGCTGATTCCAGGGGTTTTTTAGTTAAAATGAAAATTTACAGTTTAAAAGAAAACCATCTTTTCTCTAAGGCTTACAAAAACGGCAAAAAAGCCGGGGGAAAATACGTCTGCGTTTATCTTTTGCCCGATTACCACGCCGCTCGTTTACAGCGGGCCAATCCACAAAAATCGAGGATCAACCGCATCGGTCTCACCGCTGCGAAAAAGCTCGGCGGCGCCGTGGTCAGAAACAGAACCAAAAGAATGATGAGAGAAGCGTATTACAGACTTCTCAAAACGTATGAAATACAGACCGGCAAGATCATAGTTATCGCCGCGAGAAGCGCCGCCGTAAACGTCCGTACGCCGGATATATACAACGAGCTCGAAGAGGCGTTTTTTACGCTCGGACTTATACGCGCAAAGCTGTCGGATGACCGTCAATGAAGAAATTTCTATTGTTTCTGATAAGTTTTTACAGAAAATATCTGTCGGGACTGAAAAAATACCCGACCTGCAAGTATTACCCTACCTGCTCCGAGTACGGTTACGAATGTATCATGATACACGGATGGTTCAAGGGTTCTTTGCTTGCACTCTGGAGGATTCTTCGCTGCAATCCGTTTTCCCGCGGGGGCGTGGATATGCCGCCGCCTAAAAAAGAAAAGAAAAATAAGACCTAAGAAAGGCTATATCAAATGTCTGCTTTATTCGAATGGCTTGCCGAGGGATTGAAATACCTGATGATATTATGCGACAATATCGCGGCGCACAATTACTGGCTGTCGCTTTTACTGTTCGCGCTCATCATCAAACTGCTGCTGTTCCCGCTCGGCATCAAGCAACAGAGAAACCAGCAGAAGCTCGCGCTGCTCCGCCCGAAAGAAGAAGCTATCAGAAGAAAATACAAGGGCAAAGACGACCGCGAGTCAAGGCAGAAGATGCAGCAGGAAATAATGGAGATGCATCAGAAAGAGAAGTACAACCAGTTCGGCGGCTGTCTTCCGATGTTCCTCCAGCTTCCCATCATCTTCTCGCTCTACTATATCGTGCAGAACCCGCTGCACTATATCTGCCGCTTCGGCAAAGCGCAGATAGAGGTCATAATGGAGACCTTCAACAGGCTTACGAACTATTCGTCGGGCGGCGCTTATCAGAACCTCACGATCAAAGCGACGAGCTGGCTGCGCAGCGGCGATCATCTTAACGAGCTGATCAACGCACTGCCGGTAGACGGTTCCGTGCCTAACGGCGCGGTCGACGCCGCGGGCAACGCGCTGACCAACTACGCGTCGTTCAGAACCGATCTGGTCTCTCAACTGCAGAACGCGGTATTTCCCAAGTTCAACCTCTGGTTCGTCGATCTCTCGGTGACCCCGAACGAAAAGATCTGGTGGTATATACTCGTGCCGATCGTAACGTTCCTCATACTCTGGCTCACGTTCAAGATCCAGAAAAAATTCACGTATCAGCCCGTCGCCGCGGAAGAACAGCCGGGCGGCAGTATGAAACTGATGGAGATCGCGATGCCCGCTATGTCGGCGGTGATCTCGTTCTCGCTTCCCACCGCGCTCGCGTTTTACTGGATATATCAGAACCTTCTCGGCTTCGGTCAGCAGGTACTGCTCTCAAAACTGTTCCCAACGCATAAAATGACCGATGAAGAAGTACGCGAGGCGATGCGCGAAGCCGACAGACAGGCGTACGAACAGAGAAAAGCCGAAGAGAAGAAGAAAAAACAGGCCGCGGAAGAAGAGCGCATCATCTCGTCTCAGTCAAAGAGCGGCGCTCCCGCCGGCTGGGTAGAACCCATGGGTCCCTCTTCGTCAAATTCCGATAACACCTCAAAAGATACAAAAGGCAAAAAGAACAAATTCATCGGCACAGCCGAAATAAAAGATAATAAGAAGGATGACGAATAAACCGTCAGGATCGATATGAAAAAAGAAATAATTACAACAGCTCAAACGGTCGACGCAGCCGTAGCGGCGGCGTGCGCCGAGCTCGGCGTGGAAAAAGACGCCGTAACGATCGAAGTTCTCACCGAGCCGAAAAGAGGCTTTCTCGGTATGGGAGCCGTCGCGGCAAAGGTCAGGGTCGCTTATACGGAAACACCGGTCGAAGCGGCGGTCGCGTTCGTAAAACAGCTGCTTGCCGATATGCAGATCGAAGCCGAAGTGAACGTCGGCAAGACCGATGAAGGCGACTGCAAAATAGAGATCACCGGCACCGATACGGGCGTACTGATCGGCCACCACGGCGAAACGCTCGACGCGCTGCAGTATCTATGCAGTCTCGCGGCGAATAAAAAAGAATCCGATGAAGACGGCCGCGAATATACGCGTATCGCGCTCGATATCGGCGGCTACCGCGCAAAGCGCGAAGAGACGCTGCGCGCCCTCGCTAGAAGGACCGCGGAACGCGCCAAAAAGTACAGACGCAGCGTATCGCTCGAACCGATGCCCGCCCACGAGCGCCGCATCATCCATTCCGAGATACAGAAGATCGAAGGCGTCACCACCGGCTCCGTCGGCACCGACACCAACCGCAAGGTAGTCGTCTACCCCGACAAACGCCCGCCGAAAGACGAATAAAATCAACAGAACAAGTAAAGAGCAGACTGAACCGTTTTCAGTCTGCTCTTTTCTGCGTCGCCGAGCGTACGCCGTTATTGTGTTATGTTTTTGAACTCCGTCACCTTCACGGCTGATAATTATAAACCTTCGTTGCGTTCTTCAAGGGATCGTTATTGATTCCAATGCTGATTTTTTTCCAGTCGCTCTGACTGCCGGTATAGTAAACGGTTGTCAGGGCGCTGCATCCGAAGAACGCAAAATCGCCTATACTCGTAACACTGTCGGGTATGATTATACTCGTCAGACTGCTGCAGCCGTAGAACGCAAAACTGCCTATACTCGTAACGCTGTCGGGTATGGATATGCTCGTCAGACTTATGCAGTCCCGGAACGCAGAACTACCTATACTCGTAACGCCGTCGGGTATGAATATGCTCGTCAGACTGCTGCAACCGGAGAACGCAGAACCACCTATCCTCGTAACGCTGTCAGGTATGGTTATGCTTGTAAGACCGCTGCAGTTGTAGAACGCATAAGCGTGTAGATTATCACATTTATCGGAAATAATTACTGTTTTCAGTGTTTTCGGAATATACCCTGTGGCATTATAATAAGACGCACCGAAAATATAACTCAAAAACGTATTCGTTGACTTGCTGCCGCCTATGAACGGAAGAGTCATGCTTTCAAGCGAGCTACAGCCCAAAAACGCACTGCCGCCTATATTTGTAACACTGTCGGGTATAGTTACGCTCGTCAGACTGCTGCAACCGGAGAATGCATAACTGCCTATACTCGTAACGCTGTCTGGTATGGTTACGCTTGTCAAGGCGCTGCAGTTATTGAATTCTTCTTCGGGGATTTCGGTTATACTGTCGGGGAGTTTGATCCTTCTCAGATTGGAACACCCGGAAAACGTACACCATAAAAATCTCGTATTTTCGTTAATGGTAAATCTGGTGACAGTATTGTCGATAATGCCGGTGAGTATCATATACGGGTTTTGCTCGTTACCGCAATATATGCCGTTCTCATATTCAATTGTCGGTAAGCCGGTAAACGCCGATACTCCGAGACTTACAAGGCCGTCAGGTATGTTTATGTCTGTTAATCTGTAACAATCTGCGAACGCATACTTGCCAATAACAGTAACGGTGTCGGGTATTGTTACGTTTGTCAGATTGGCGCAATGATAGAATGCATAAGCCGGAATAACTTCGCACCCTTCTTTCAGAATAACTGTTTTCAAAGAAGCCGGCACATAAAATTCGTGTCCGGTATGATCTAAAGCGCCGAAAATATATCCGAAATGAGTATATTCACAGCCGCTCCCGCCACCGATAAACGGTAACGTTATGCACTCAATATTTCTACAGTAAGTGAACGCGGCGAATCCGATTCTTGTAACGCTGTCGGGTATGGTTATACTCGTCAGACCGCTGCAGTTGTAGAACGCACTATTACCTATGCTCGTAACGCTGTCGGGTATGGTCACACTCTTCAAACTGCTGCAGTTGTAGAAAGTGAACTCACCTATTTCGGTAATGTCATCGGGTACCACAATATCTTCAATAAGGCTGCCGTTCAAATACAATTTTTTTGAAAATGAAACCGGATTGGAAAATAAGTCGTCAAAAGCAATGTGGCACCACGATGACAAACTTTTTATGTATACATTCGAAAGGGCGCCGCAGCCTTCGAATGCTGCACTTCCTATACTCGTAACGCCGTCGCCTATCGTCACGTTCATCAGACCGCTGCAGTTGTAGAACGCACTATTACCTATGCTCGTAACGCTGTCGGGTATGGTCACACTCTTCAAACTGCTGCAGTTGTAGAAAGTGAACTCACCTATTTCGGTAATGTCATCGGGTACCACAAGATCTTCAATAAGGCTGCCGTTCAAATACAAATTGTTTGAAAAATAAACCGGATTGGAAGATGTGCCGACAAAAGCAATGTGGCACCACGATGACAAACTTTTTATGTTTACAATCGAAAGGCTGCTGCAGCCTTCGAATGCCGCACTTCTTATACTCGTAACGTTGTTGGGTATGGTAATACTCGTCAGACCGCTGCAGCCGGCGAACGCATATTTGCCTATACTCGTAACGCTGTCGGGTATGGTTATCCTCTTCAGACTGCTACAGTTGTAGAACGCATAATTGCCGATACTCGTCACTCCATCTAAAATAACTACTTCTATTAACCTGCTTATCTGTATATCTGATAAAAGCCCTGTCTCTATCCATTTACCGATAGCCATTTTCGTCAGACTGCTGCAGCCGAAGAACGCATAATCGCCTATACTCTTAACGCTGTTGGGTATGGTAATACTCGTCAGACCGCTGCAGCCGGCGAACGCATATTTGCCTATACTCGTAACGCCGTTGCCTATGGTCACGCTCGTCAGGCCGCTGCATCCGGAGAATGCATAATTACCTATCATCGTAACGCCGTCGGGTATGGTCACGCTCGTCAGACCGGTGCAGCCGGCGAACGCAGATTCACCTATACTCGTAACGCCGTCGCCTATGGTCACGCTCGTCAAGCCGGCGTAGTTGTAAAACGCATAATAGCCTATCCTCGTAACACCTTCGGCTACCGTGACTGCAGTCAGGCTTTCGAAGCCTTGTGACAGTAAATTGTTGTTTTGTGATGCGTTTTCGATCCATTTACCGACGGACAGTTCTGTAATATTGCAGCCGGTAAAAGCTTTTTTGCCGATAACGGTTACGTTTACAGGTATATCGATTTCTGTTATGCCGCAATCAATAAACGCGAATTCGCCTATCTCTTCAAGTACGGCGGGAAGTTCGATCGCCGTAAGATCAAAACATGCTTCAAACGCGCTGGCGCCGATTTTTTTCACGTTATCGCTTATATAAACTTTCCGTATGCCGCTTTCAAGAAAAGCTTCTTCGGCGATCACGGTCACGGGTATGCCTTCATGCGTTCCCGGTATAATTATTTCCTCCGGCAGATTATCCGTATCCGCCGCGGCTATGCTGTACGTGCCGTCGTCGAGCAGGGTAAATACAAAGTATTCGTCCGGAGTGACCGGAGTCCGTTCTCTGCCGCAATAAACGCACTTGTCGTCGTCGCCGTAGCAGTGGCTGACTTTCGGTAAGGTCTCTTCTTCCGTCTCGCCGCAGACCGGGCAGGTGCGGACCTTGAGCCCTTCGTTCATACAGGTCGGCGCTGTTGTCGTTACCCATTCGCCGAACGTATGATCAACGGTTCCGATCTCTCGCTCTTCCGCCGTGTGGCATACGGTGCATTTTCTTTGCTCTTTGCCCGTCTCTATGCAAGTCGGCTGTTTTGTGACCGTCCATTCACCCCAAACGTGCTCGGTGCAGACGATAGCCGGTCCTAAAATAACGTCGGCGGTTTCCGTGGCTTCGTCATACGTGGCAAGATATTTGCGCAGACGTATCAGATCTCTGCCGTTTACGTTTCCGTCTCCGTTGCAGTCCATACCCGGCGCGTATTCGACGTCGGCTTCTCCGGTCTGATCGTCATAAGACGAAAGATACTTGCGCAGACGTATGATATCTTTTCCGTTGATGGTGCTGTCTCTGTTGCAGTCGCCGTACGTTACGGCGATCTGCGGCTGTTCGCCGCTTCCGGCGTCTTCATCCGCGTACGCGTGCGCTTCTTCTGCCGTAGAAAAGAACGCGATCCACGCGATATCCATTACCTGACCGGACGGCAGAGATCCGTGTTCGTCCGCGTTCATCGGGTCGAAGCGGTTGATCGCGCCTGTCCAGTTGGACCCGGCGTCCGAAAGGTCGGCGTACGCGTAATGCCACTGACCGTCTTTTTCAAGTGCGCTGAACAACGCGTGCGGCTCGGCTATACGGGGATAAAGGTCTATCGTAACGATCTCCTGCGAAGCCGTTCTGTACTTTACTACGGCGTATTTATTGCTTGAATTCGTTCTGTACGGGGTTTTGAATTCGTAGTACGGATCGTTTCCAGATGAAGTATACCGAATATAATTCAACGAATCATCACTCAGCAATTCAAACGACATTCGATACTTTGTAAGGATATTACTGTTGTCGGCGAGTTGACCGGCGGTTATGATCAACGCCGGCTCGGCAACAGCCGCCACCGTGAACGGCAGCGCCGAAAATATCATCGCCGCAACGGTAAACAATACGGTAATACGCGTAAAAATCTTTTTCATCTGTATTCTCCTTATCTTGATTCAAAGTAATTATAGAAATATTATAAAGCATAGTCAATAAGCTCTGAGCGCAGTCCCGAAATGTTTACGTTTTATATCTCGTTTGTTCATGCTTAGCATTATTTCAGACCGCCTCGTCCGGCGGCGACACAATTTTTTTCAAAGACGGATAAAAAATCAAGTTTACGATTGACAAAAGCGCAAAAACATAGTATTATTATAATGAATCAAAATGCAAGGAGATATCATTATGTTTTCATTTCCTATAGGAGTAATGCTCGACTCGTTCAGACTGCCGACGAAAGAAGCGGTCAAGGCGGCGGCGAAGCTTGGAGCGCAGGGACTGCAGATGTATTCGACGACCGGCGAAAATTCGCCGGAGAACCTCAAAGGCGCGGCAAGACGCGAACTGCTTGATTTCGTCAAATCGAACGGTCTCGTTTTCTCGGCGATATGCGGCGACCTCGGACGGGGCTTCGGCCACAGAGAACTGAACCCAGGTCTCATCGAAAAATCGAAGCGTATTCTCGATTTTGCGAAGGAGATGGAGACCGACGTCGTCACGACTCATATCGGCGTCGTTCCGGAGGATCCGAACCACGAAAGATATAAGATTATGCAGGAGGCGTGCCGCGAGCTTGCCGAATACGCGGACTCGATAGACGCGCATTTCGCGGTCGAGACCGGCCCCGAGACCTCGGCGGTGCTGAAGAGCTTTCTCGACAGCCTCGATTCGACCGGCGTCGGAGTCAACCTCGACCCGGCTAACCTCGTCATGGTTACCGGCGACGATCCCGTCGTCGCGGTACACAATCTCAAAAAATATATCGTCCACACGCACGCGAAAGACGGGCTCATGCTTTATAAAACGAACCCCGAATATATCTACGGCGTAACGCCGGCGCCGGAGGATATACGCGGCATCCCGTTCTTTAAAGAAGTGCCGCTCGGCCATGGCGGCGTGAACTTCCCGGCGTACTTAAAAGCGCTTGAAGAGATAGGATTCAAAGGATTTTTGACGGTCGAGCGCGAAGCGGGCGACGACCCCGCCGCCGACATCAAGCTCGCCGTGGACTTTTTGAAAAAAACAATAAGGGAGAACTGAAAATGAAAAAAATAAGAGTGGGAATAATCGGCACGGGCGGCATAAGCCACTGCCACATGAGCGGATACAAACAGCTCGAAGCCGAGGGCAGAGCGGAGATAGTCGCCTGCTGCGATATAGACGGTGCGAAGCTCAACGCATACTGCGACAAATACGGCGTCGCGAAACGCTATACCGACTGCCGCGAAATGATGAAAAACGAACAGCTCGACTGCGTGAGCGTCTGCACGTGGAACTCCGCGCATAAGGACTGCACGATAGCTGCGCTTGAAGGCGGCGCGAACGTCATCTGCGAAAAACCGATGGCGATGAACGCGAAAGAGGCTGAAGAGATGCTCGCCGCGGCGAAAAAAGCGGGCAAGCTTTTACAGGTCGGTTTCGTCCGCCGTTTCGGCGAAGACGCCGACATGGTCAAAAAACTCGTCGACGACGGCGTTTTCGGCGATATCTATTACGCAAAAGCGACGTATCTGCGCCAGAACGGCTGCCCCGGCGGCTGGTTCGGCGACCGCGCGTTCTCGGGCGGCGGTCCGCTGATCGACCTCGGCGTACACGTGATCGACCTTACGAGATATCTTGCCGGCTCTCCGAAACCGGTCTCTGCATACGGCGTCACATACGACAATCTCGGTCCCGACCGCGCGAACAGCGGCAAAAAAGCGTGGGATATCGAAGTCAAACCGGGCGAACATCCGTATAACGTCGAAGACATCTGCGTCGCGATGGTGCGTTTCGACAACGGCTTTACCCTTTCGGTCGAAGCGAGCTTCAACTTAAACATCAAAGGCGATATCGGCGACGTTCAGCTTTTCGGAACCAAAGCCGGCACGTCGATGAACGATATGAACGTTCTTACGACTAAAGACGGCAAATTCATAACCTTCACGCCCGAGGGCGAGCATTCGTTCCGCTTCGGTCCGGCGTTCGTCGAAGAGATAAAAGGCTTCGTCGACGCATCCGAGGGACTCGTACCGTGCAAGGCTCCGGCTGAAGACGGCGTATGGCTGATGAAGATAATAGACGCAATATACGAATCCGCAAAGACGGGCAAGAGCGTAGAGATAAAATGAGGATCGTTATAAAAGTCGGCACCTCGACCCTCGCGCATACGACGGGCAAACTGAATATAAGGGCTTTTGAAGAGCTTACCAAGGTCATAGCTGATCTGAAAAACTCCGGGCACGAGATAATACTCGTATCGTCCGGAGCGATCGGTATGGGCACGGGCAAGCTCGGGCTTTCCACCCGCCCGAAAGACACGCCGACCAAGCAGGCTGCGGCAGCCGTCGGTCAGTGCGAGCTGATGTATATGTACGACAAATATTTCGGCGAATACCACCACACCGTCGCACAGATGCTCCTTACGTCAGACGATTTCGAAGACAAAGAAAAATACGGCAATCTGAGCAACACGCTTGCAAGACTGCTCGAACTTCAGGCTCTCCCCGTTATAAACGAAAACGATACCGTGTCGACCGCCGAGCTCGGCATAGGCGACAACGATACGCTGTCGGCGCTCGTCGCTGTCGGCGCAAAAGCCGATCTGCTCGTGCTTTTGTCTGATATCGACGGACTTTATACCGCCGATCCGCATAAGGACAAAGACGCCGCTCTTATAAAGAGAGTCGAAAAGACCGACGAATCCGTCTTCGCTCTCGGCGGCGAAAGCGCGTCAGATCTCGGCACCGGCGGCATGAAGACGAAGCTGAACGCGGCGAAACTCGTAACGGACAAAGGCATAGATATGATAATATGCAACGGCACAAAACCTTATCTGCTTTACGATATAGCGGAAGGCAGACCGGTCGGAACGCGTTTTATCGGTAAAAAGCAATGACTACGATGCAAATGCTGATGCAGGCGAAAAACGCCCTTTTCGCCGTGCCGAAACTCACCGAAGAGATAAAAAACCGGGCGATACATAAAATGGCGGACTGCATCGAAAAACGCTCGGAAGTCATTCTTGAAGCGAACCGGAGAGATATGGACGCGGCAAAGGACAGGCTTTCCGCCTCGATGCTCGACCGTCTGCGCCTTGACGAAAAGAGAATAAAGCAGATGACGGACGGCATGAGACAGGTCGCAAAGCTGCCCGATCCGGTCGGCAGAGTTTTGTCGTGCGACACCCGCCCGAACGGACTGAAGATCACGAAAATCACCGTTCCGCTCGGCGTCGTGGCGATAATATACGAAAGCCGTCCGAACGTCACATCGGACGCCGCCGTTTTGTGTTTCAAATCGTCAAACGTCTGCGTTCTGCGCAGCGGAAGCGACTGTTATATGACGGCGAAAGCGATAGTAGACGCGATGCGCGAAGGTTTGTTTCTGTGCGGTCTGCCGGAAGATCTCATAAACCTCGTGCCCTACAGTTCACGTCAGAGCGCGGCGGATCTTATGACGGCGAACGGGTTCGTCGACGTGCTTATCCCGCGCGGCGGCAAAGGACTCATTCAAAGCTGTCTTAAAAACGCGACCGTGCCGTGCATCGAAACGGGGACGGGCATCTGCCATATCTACGTTGAAAAGACCGCCGATCAGGATACGGCGCTCGATATAATCGACAACGCGAAAACGTCGCGCCCGTCGGTATGCAACGCCGCGGAGGTATGCCTTGTCGATCTTGCGATAGCGGCGGAATTTCTGCCGAAGCTGAAAAAGCGGCTCGTCGACGACCGCGTCGCCGAAGGACTCGTTCCGGTGGAATTGCGGCTCGATCCCGAAGCGGCGCATTTCACGGAAGGGAAAGCCGCGGGCGAAGATGATTTCGATACGGAATTTCTCGATTATATCCTCGCGGTAAAGACGGTCGGCGGCGTTGAGGAAGCCGCGGCGCATATATCGGTCCACAGCACGCGTCACAGCGAGGCGATAATAACGAAAGACGAAGCGGCGGCGGAATATTTTACGAAAAACGTCGACAGCGCGGCGGTCTACGTCAACGCGTCGACGAGATTCACCGACGGAGGAGAGTTCGGTTTAGGCTGTGAAATGGGGATCTCGACGCAGAAACTGCACGCGAGAGGTCCGATGGGACTTGAGGAACTGACAAGCTATAAATATATAATAACCGGAAACGGACAGGTGAGAAAATGAAATATAAGATCGGATTCATAGGTACCGGCGTAATGGGCGGAGCGCTTGCAGCCGCCGTGCGGCAGAGGTGCGGCGATATGCTTCTGTCGAACCTGCACGAAGAAAAGGCGGCGGCGCTCGCCGAAAAACTCGGCTGCCGCCACGGCGACAACGCAGCGGTCGCGTCGCTGTGCGAATATATCGTGCTTGCGGTCAAACCGCAGGTGATGTTTTCCGTGCTTGAAGAGATACGCCCCGTTCTTCAGTCGCGCGCCGACAGATTCGTGATAATATCGATAGCCGCGGGTATCACGGTAAAATCGGTAAAAGAAGCTCTCGGAGCAGACGTGCCGGTCATCAGGCTGATGCCGAACACTCCGGTCGCGGTCGGAGAGGGCGTCATACTCTGTTCGTTCGACGGATGCAGCGAAGAAGAGAAAGCGGAATTTTACGGTCTTTTCGAAAAAGCCGGATTCTGCGACGAGATAAAGGAAGAGCTTATCGACGCGGCGGGTTCGCTTACCGGCTGCGGTCCGGCTTTCGCGTATATGGTCATGCAGGCGCTCGCCGACGGCGCGGTCGCCGTCGGGGTGGACAGAGCCCGCGCGATAAAGTACGCGGAAATGACGCTCAAAGGCGCGGCCGAGTTGGCGCTTAAAACGGGCGAACACCCCGAAAAGCTCAAAGACGCGGTATGCAGTCCCGGCGGCAGTACGATCGAAGGCGTCGAAGTGCTTGAAAAATATTCGGTACGTTCCGCTTTTGCCGAAGCCGTCAAAGCGAGCTGCGAGAAGAATAAAAAACTCGGTAAAAAATAAAGCGAATCACGCTTATCCCCCGTTATTATGACGGGGATTTTTCGTTCAGATACGCGCGCCTGCCGGCACGCGGCGTCACGCAAACGAATATTTCAAATACGCTATTAAAGCGGCGGGAACAAGCCCCCGGCGTCTGACGCCGCAGTGAAATTCGTCGGCAACGCCGACGAGTGAAATCGCCTTCGGCGATGAAATCCGGTTCTTGCGAACCGGGTGATATAGGAATTCTTTACGGGGGATCCCCCACCCCGAGCGGCTGACGCCGCAGTGAAATTCGTCGGCAGAGCCGACGAGTGAAATCGCTTTCGCGGCGAAATCGCCTTTGGCGGTGAAATCCGGTTCTTGCGAACCGGGTGAAATAGGAATATTTCTTTTTACGGGGGATCCCCCGCCCCCCCTATATCCCCCGTACCCCCTTCCCCCCGCAATTCTTTCAGGGGGGCACCGCGCGGCGAGCCCCAAGAGATCTTTGATCGCTTGGGAGGGGTTAAGGGGGTTTGGGGGTTGGCGCGGTTTACCGCGCCGGAGGGGTGGGAATCCCCAAGGGTGACGCGGTACGCGTCACACGGACCGTCGGCTTTGCCGACACTTTAACCCGGCGTAAGCCGGATTTCATCGCGGAGCGATTTCACCCGATGAAGTCGGATCTCACACGGCGAAGCC
>JAEEJH010000048.1 GCA_016281775.1 Clostridiales bacterium | reverse complement strand
TATCGGCAGATTCATCTGGTTTTCGGATCAGCTCGGCGCGGAAAGACTTGACACGACTTACCACGGTATTTGTTATCCCGTTATATACGGTTACGTTGACAGCCTTGACGCCGCTTCGTCTCTCGACCACTTAAAACACAGGATGACGGGACCCGAGGGCGAGGTATATCAGTCAAACCACTTCGGAGATCACGGATATTGGGGCGTACCGACGTGGGGTATGCAGGCGGGCTCCGATATGCAGCCTTTCGCGACGGCGGCTTACGCCGCGGCGGGCAGAGCCGACGACGCGATAAAGCCGCTTCGATTCGTGGCGCGGCGCGTCTGCGGAGAATTTCAGCGCGGAGCTTTCCCGGAGACCGCGAACGAAAAGCGTTTCGCGTATTTCTCACCGTCCGCCGGAGTGTTCGCACAGGAGCTTATCGAGTCGGTTTTCGGTCTTCACCGCGATATGATATCGAAGACTCTGACTGTTTCGCCGTGCTTCCCGACGGAATGGGATCACGCGTCGCTTCATCTTCCTTCCGTATCATATGAATACAAAAAGGACGGAAACAGGATAAACCTGAAAATAACGTCGGAAGACGGCTGTAAAAAAGTCCTCAGAATGAGAACTGCCGTACAGAGGGACGCGCGCGTTTACTGCAATAATTCAGATGTCAAATGCGTAATAAAATACGAATGCGGCTTTTGCGAGCTTTACGCGGAGCTTACGGATACGTCGACTGCGGAAGTGACGATAGAATTGTTTCCGATTGAGTTTTCCGTTGAATGCGACAAGAACGCCGCTTGCGGCGACGCACTCGATATAAAGCTGTCGGGATGCGAGGCGACCGGCGCAGTCGACCGAGAGGGCATATTCGACGACGCGTCATCATTCAGGCTGAAGCGCGGCATACTCGATGCATATAAAAAATACGGCGCGATAGGGCTCGTTAACTTTTCAAGGCGCACGTTTGCGCTGAAGCTTAAAAGCGGCGGCGTTGAATTCCTTTACCCCGTGTCGCTCACGGTCACGCCGGCGTATGAAATAAGAGCAAAATATGACGGCGCGCTTCACGTTGTATATCGCAATTTCTCAAAACAGCAGGTAAATGGCACGGCTCAGATATTCACCTGCGGCAAAACGGTCGTCTTTCCGCTTTGCTGTGAAGCGAACGGGACCGCGGAGACCGCAGTCGACTGTACGCTCGAAACGCTTCACGGCAAGAACCGCGCTCTGTTCATCATTGACGGCAAGGGCGAGGAATTCGACCTCATATCGGACAGACAGTATTCGGCGAAACAGATCCGCATTGACGGATACGGCGCCGAGGAATATGCAAACTGGCGCAAATACGGTATGTTTCAGCATCACGGCTGCGCCGTTATGGGTCCGGACGAATATCTTAAAAACGTACCGGACAAAATAACCGTCGGCGGCGCGGAATTTGAGCTTTCCGGCAAATTCATACCGGTATCGTCCGCTGAGCACAGGATCGCGGACGTAAAGATAGACAAAGACGCGCGCAAGTTGTACGTGCTGATCTCGGCGTTTGCCGACGATCACGAGGTATTCTGCGAGGCGTTTTCGGCGGAGATATGGTGCAAAAAAGAAAAGACGCATCTGCCGCCCGTGTACGTATACCCGCTGACGGTCGCAGGCGCTCTTGATTTCGGCTTTTCAAACGCCGTGCTCGCCGGCTTCGGCACTTACAGCCCGGGAACGGAACGCGGCGCGGCTCTGCCTGACTTAGTGAAAGGCGATTACGACGGCACCGTTTGTCCCGATTATCCGCAGAGGAAGCTCTGGTGCGAAAACGCGGCGGCGGAAGCCGGAGGCGCCGTATTCAATCTGCTTGAATTCGATCTCGGAACGAGGCGGCGTATAGAGCGGATCACCGTAACGTCGAACGCGCAGGACGGCGCGGCGGGCATATTCGCGGTCTCAGCCGAAAAATAAAAAAGCCGACGTATGACGTCCGGTAAACGATTACGAGGCGATTAAAACAACCGCATATCACATCAATCCCCGGAGACTAATGTCTCCGGGGATTGTTTTTTTTTGCCGTTTATTCGTCCATATCCACCGGTATCCAGTCGCAGATTTTTCCCTCATCTGTAGGAGTCAGATCCGTTTCAAAAAATCTGTCGGTTATCTCACCGTCCTCGTAAATATCCATTACCTTTTTTCAGCTCATCTCTGCGCTTTTTAACCGTTTTCTCATAGTTGCGTATGGCGAAATATATCTCCATATTGCACCGCAGATATCTGTCGTCGAACAGCTTGTTATCTCTGCACTTGTATCCCTCCGGAGTGGTAAAGGTAACGTATTTATGACCGTCCTCCCACTTCACGTCGTATCCGTGCCGCCTCATATTTTCGATAAAAGACAACTTATCCGGACTGCCTTCAAGAGAATATTTGATGAACGCTTTAAGGTACTGTTTCCACTGCGGCATCTTTTCGTACTGAACGAAATAATCTACCGATAAACGCACGAGGCGGGGAGCAATCCCCGCCTCAATGATTTCAGCAAATAATTTCAAGAAAAACAATACGCCTTTTATCAAAACATCCACGTCCCAAGCTGTTATTTACACTTGAACGTTATTTCTTGCTACTTGTTTATCATCATTGTCGATTTCATAAACAAATACAGCGATCGGTTTTTCGTCGTCCGGAACTGTCAGTTCGCCGGAATCGGCGGCGCATTTTCCGATAAAGCCGACCGTTCTGAAAAACAAGGTCAAACCGATTATCTTTTCAATGATACCTGCAACGCTCTTCGGTGCGTGCTGTTTCATAAGCTTCACTGCAATCGTATTCAGCTCATTGTACAGATACGCTGTTTTGTTTATCAAACCGCTCAGTATCGCTGTGACCTGTGTAAGTTCACGGTCTTTGAAGACCGGATAATCGTCATATCCGAAGCTCAAAGAATCCCTGACGAGTGCGCCATTAAAGCCGTAATGACAGCTTTTCGGCAAAACTCCGAAATCGGCAAAAGATACCGCATACTTTTCATCGATCCCGGCGTAACCTGCAAACCCGCAGCATTCATATTCTTTTATAATCAGGCTCTCTTTTTCAGTATCTGACCCGGTCTCGCCATAATCTGTTCCGTAATTGATCCCGGTTGCACCTGAATAGATCTCATCCGATCCGCTGTCCGGCATGCTGTTTCTGAACTCATTATCGCCTCTGCCCATGATATACCATAACAGCGGCCAAAGCAAGCGGTTGTCATCCAGAAAACAGCCTCTGAAGCCGATCTTGCGGATCTTTGGAAGATACGCTTTTATATCTTTGATGATTTCCCCGATATTTTGAACGCAAAAATTTTTTGCTTTTGAATAGAATTCCCATGTATAATCGGCGGTGAATATGACAAGGTTTGTCTGATATTTGCCGCCCGGCAGTGCCGTGAGCAGCTTGTATTGTTCAAGCAGCGCGACTTCGTCCTCCATATAGACGCTCGAAACGCCGAGTTCAAGCGACAGTTCACGGATCGTCATTGGCGTGTAATATGCGCTGTGAAGTATGTTTCCGGGCAACTTGCGATTAAACAGATTTTTGTATTCGCGGTTGAATTGCCCTGAAAATATCGTAACAAATTCAAATTTTGCAGGGTTATAGCTTTTTTCACCTAACTGTCTTTCCATACCGATACCTTCTTTCAATAATTGCCTTGTTTTGAACAGGTGATACTTAACCATTTCAAGGCTGATGTTTTGTTCTTCCGCTATTTCTTTGCAGGATTTGTTTTGGAAATAGAAGGCAAGGCAAACCTCGCGGTGAGTTTTGGAAAGCAAAGACAGTTCTCGCCGCAGCAGGTTAAGGCTTTCGTTTTTGCTCTCGCTAT
>JAEEJH010000047.1 GCA_016281775.1 Clostridiales bacterium | reverse complement strand
GACCGCCGACAAAGCCGATTTCGACTCCGTGGGATTCCTTTCTCAGTACGTGAATATCTGGTGCCCGAAACTTGACGCTTTCACACCCCGGGATCTCGGCTGCATATCCGGAGCTTCGTATCTGCAGAGCAAAGAGCAGGATGCAAAATACGGAGTATTCACCGACAGAATGAAAAACGAAGTCGCCGGCGGAGACGAGCTTTGGGCGTATATATGCGTCAACCCGACGGAGCCCTACGTAAACTGGCAGCTTCTGAGCGACGGTACCGAGACGATAGTCAGCCTCTGGCAGATGAAGCAGCTCAAAGTCACCGGTCTCCTATACTGGGCGGTGGACTACTGGAAGGTCAACTACTGGGGAACCGCTCAGCCGTGGACAGGCGGCGCCTTCGGCGACGGTATACTTATATACAGCGGCCACACGTTCGGTACGCTTTATCCGATACCGACCATGAGACTTGAAAACATCAGAGACGGTATAGAAGACTATCAGATGCTCTGCATGCTCGAAGCGAAACTCGGCACCAAAGCGCTGAACGATATGCTTTCGAGAATAACCACGAGCGTTCTTACGTATTCGAGCGACGACGACTATATCCACGCCGTAAGAGTACTCCTCGGAGATACGCTCGAAGCGGCTTACAAAAACTGATCCCGGCGCTCAACGACGTAACGAAAAGGCTGATCAAAACCGTTTTACCGGCTTTGATCAGCCTTGTTTTTATTGCATTATTTCAGCGGAAAACTTACTTTTATCACCGTGCCTTCGCCCGGTTCGCTGTCGATCGAAACGTGAGCTCCGTGCAGCTGCGCCGCGTGCTTGACTATCGAGAGCCCGAGCCCCGTGCCGGGCACGCCTTTCGATCTCGCGCCGTCCACGCGGAAAAACCGCTCGAAGATCCTCTCTTTGTACTCCGCCGGTATGCCTATGCCCGTATCCGCCACGGTCAGCACAGCCGAAACGCCGGTTTTGGATACCGTCACGGTCACCTCGCCGCCGTCGCGGTTGTACTTGACGGCGTTGTCACAGAGGTTATACACGATCTCGTCGATATAGTTCGGTATGCCCGCCACGACAGCGTGTTCGCCCTGAAGCGTCAGCTTCACGTTCTTCCTGTCTGCCGCGCTCTGCAGTCCGTCGAGCACGTCCTCCGCGGCGGCGTACAGATCGACGTCGGCTTTTTCGGGTATATTCGTCTGCTCGTCAAGGCGCGACAGCTCGATTATGTCGTTTATCAGCGATATCAGCCGCTGAGATTCGCGGTATATGTCGCCGGCGAATTCTTTCGATTTGTCCGGCGGTACGAGATCCTGCATCATAAGCTCGGCAAAACCGCAGATCGAGGTCAGCGGCGTTTTCAGCTCGTGTGAAACGTTTGCCGAAAATTCGCGGCGCAGACGTTCTCTCTGCAGAGTCTCCGTCACGTCCACCGTCAGTATCACCGCGCCCGCCGCGGCTCCGTTGACCGTAACGGGATTCGCTATTATCTGATAGCATTTGTCGTTTTGCTCCGTCATCATCTCGGCGCGCTCGCCGCCGAGGGCTTTTTTGACCGTATCGGCAATGAACGTATGCCCGCTTTCGGTAAGCGGCTGTCCCGCCTCGCACGGCGGCAGTATCCTCGCCGCTCCCGAATTCGCGCTGAGCACAACGCCGTTTTTGTCTATGAGAGCGAAGCCCTCGCTCATATTCTCCGTAAGAACGGAGAATTCCTTCTGCCGTCTTTTCAGTTCGTCTATCTGCTCGCCTATCGTCAGGTTTTGTTCTCTGATGCGCTCCACGAGCGGAGCAAGCTCGGGATAGACCGCCGCCGGTTTCTGCCCGTCGATATCTATTTCGTTGATCGGTTTCGTTATCTGATTCGCGGCGCGAAAGGCGACGATGCCGCCAAACGCCAGAACTATGACCGTTATCCACAGTACCGGGCTTACCGTGAGTATTGCGCTCCATACGGCGGAAAGAGGCTTTGAAAGTCTCACTACAGTCCCGTCGGCGCAGCGTACGGCGTAATAAACCGTCTCCTTACCGGTGCTCTCGGATTTTCGTATGACGTGTCCCTCGCCCTCCGTTATCGCCTGCACGACCTCGGTATAGCCGCCCTGATTTGCGACGTTTGTGCCGAAGCTGCTGTCGAAAAGCACGCTGCCGTCCGGCGAGATCCACGTTATCCTGTTTTTCGTATCGAGCGTTTCGAGATATTCGCCGCCCGAGTGCATAATGCCGTTCGCGGCGTATATCGCCTCCTGCTGAAGCGTGGAATAGGTCTCTTCTTTCGTCTTCGAATACTGAAGCCCGACGAACAGAGCGTAGCAGAGAATGAGCACGAATATACCCATAATGAAAACGTATCTGAATATTTTACCCGTCATTAGTATCACCGACCATTCTGTAACCGATGCCGCGCACCGTCTCGATATATCCGCCCGCCGCGCCGAGTTTAGAACGCAGAGTCCTGATGTGGACGTCGAGCGTGCGGTTTTCGCAGTCGGCGTCGATTCCCCATACTCTGTCCATCAGTACGGATCTCGTAAGCACCATGCCTTTGTTTTCGCAGAAAAGACACAGCAGAGAGAATTCTTTATAAGTCAGATCGGTCTGTACGCCGCCGACCGTCACCTCGTGCCGCTCGGGGCAGAGATAGAGCGAACCGATACGGTATTCCCTCACGGTCTCCTTAATCTGCGCGCGGCGCAATACCGCCTTGATCCGCGCCGTAAGCTCCATCATACCGAAAGGCTTCGATATGTAGTCGTCGGCTCCGCTGTCGAGCCCTTCCACGCGGTCGAACTCCGTGTTCTTTGCAGTGAGCATTATGACCGGCAGCCGCCCGGTCTTCTCGGAGGCGCGAAGGCTTTTCAGTATTGAGATCCCGTCTTCTTCCGGCAGCATGATGTCGAGCAGCAAAAGATCGGGTATGCGGTCTTTCATCGCGCGCCTGAAGGCTTCAGGTTCCGAGAATCCTTCCGCTTCGAATCCCTGACTCTGCAGCGCGTATATGACGAGCTTCCGTATGCTGTCGTCATCTTCAAGCAAATAGATCATATTATCACCTTTTTCAGCAATTTCACCTATATTATATCATAAAAAAACCAAATGTAAAGAGATTTTACTCAGATTTAACCATTTTAAGGTTTTTGATTTAACCAAAACGGGCGATAATCATAATGAATGATGATAATGAGGTATATTTATGGAAATAGTAAGCGTCATAAAACTGCTCGGCGGCATAGCTCTGTTCCTCTTCGGTATGAAGCTGATGGGCGACGGACTCAAAAGCGTGGCGGGCAGTAAACTCGAGCTGATACTTTACAAACTGTCCGACACGACGTTCAAAGGCGTACTGCTCGGTACTGGCGTCACCGCCGTTATCCAGTCGTCGTGCGCCACGTCGGTCATGGCGGTCGGTTTTGTGAATTCCGGTATGATGAAGCTCAGGCAGGCGGTAAGCGTCATACTCGGCGCGATACTCGGTACGAGCATAACCGGCTGGATCATCTGTCTTAACTACATCGGCAAGACCAAAGGCGCGGAGAGTCTGTTCTCGTCCGCGGTCATAACCGCGGTCGTAGCCGCCGTCGGCATCGTGTTTTGTATATTCGTCAAAAAGCCGACGATGAAAAAACTCGGCGGCATAATGATGGGCTTCGCCGTGCTGATGTACGGTATGAGCGCGATGAGCGGCGCCGTCAGTTCGCTCGGCGATTCCGAGCCGTTCCGCGCGATGCTTACGTCGCTTTCGAATCCGATACTCGGCGTTCTCGCCGGCACGGTATTTACGGCGATACTCCAGTCGGCGTCCGCGGCGGTCGGTATCATCCAGGCGTTATCGGTATCCGGTACGATAAGCATAGGCACGGCGATACCGCTTCTGCTCGGCGTGACGATCGGCGCCTCGGTGCCGGTGCTTCTGTCCGCGCTCGGCGCGACCGCGGCGGGCAAGCGCGCTTCGCTCATATATCCGGTATCGTCGGTCATCGGCGTAACGGTCTGCGCGGCGGCTTACTATCTCAGCGACGCGATAATCGGTTTCGGTTTCTCCGAAAACGCGACCGATCCGTTCATGATCGCGCTGCTCAACAGCTTTATCAGACTCGCTGTCGTGATACTGCTTCTGCCGTTTACCGACGTCATCGAAACGCTCGTAAAAACGCTTGTCAAAGACAAGAGCGGAGAAGACGCCGACAAACCGCTTCTCGAAGAGATATTCATATCGCACCCCGCGCTTGCGGTCGATCAGAGCAGAACGGCGATGATCGAAATGGCGAACAGATCAAAAGAGGCGCTCGAGATAGCCACGAAGCTTGTCACCGAATATTCGCAGGAAGGCTTCGCCCGCGTCGCAAAGCTTGAAGAGAGCGTCGACAGATACGAAGACAGCCTCGGCACCTACCTCGTTAAACTCACGGGACGCGAGCTTACAAAACAGCAGAACAAAAACGTTTCGTTGTTTCTGCACACCCTGTCCGACTTTGAACGCATATCCGACCACGCGCTGAACATAGCCGAAAGCGCGGCTGAGATAAAAGACAAAAAACTCGTTTTCTCAAAGAGCGCGAAAGAAGAGATGCGCGTCGTATTCGAAGCGGTCAACGAAATACTCCGTCTCTCGGTCGAAGCGTTCGTAACCGGCAGTATAGAAGAAGCGAAGCGTATCGAGCCTTTGGAAGAACTGATCGACGTGCTCTGCGATAAATCGAAACTCAACCACATAGAGCGGCTGCAGAACGGTGAATGTACGGTCAGTCTCGGCTTCGTTTTAAACGATCTGCTCACCGATTTCGAGCGTGTGTCCGACCACTGCTCGAACGTCGCCGCGGCTATGATAGAGCTCGAATACGACGAGTTCGATACGCACGAATATCTTGACAGGATAAAGGACAAGAGGTCTGCAGAATTTGAAGAACAGTATGAAGAATACGAAAAGCGGTACAGTTTTTAAAAAAACCGTCCGGTCTGCTGTTCCCGACGGATTCCGCGTAAAGCTTCGCCCTCGGCGATTCTCGGCGCGTTATCGGATTTGCGGACGGTTCGTATTATCTTAATATAGATCACGGCGACTGCGCGATATCGCTCCGCGGCGAAAACGCCGATCCGGAAGAATACGCCGGATACGCCGTATGTGTGACTCTTATACCGGGTCGCTGAGATCCGCGCGCCGCCTGAAACGTTCACGCAACAGGCGTACAATACTTGCAGGAGGTATGGTATGAAAGATATTATTGTTTATTATTCGATGCTCGGTAATACCGAATACGCGGCGAAGCTGATCGCCGAAAACACAGGCGCAGATACGCTCCGCATAGAACCCGAAAAGGCGTATCCCGACAAAGGCTTCAAAAAATTCTTCTGGGGCGGCAAAAGCGCCGTCATGGGAGATAAGCCGAAGCTTTTGCCTTACGAATTCGACGCCGGTAAATACGACCGCATCATATTCGGCACGCCGGTCTGGGCGGGTACTTTCACGCCGCCGATCCGTACGTTCATAACGGAAAACGCCGAAGCGTTGAAAGGCAAACGCTTCGCTCTGATCACCTGCTGTTCGGGCGGCGGAACGGACAAAGCGGAGGAAAAACTGAGATCCGCCCTCGGTATCGACTCGTTCGACGCTCATCTGACCCTCGTCGATCCGAAAGACAAACCGAGCGAGGAAAACGAAAAAGCGCTCGACGAATTCTGCGAAAAACTGAAATAAAAAACGAATGATCCGGCGCGGCTTGAAAAAAATCATTTCAAGCCGCGCCGCCTTTTCAATTTGTTCCGACGTCAGTCACCGTTCCTATGAAGAACGGTGTTTTCGTAACGGTATCTATCAGCATATAAACGAAAGGTCTGTTCAGTATGACTCTTTTGCGCTCGGGATCCGGCGCGTCTCTACCTCTCGTTACCGCAATCTCGACAGCCGACGCCGCTCCGGCTTTCGTGCCTTTTCCGGTCACCGAGATATACGTTTGATGAATCACGCGGCTGATAAACATGTTTTGTCCGGTCGACCATGTTCCGATAAGGTTGAAGTCTGCATTTTCTTCATCAAAGGCGTCGACGGCGCCCATGTTTTTCAGCGCGTCGCTTATACCAATCTTGTATTCGGTTTCGAACGACGGCATCGCCGCGTCGACAGCGATATACTGCGGAGAGTTCAGCGTTTCGTAAAGAGTCTGACCGTCGAGGCTTTCGACGTAATCGGACAAGTTTACGCCCGCGTTCGGCAAAAACGCCGCGAAAGCGTATCTTCCGCCCTCGTACCGCTTCATAAATCCGACCGCTTTGCCGTCGTCGTAATATACCGATTCGGTCGAATACATCATATCAACATCCTTTTTCGTTCCGTTTATAGACGTGAAGCGGGCTTCTTTTATGTGATTTTTGTCGTATTTTTCCGCCCACTCGGCGTCGAAGCAGAGCGCGTTTATCAGGTACATCACGGCTTCTTTGTCACCGTCGTTCGGTATTCTGTCAAGAATGTTCTTTATCATACCGTCGGTATTTTTGCTTACCCAGTTGTTTATATCGGATAGCGTTGTATCGTCAAACGGCGCTTCGTATGCGTCGGCGCCGTAATAATCGGCGTTCGTCTGCAGAAAACCGCGGTTTACCATAAAGCGCTCGTCGGTCTTGAACCAAACCGAATTCGCAAGCTTGAACTTTGTTTTCCCGCTGTTTTTCACGGCGTCGTTATAAGAGCGGAAGAATTCGTTCAGCTCGTCTTTGCCCATGCCGAGCGTTTGCTCCATCTGCGCAAGCGTTTCGCCGCCCGCGCCGTTTTGAGTCATCGCAAGAGCGGAGAGTACCGATAACGGCGAGATCAGCACGTTTTCTTTGCCGTTATAACACTCTTTGAAAAGCCTTACGGCAAAATCAACGGCTTTTGCCGCGCTTGCCGGATCGACCTTCTTTATCTGTCCGTGATCGTTCGGCTCTATCCCTTCCATAAGGTCGAGCGCCTTGATCTTGCCACCGCCGAAAATGTCGGAGCCGAATACCGCGCCGAACAGTACGGCGAGACATACCGCCGCGGCGGCGAATACGACGATCCTTCTTCTTACCGGCGCCGCTTTTTTACCGCCCGCCCTCTCTGTTATTTCAGCCGCCGTGCTTTTCGGCAGCTTTTCGGGCTTTATTTTATCAAACATTCCGTCGATTGACGACGGCTCCGCCAGATCGGCGATTTGCGAAAATCTTTTTTTCATAAGATCTCTCCTTTGAATTTTTCTTTGAGCTTCTGCACGGCTCTGTGCGCCCGCGTGTCGATTGCCGATACGGTCATTTTCAGATCGTTTGCGACCTGCTTCGAACTCTGTCCGAGATAGTATTTACGGAACAAAATATCCGAGTCGGGCGGTCCGAATAATCTGATCTCGGCGAATATCCGCCGCAGCAGATCTTTTTCTGCCGCTTCATCGCAGAGATCGCCGCCGTCCGGTATTTCGAGCGTCAGATCGTCTTCAACGGAATATAACGGCGCCCTGTTTCTTAAGCAGTTGAGCGAAGCGTTGCGCGCAATTCTGCCGAGGTACGTTTTCACGGAGGCGTCGGCTTTGTAATCGCCGAGTCCCGAATAAAATCTTATGAAAACGTCGGTGACGCAGTCTTCTGTCTCCGAGGAATCGCAAACGCCTGAAAGCACCGCTCTGACAACGGAGAAGACGAAGCCCGAATACTGCTTTATCAGCGCAGTCATGCCCGCTTCACGGTCTTTGTGCAAAAGCTCGATCAGTTTTTTATCGTTCATTTTTCTTTCCTCATATTGAATCGATTCACTATTACAGACACGAAAACCGGAAAAATCTTACGTGTTTTTTGCATTTTTATAAAAAACAAGCCGAAAAATCGGCTTGTTTTGAATGATCATCGCGGATATTACGTCAAAAGCGAACAGCGATATGCCCTTCGGGCGCGCCCGGTCAAAACTCAACTTTTACCGTCAGTATTCCATACGCCCCGATCTTTGCGCAGACCTCGCCGCCGTTCACGCTGACCGGCGCGTTTTCTTTGCGCTCGAGATAATCGACCGCGTACGCGTCCTTCACGGGCTTGTCAAAGGTCAGTTCAAGGCTTGAAGCTTCCGATACGGAATATGCTCTGACGAGCAGAGAAGAACCGTCTTTTGATATCTCGATACCAGATACGACGCCGCCTTTGCATTTTACGCCGAACGGAGAGCCGTGCGCTTTGAGCGCGCCCTTGTGCGACGACGCAGGGATATACGCGAGCTTTCTGTTGACCGAGTCGGCGTATTCGGTAAGCGTTTTCGCGTCGGAAGAAGTCAGCGCGATATTGACGGTTATTCTGTGTATTCCGCGTTCGGGATACTTATCCGGAAATACCGCCGAATTTATGAGCGTCGAGATCAGCGTTCCGTCTTCACGCGCTCTGTAACCGTACTTGCTGTCGACTGTCAGCGCCGCGCATCTGTCGCCGTTCGGAGCGGCGGCGAAACTCAGCGCCGATACGTCAAAGTCCATGGGCTTGCGCAAAACGACTCCCGCCGGTACGTCGTATAAATATTTATCCGCTTTATACGAAAGCGGCAGAGCGAACGCAAGCACCGGCACCGTCTCGCCGCCGACCTCGTTCCAGTCGACCCCGGTCTTTATTTCGAGGTGCTTTGCGCCTTTTGAAAGGCTTATTTCGGCGTTTATGCGACTTCCGAGCACGGTAAG
>JAEEJH010000046.1 GCA_016281775.1 Clostridiales bacterium | reverse complement strand
CCGCAGTTAAATACGCCTTCGGCGTGTGATGTACGCTTCGCGTGTGAAATCGCTTCCGCGAACCCCCAACACTCACTTGGTTCGTGTTGGGGCATCACGGCGCGGTGAAAGTCGGCTCTGACGAGTCGAGTTTTTGGGGACTCCCCGCCCCCCTTAACCGCCCCCAAGCCCCCACCATCCCCCCCGTTATTCAACGGGGCTTTTTTATTACGCCGCGCGGCCCCCTCGATGGTAGATCGAGGGAGGGGTAAGGGGGTTTGGGGGTTGCGAGCGTATGCGAGCGGAGGGGTGGGAAACCCCCAAGGGTGCCGAAGGCACACCGAATGTCGCGCAGCGACACATTAAGAGCTCGGCGTGAAACGCCGAATTTAGCTGCGCTTTGCGCAATTTAGCTTGCAAAGCAAATTTAGCTCGCGTAAGCGAATTTAGCTGAAATGAATTGCCGCTGCCGCGGCATAAATTAACGGCTGCGCCGCCATGGATTACGCTTCGCGCATGAATTGCGGCTTACGCCGAGTTTTGGGGTTTCCCGGCACAAACGAGACGAGCGCCGGGGTTCGCGTATTGCGACACCTTGATTCTCAACTGTCAATTCTCAATTATTTTCACCCTCACCCTTCCCGTCTCATACAATATTATCAGGCGCGAAAGCGTCATTTTAAGCAAAGGAACAACTGTATATATGCAGAATTACAGATATAACTGCGGCGCGTCCGGCAGGCGCGGCGATCGCGGCGACGGCAGAAGCTGCCTCTGCACGGATCAGCCGGTGTCGCTTGCCATGGCGTACGTCAAAGATCAGCAATACGGAAAAGTATATGAGCCGCGCGAGGCGCTCGGGCGCGGCACGCTTTTCCCGGAACTTTATATGCCCTTTTCGGGAGGATGCGGAAAATGAACGGTTACTGCAATAACGACGGTGGCAAAAAAGCCTTGTTCGATCAGATAAACGAGGTCAGCTTCGCTCTCGACGATCTTCGGCTCTATCTTGACACGCATCCCGACTGTGCGGAAGCGCTTGCGCTTTTTTCGGAATATATGGATAAACGCGCGGAGCTTGTCGGGAAATATACCGAAAACTACGGCCCGCTCGATTCGTATTGTCTTAATACGTCGGGCGGCTGGAACTGGAACTCCGCGCCGATGCCGTGGATGAAGGAGGCGAATAAATAATGTGGGGATATGAAAAACGTCTGCAGTATCCGGTGAACATCAAAAAGCCGGACGCTCGCGCAGCAAAGATAATAATCAGCCAGTACGGCGGACCGGACGGCGAGCTCGGAGCTTCTCTGCGCTATCTTTCTCAGCGTTACGCGATGCCCGACGCCCGCGTCGCCGGGCTTCTTACCGATATAGGTACAGAAGAGCTTGCGCATCTCGAAATGATCGGCGCGATATTACAGCAGCTGACGGCGAACCTGTCGCCGGATGAGATCATAAGGCAGGGATTCGACGCGTATTTCGTCGATCACACGGTCGGCGTTTATCCTCAGGCGGCGTCCGGTACTCCGTTCACGGCGGCGTATTTACAGTCGAAAGGCGACCCGATAACGGATCTTTCCGAAGATATGGCGGCGGAGCAGAAAGCGCGTACGACCTACGACAATATTCTGACGCTTATCGACGATCCTGACGTTATCGATCCGATCAGATTTCTGCGCCAGCGCGAGATCGTCCACTTTCAGCGCTTCGGAGAAGCTCTCGGAATGATCACCGACAAGCTCGATTCGAGAAATTTTTACGCGTATAATCCGGCTTACGATCCGAAATAAAGCGTAGACGCGCAAAGGTTTTCTTCACCGATAGCTTTAATGATATCCCGCGGGCGGGTCCTCCCCTCCCGGGAACCCCCAAAAAAGCACAGCTTTTTCGGGGAACCCCTTTGCTCCCGCCCGCGGCGCTGCGCGCATTTGAAGGTGAAGAAATCTTTACACGGAAAAAGGCTGTCTGACGCTCCTCACGGGTTTGTCAGACAGCCTGTCTTTTATGGAATTATTTATCCTCTTTCTCGTCTTTCTTCTTTTCGGGTTCTTTCTTTTCGTAGCCGACGAATTTTACGAGAGCCATTTCGGCGCCGTCGCCGCGGCGGGGGCCGAGTTTATAAACGGCAGTGTAACCGCCGTTTCTTTCGGAAAAGAACGGAGCCATTTCGTTGAAGAGTTTGAATACTGCGGATTCTTTCGTAAGGAACTTATATGCTTCCTTGCGGGTCGCGAGCGTATTCTTTTTGCCGAGAGTTATCATTTTCTCCGCGAGAGGGGCAACCTCTTTGGCGCGGGTGAGCGTTGTTTCTATCTGACCGTTTTCGATAAGCAGCGTTACCATGCCGCGGAGCATGAGCATTCTGTGATCGGTCGTTCTGCCTAACTTTCTTGTGCCGGGCATTTCAGATGTTCCTCCTTATAGTTGCTCATTCTTCAGACTTTTTCAGGCTGAGTCCGAGCTCGTTAAGTTTGGCGATGACCTCTTCAAGCGATTTCTTGCCGAGGTTTCTCACCTTGATCATATCTTCTTCTGTCTTGTTAATCAGATCTTCGACTGTATGGATGTCCGCACGTTTCAGACAGTTGAAGCTTCTCACGGACATGTCAAGCTCCTCAATGGTCATCTCAAGGATCTTGTCTCTTTGTGTCTCTTTGCTGTCCACCATGATCTCAGCCTTCTTTGCTTCGTCGGAAAGATCGACGAAAAGGTTGAGATGCTCGTTGAGTATCTTGGCGCCGAGCGACACGGCTTCTTTTGCGGATATGACTCCGTTCGTTTCAACGTTGAGCGTCAGTCTGTCATAGTCTGTAACGCCGCTGTTGCCCACGCGGATGCTCTCGGTCGTATAATTGACGAGTTTTACCGGCGTGTAGATCGAATCGGTGAAAATCACTCCGAGCTGCTGTGTCTGGTTGATCTGTTTATTCTTTTCCTGCGAGACGTAGCCTCTGCCGTGATCGAACGTGATCTCCATGAAGAAGCTCGTATTCTCCGAAAGAGTGCATATGTGAAGATCGGGGTTGAGTATCTCGATATCCGAATCGGGCGTGATATCGCCTGCTTTGACTTCGCAGGCGCCCGTCGCGCTGATCATAACGGTCTTCGGGCCGTCAACATGGAGCTTCGCAAGTATGCCTTTTACGTTGAGAACTATCTCGCAGACGTCTTCTTTTACTCCCGGGATCGTCGAGATCTCGTGGATGACGTCTCTTATTTTTATACAAACGGGGGCGACACCGGGCAGTGAACTGAGCAGCACTCTGCGCAGCGCATTACCGAGCGTTATGCCGTAGCCTCTCTCGAGCGGCTCGACGACGAACGTGCCGTACCTCTCGTCCTCAGATTCGGGGATAGAGATCTGCGGTTTCTGAATTTCTATCATTACGTACCTCCTAAATAGCAATGAAGTAAACTGCGGATTTGTGGTCGTTTACATAAAAGCGCGGAAAAACCATACCCCGCGCCGGGGAGGTCTTTATTACTTCGAATAAAGCTCGACTATCAGGTGTTCTTCGAACGGGAACTCGACGTCTGCTCTGGTCGGGAGAGCGATCACGGTCGCTTTAGCGTTCTCTTTGTCAACGGAAAGCCACTGCGGGATCGTTACGTCCTGCATCGCTTCCATGAGTTCTTTGAACTTCGGGCTCTCTTTGGATTTTTCTTTGAGAGCTATGACGTCACCCTGTCTTACTATTATGGAAGGTATCGTCGCTTTCTTGCCGTTTACGGTGAAGTGACCGTGTGTGACGAGCTGTCTCGCTTCTTTTCTCGAGGACGCAAGACCCATCGAATAAACGACGTTGTCAAGTCTTCTCTCAAGCAGAGCAAGCAGATTGTCGCCCGTTACGCCGGCTTTTTTATCGGCGGCAACAAAGTATTTCTTGAACTGTTTTTCCGGTACTCCGTAGTATCTCTTGGCCTTCTGCTTTTCGCGGAGCTGCATACCGTATTCACGGAGCTGCTTCTTCGCGGCGCCGTGCTGGCCGGGAAGCGGAGATTTGCTGCGGCGGTTAAGCGCGCATTTCGTGGATTTGCATTTGTCGCCCTTTAAAAAGAGCTTTTCACCTTCTCTGCGGCAAAGTCTGCACGCAGGACCTGTATATCTTGCCATTTGATGAATCCTCCTTAATCAAACACGTCTTCTCTTGGGCGGGCGGCAGCCGTTGTGCGGTATGGGAGTTACGTCTCTCAACCATTCGATCTGAAGTCCTGCAGTCTGCAGAGCGCGGATCGCTGCTTCTTTACCCTGTCCGGGGCCCTTGACGTAGACGTCAACCGTTTTCATGCCGTGGTCTATGGCAACCTTTGCGGCTGCTTCCGCGGTCATCTGTGCGGCGTACGGAGTAGATTTTCTCGAACCTTTGTAACCGAGCTCGCCGGCGGATGCCCACGATACGGTATTGCCGTTTCTGTCCGTGATAGTCACGATCGTGTTATTGAACGTGGAATGTACGTGCGCGGCACCGTTCGGAATGTTCTTACGCTCACGGCGTTTCTTTGTAGCTTTTTTAGCTTTAACTACTTTTGCCATTCTTGAATTACTCCTTATTTCTTCTTATTTGCGACCGTCTTGGCGCGACCTTTTCTCGTTCTTGCGTTCGTTTTGGTTCTCTGTCCTCTTACGGGGAGACCTTTTCTGTGTCTGACGCCTCTGTAGCATCCGATCTCGACGAGTCTCTTGATGTCAAGAGCGACTTCACGGCGAAGATCACCTTCGACCTTGTGGAAGTTTTCTATCTCGTCACGGAGTTTAGCAACATCTTCCTCGGTAAGATCTTTGCATCTCGTGTCGGGGTTGATGCCGGTCTTTGCAAGTATTTTGTTGGACGTCGTTCTGCCTATACCGTAGATATAGGTAAGACCGATCTCAACTCTTTTTGCGTTGGGTATATCAACACCAGCTATACGTGCCATTTAATCCGTTCCTCCTGTTTATTAACCCTGTCTCTGTTTGTGCTTCGGGTTTTCGCATATTACCATTATGCGGCCTTTTCTTTTGATGATCTTGCATTTTTCGCAGATCTTCTTAACGGAAGGTTTAACTTTCACTTTGTGTTACCTGTCCTTTCATTTTATGATTTATGATTATTTTGATCTCCAGGTGATGCGTCCTTTGGAGAGGTCATAAATCGAAACCTCAACGTGGACTTTATCACCTACCAGTACCTTGATACTGTTGAGTCTGAGTCTGCCCGATATGTTCGCGGTCACGATATGACCGTTGGTGAGTCTCACCTTGAAGGTGGCGTTGGGCAGAGCTTCTATGACCTGACCGTCGAATTCAACAACATCGTCTTTCGGCAAAATAGTTCCTCCTTATAGGTTTAATATGAAACATTCAAGTGTTTATCGGATCTGTGATACCCGCAAGGATCGCAACCGCTTCACCGTCGGTGATCACGATCTTGCCCCGTACGGTGTACTTATCGGGTATCCTTTGTCCCGTCAGTGCAACGTGTCTGACGTTTTTGCGTTTAGGCCTGCTAACGCTGCGGTATTTGCCGTCCGCCACGGCGACGTATATGTTATCAAACTGTTCTGTTATGATATAATACGCGCCCTCGTCTCTGCCCGACGTGGATCTCACGATACTGCCGGGGAGCGGCGGCTTCTGCATCTCTTTCGCCTTTTTTTTCGAAAACAGCTCAATGATGCCCATTTTTACCTCATATTTTCGTAAGCAGCACCGGTTCCCCGTCGGTTATGAGGACCGTATGCTCGTAGTGCGACGCGAGACTGTGATCTCTCGTTGTTACGAGCCAGCCGTCTTTACCGACTCTGACCTCGTGTGAACCCGCTGTTACCATGGGTTCTATCGCTATGACCATATTCTTATACAGCCTTACCCCGTGACCGGGATGGCCGTAATTCGGGACCTCGGGATCCTCGTGCAGGTTTCGCCCGACTCCGTGCCCGACGTACTCTCTGACCACGTCGAACCCGTAGGTCATGACGTGTTCGTGAATCGCCGAACCGATGTCGCCGAGCCTGTTGCCGGCAACTGCGAACGCGACTCCCTTGTAAAAGGCTTCTTCAGTCGCCTTCACAAGAGTCTTCGCTTCTTCGCTTACCTGACCGCACAAAAACGTGCACGCGCTGTCGCCGTGATAACCGCCTATAAACGCTCCGACGTCGATGCTCACGATATCGCCGTTATGAATGATCCTGTCTTTCGACGGGATACCGTGGATCACTTCGTCGTTTATGCTTATGCAAGCGCTGCCCGGAAAGCCGCCGTAGCCTAAGAAGGATGGTTTGGCGCCGCACTTCTCTATATGATGTCTTATGATATCGTCGATGTGCTTGGTGCTTACGCCGTCCTTCACGGCCTGGCCTCCGAGATACAGAGCTTCGCCGGTTATTCTTCCCGCGGTACGCATCGCCGCAACCGCGGCGTCACTTTTTATCTGTATCATATTATCTGCCGAAAGCTTTTACAAGCTGTTCGCGGACAAGCGCCGTCGTATCTGCAAGAACTTCCTGCCCGATGACTTCGACGCATTTGCCTTTGTTTTTGTAATAGTCCTTCAAAGGCTCGGTGAGCGCGTGATATACGCTGAGTCTTTCGAGTACGATCTCGGGCTTGTCGTCCTTGCGTATCGAAAGTTCATTACCGCATTTCTCGCAGTATTCGCCCGCCTTCGAGGGTTTGTAAACGGTGTGGTATGACGCGCCGCACGCAGCGCATACACGCCTGCCGCTCATTCTTTTTACGATATCCTGATCCGAGACCTCTATCGAGATCACGAGATCTATCTCTACGCCCATATCGTCGAGCGCCTGAGCCTGAACGGTGGTCCTCGGAAAGCCGTCGAGTATGAAGCCGTTTTTGCAGTCTTCTTTCGAAAGTCTTTCTTTGATTATGCCGATTACCACCGCGTCGGGCACGAGTTCGCCCGCTTCGGTATATCTGCGCGCCGCAAGCCCCATTTCGGTGCCTTCGGCTATCGCCTCTCTGATTATCGCTCCCGTCGAGATCGCGGGGATGCCGTACGTTTCGGATACTATATCCGACTGGGTCCCTTTGCCTGCTCCGGGTGCGCCGAGAAAGATGATCTTCATACGGATACCCTTATTTTCTCTTGCCGCGGAATATGCTGCCGTTCTGACCCGGGCGGCGATACGTCGTCAGCTGAGCTTCGAGTTCACGTACCGTTTCAAGCGCGACGCCCACAAGAATGAGTATCGAGGTACCGCCGAACGCAACGATACCGAGGCTGTTCGACATGGTAGCGTTGATTATGAGCGGGATGATGGCGACGAGGCTCAGGAAGAGCGCGCCGATCAGCGTGATGCGGTTCGTGATGTTCTTGATGAAGTTTGCGGTCGGAGCGCCCGGACGGATGCCGAGAACGAAGCCGCCGTTCTTCTTCAGGTTGTTCGCTATTTCGGTCGGATCGAAGGAGATCGCGATATAGAAGTATGCGAACGCTATGATGAGCGCGAAGAATACTATCATATAGATCGGGCTCGTGTAAGAGAACCACTTGTTGGTGAATACGTACCACCACTGTGAGAAGTTCTTGATCTCATACGTTCCGGTAGTGAAGCCTTCGGGCACCTTGCCGGGAGCGAGAAGAGCGATCGTGGACGGGATCGAAACTATCGACTGAGCGAAGATGATCGGCATAACGCCGGACATATTCAGCTTGATCGGCAGATCGGAATCCTGACCGCCGTAAAGTTTTCTGCCCTGCACTCTCTTTGCGTAAGAGACCTTGATGCGGCGTTCAGCCTCGGTCATATGAACGATGAACGTTATTGCCGCAAGCATGAAGATTACAACGCCTGCCGCGAGAAGGATGAATCCCCACAGCGGAAGCGCGTCCGCTTCGGTAAGGTCGGCGCTGAACTGCGTCGGATGGAGGTTTCTGACATAGAACGTGTTGACCATTCTCGGAATACCCGAAAGGATATTGATGAAGAGTATGATCGAGATACCGTTGCCTATGCCGAAATTGTCTATCTTTTCGCCGAGCCACATGATGAGGCAGGCGCCCGCGCAGTAGCAAGCCACCATCACTATTCCGATCGCCCACACGTTGAGCGTGGCGTTGTTCGGGAACAGCGGAGCTTCTTCAAAGAGTATGCTGCCGTTCGATCTCAGATACTGGAAGTATCCGAAAGCGGTGATGAGCGATAAACCTACCGTTATATAACGGGTTATTTTGTCGAGCTTTCTTCTGCCCTCTTCGCCGTCTTCCTTCTGCCATTCCTGCCACTTCGGTATAACGACGCAAAGCAGCTGGACGACTATGGATGCGGTGATGTACGGGGAGATCGAAAGCGCGAACAATGTTGCGTTTGAGAACGATTCACCTGCTATGAACGTAAAGTACGTAAGCAGGGAGTTGCCGGCGTAACCTATGGCGGCCTTCGTTATTTCCGGAGACACGAACGGTACCGGGATAACCGAGCCGAGTCTGTAAAGAACTATTATAAACAGTGTAAACAGTATCTTCCTGCGAAGGTCCGGCACGTTCCACGCATCGCGTATTGTCTTAAACATTATGCGTTGACCTCGGCCTTTCCACCGACAGCCTCAATCTTTTCCTTAGCCTGGGCGGAGAAGATCGCCGCTTCTACGGTTAAATTCTTTGTCAGTTCTCCGTTGCCGAGCACTTTGAGACCGTCGAGCGATTTCTTAAGCAGGCCCTCTTCGATAAGAACTTCAAGATTTACGGTTTCGCCGTTTTCAAAGCATTCGAGATCGCCGACGTTGATCACGGCGTAATGCTTTGCAAAATGGTTTTTAAAGCCTCTTTTGGGATGACGTCTGTAAAGCGGGAATTGTCCGCCTTCAAAACCGGGTCTTACACCGCCGCCCGATCTCGCGTTCTGTCCCTTATGACCTTTACCTGCCGTTTTGCCGTTGCCCGAGCCGACTCCTCTGCCTTTGCGGAATTTTTCCGCCGCGGAGCCTTCTGCGGGAGAAAGTTCATGGAGCTTCATTGTGTTTCCTCCTTATACTTATTTACGCCGTCCCGCTCAGTCAGCCGATTCGACTTTGACGAGGTGGGAGATGACGTTGATCTTGCCGTCTAAAACAGCAGTTTTCTCGGCGGTTATGCAGTCGCCGATCTTGCGAAGTCCGAGAGAAGCGGCGGTCGCTTTCTGCTTCGGTTTCGCGCCTATAAGGCTTTTTACGAGTGTTATTTTAAGCATTTCAAGATCCTCCTTATTTCTTTATCTCGGACGGGTTCTTGCCTCTCATTTCGGCGACCTGCTCGAGAGTACGGAGCGACTTGAGACCTTCGAACGTAGCCTTGACCACGTTGCCGGGGTTGTTGGAACGGAGGCATTTCGCCCTGATGTCCTTGATGCCGACCATGTCGATGACCGCTCTTACGTAGCCGCCCGCGATAACGCCGGTACCTTCGGATGCCGGTTTGAGCAGAACCTTGCCCGCGCCGAACTCACCGATGACCTGATGCGGGATCGTCGTGCCGTTCATGGCAACCGTGATTATATTCTTTTTGGCATCTTCGATGCTCTTTCTGATAGCTTCGGGAACTTCGGCGGCTTTACCCAAGCCGTAGCCTACGTGGCCCTGACCGTCGCCGACAACCATGATGGCGGTGAATCTCTGGATACGACCGCCCTTAACGGTTTTCGATACGCGGTTGATCTTGACGAGTTTTTCCTGGAGCTCCAGTTCGTTGGGATTGATTCTCTGTTGTACCATATTACCCTCCTCAGAACTTCAGGCCGCCCTCGCGGGCACCCTCAGCAAGTTCCTGTACACGGCCGTGATAGATGTATCCGCTTCTGTCGAAAACGACTTCGGTGATACCCTTATCGGCAGCTCTTTCGGCGATCTTTTTGCCGACGATCTTTGCGGCTTCCTTGTTGCCGCCGTTGCCTGTGAATTCCGCTTCGTAAGTCGAGGCGGATACGAGAGTTCTGCCGCTCTCATCGTCGATGATCTGAGCGCTGATGTTTGCAAGCGAGCGGTAAACGCACAGACGCGGTTTCTGCGCCGTGCCGCTGATCTTGCCTCTGACTCTCTTACGTCTCTTGAGACGCTGTTTATTACTGTCTTTTCTCGATACCATAATGATCCGCTCCTTTCATTACTTACCGGTCTTCGGAGTCTTTCTGCGGATCTTTTCTTCCGCATACTTGACGCCCTTGCCGTGATAGGGTTCCGGGGGACGGGTCGCTCTGATCTCAGCGGCTACCTGTCCGACTTCCTGCTTGTCGATACCCGATACGATGATCTGGTTGGGGTTCGGGACCTCAAATTTGATCGTGTCGGTCTCGTCAAATCTTACGGGATGCGAATGACCGAGAGTAAGATCGAGTGTTTTTCCGGTCTTCTGGGCTCTGTAACCGATACCGTTGATCTCGAGCGTCTTCGAGAAGCCCTTGGATACGCCGACTATCATGTTTTCGAGCAGCGCGCGGGACAGACCGTGGAGGGCTCTCGTTTCTTTTTCGTCGTTCGGGCGCTTTACGTGAATTACGGCGCCTTCTTCTTCGAAGCTTATCAGAGCCGGGAACGTCTTTACGAGCGTGCCTTTCGGACCTTTGACCGTGATCTTGTTGCCTTCTTCTATATCCACTGTTACGCCTGCGGGGATGACTACCGGCATTCTACCAATTCTTGACATATACCGTTACCTCCTTACCAGACGAACGCGATCACTTCGCCGCCGACGTTCTGGGATCTTGCCTGTTTATCGGTCATGATGCCCTTCGAGGTCGAGACGATCGCTACGCCGAGACCGTTCATGACTCTCGGCATATCTTTGCTGTTTGCGTAGATACGAAGACCGGGTTTTGAAACTCTGCGCAGACCCTGCAGTATTTTCTGCTTGTTGGGACCGTATTTGAGAGTAACTCTCAGGATACCCTGCTTGTTGTCTTCAATGACCTGAACATTCTTGATGTAGCCCTCGTCGACGAGTATGTCTGCGATGGCTTTCTTCATGTTGGACGCGGGAATGTCGACCGTGTCATGCTTTGCGTTATTAGCGTTTCTTATGCGTGTAAGCATATCGGCTATAACATCTGACATTTGCATTTTGTTGCTCCTCCATAAGGCAATTTATTTATTTGCTGCCGCTTTTTGCGGCTTGTCTTGCGCCGGTTAAGTTATGCTTCCTTTCGCAAGACGGAGTGTACTTAAACGTTTTATTACCAGCTGGCTTTCTTAACGCCGGGGATCTGGCCCTTGTACGCAAGCTCTCTGAAGCAGATACGGCAGATACCGTATTTACGGAGATAAGCGTGAGGGCGGCCGCAGATCTTGCATCTGTTGTATTCTCTCGTGGAGAATTTCTGACGCTTCTGCTGCTTGTTTTTCATTGAAGTCTT
>JAEEJH010000045.1 GCA_016281775.1 Clostridiales bacterium | reverse complement strand
GATACTTCTTTTTTATAATTTTTGTTTACGAGCATTATGTAGCAGCGCCCGGTCTGACGGTCGCGCATCAGCGATTCTATCAGCCCGTATCTGGACGTTTTCACGTAAAGCGGCACGTCGGCTTCGCCGCACAGAGTTATCGCCTGTTCCCTGCCGCTCGTGTGATATACTTCGAGCGCGTCGAGCCGTCTGAGGAGCGGACCGACCTTCAGTATATCTGCGTTTATCTCCGCCACGTCGTCGTAAATGTCCGTCTTTTCGCCGTAAGGCGAGATAATGGCGTAATCCTTTTCATCGCAGAAGCCCGTGGTCCACCACGTAAAATACGTCATCGATTTGATACCGTACGCAAGTCCGGCAGAGGTGTGATATCTAATCTCGCCGCCGTTCGTACGCCTGAAATTGCCGTGTTCGCCGATCGACTGTATGTAAAACGCCGTCGGAACGTCGTATTTAAGTCCGATCTGACGGAAAAGGTCGAGATTGTAAAACATATCCGGATCGCCGGTGTTATACGGGAACGGGTACTGGTCATAACTTAAATAACCGTAATTCTCTTTGCCCGTTGCGACTATGGTATCCTCGATAAAGCCGCGGTAGTTTTCAAATACCCACGTTGCAAAAAACGGGAGCTGATTGAGGCGCGGCATAAGACCCGCCTGCTTTATCGCCGCGCACGCGTCGGCGAATCTCCACGGCTCCGCCGGCTCGTCAATAACGTGGATCCCGGTCACGGTTTCGTTTTTTGCAAGTTCCGACGCGTATTCATAGATCTGATCTTTCTTCATGGAGAGCAGATTTTTTCCGTCGGCTTTGGGGGAATAAGTTATTTTAATGCCGCGTTCGGCGGCAAGCTTTATCTGCTTGTCGGATTCTTCTTTGTTGATCGCGCCGTCGCGGTTCGTTACCTCTATGAACGTAACGTTTGCGTCGCGTATCCAATCGTATTGCTCCGGCGTCGTGAATTCGTGCGGAGGTTCCCAGAATATGCCTATTTCAATGTTTTCGCCCGTCGGAAATACGTCTTTCTCAGGCGCGTCCGTCTCTTCTTCCGTTATCACGTCAGTTACCTCCGTTACGGTTTCCGTATTTACGTATGCGGTATCGGTCATTGTTGTTTGTTCCGCCGTCTCCGCACCGCATGACGCAAGTATCGCAAAGAGCAGACATAAAACGGCCGCTGTCAGCAGTTTGCGTCTTTCACGTTTCATATTCCTCGTTCCTTTCGATCGCTCTTATGATTGACTTCATTATAGCATATAATTATATGACCGTCAATAACTTTCACAAAGATTTTATCACGTTTAACAAAAAACGGAGCTCTGCTGCTGCAAAGCCCCGTTTTTGTTTCATTTTACCCTGAAAGATCAGCGCTGGATCTCTTCTATGATATAAGATTCGAGTATATCGCCTACGCGAATGTCATTGAACTTGTCAAGACCTATACCGCACTCATAGCCGCTGTTGACTTCTTTTACGTCGTCCTTGAAGCGTTTGAGCGACGATACCTTGTCTTCAAATATGATAACGGAATCGCGGAGGACTCTGATAAGCGATTTGTTCGTTACCTTGCCGTCGAGAATGTAGGAACCTGCAATCGTTCCCACGTTCGGTACGCGGATAGTCTGTCTTACTTCGGCGTGGCCGATTATCGCTTCGCGGTACTTCGGCGCGAGCATGCCCTTCATCGCCGCTTCAACGTCGTTTATGCAGTCGTAGATGACCGTATACGTGCGTATCTCGACGCCCTGAAGTTTAGCCGATTCACGAGCCGTTCTGTCAGCCGTCACGTTGAAGCCGATGATTATCGCTTCCGACGCAGCCGCAAGCATCACGTCGCTCTCGGTTATGCCGCCGACCGCTTTGTGTATGATCTTAACGCGCACTTCTTCGTTGACGAGTTTGGCAAGCGAAGCGGTGACCGCCTCGGCCGAGCCGCCGACGTCCGCTTTGACGATAAGGTTCAGTATCTTCGTGCCGGCGCGTTCGTCTGACATGAAGTCTTCGAGCGTGGCTCTCGTTCTGCTGCCGAGTTCGGCTTCTTTTTCTTTCGCTTTTCTCTGCTCGGCGAGTTCTCTCGCCATCTTTTCGTCGGCTACGGCGTCGAATTCGTCGCCCGCCGTCGGCACGTCGGAAAGGCCTATGATCTCAACGGGTACGGAAGGACCGGCGGTCTTCACCGTCTCGCCTCTGTCGTTCTTCATCGCTCTGATGCGGCCGACAGCCGTACCGGCTATGACCGTATCGCCGCTGTGAAGCGTACCGTTCTGCACGAGGACCGTTGCGACCGGACCTCTGCCGCGGTCGAGGCGCGACTCGATGACAATACCCTTGGCGGCTCTGTCGGGGTTGGCGCGCAGTTCCTTTACGTCCGCTACGAGAAGGATATTCTCGAGCAGATCTTCAAGACCGAATCCGGTAAGAGCCGAGACAGGCACGCAGATCGTATCGCCGCCCCATTCTTCGGGCACGAGCTCATATTTAGTAAGCTCCTGCTTGACCTGCTCGGGGTTCGCGTGCGGTTTATCCATCTTGTTGATCGCTATGATTATCGATACTCCGGCGGCTTTGGCGTGATTAATAGCTTCTACCGTCTGCGGCATTATGCCGTCGTCGGCGGCGACGACTATAACGGCGATATCCGTCGCCATTGCGCCGCGCAGACGCATCGCGGTGAACGCCTCGTGACCCGGCGTATCGAGGAAGGTGATGTCTCTTCCGTTTATCTTAACTCTGTACGAGCCGATATGCTGTGTGATGCCGCCGGCCTCGCCCTTCGTCACCTGTGTGTGACGTATCGCGTCGAGCAGCGACGTTTTGCCGTGGTCTACGTGGCCCATCACGCAGACGACAGGCGCTCTCGGTTTGAGCTGTTCCGGTTTATCTTCAACGTCGGAAAACAGTTTTTCCTCTATCGTGACGACGACTTCTTTGGAAACGGCTACGCCGAGATCGTCGGCGATCAGATACGCCGTATCGTAATCGACTACGTCGTTTACCGTAAGCATCGAGCCCATGAGCATGAGGCGTTTTACGACCTCGGCGGCGGTGACTTTGAGCCTTGAAGCAAGCTCGCCGACGGTGATCGCTTCGGGTATCTGAACGTGGAGCTGAGCGTTTTTAGCGTTTTCGAAAACTTCTCTCTTCTTTTTCTCCTTACGTTCGATCTCTTTCTCACGCTCGGTCTTGACTTTCGTACCTTTTTCCTGCTGAGTATTTTTCTTCTTTATCTTCTGACGGTCTTTCGAATACGTATCTTCCTTGTCGGTGATATAGCTTGAGAGTTTCTCATCGTATTTGCCGAGATCCACGGAGGCTGAACGCGTATCGATTATTCTCGTCTTCTTGCCGCTCTTCGACGAAGGAGCGCCGCTCGCGCCGCTGCCGGTACCGGTTATGCTCTTCGACTGG
>JAEEJH010000044.1 GCA_016281775.1 Clostridiales bacterium | reverse complement strand
CGATAACGACGAGCCCTCCATGGGCGGCGACGAGGAAAACAACGCTCCCGCGATAGATTTCAAATCGCTTTTCGGCAAGATCTCGGCTGAGCTCAACGGCGCCAAAGGCAAACAGCAGCAAAACGCAGGCGTCCAGGATCAGAAGGATAAAAAAGTGACCAAACGCAAATTCCTGAACGATTACTGCAAGGATCTCACCGCCGCCGCCCGCGAAGGCAGGCTCGATAAGATAATCGGCAGAGAAAGAGAGCTGCGGAGGATGATACAGATCCTTATGCGCCGCCAGAAGAACAACCCCTGCCTTATAGGCGAGCCGGGCGTCGGTAAAACCGCGCTTGCAGACGCGCTCGCACAGCTCATCGTCAAAAAAGAGGTCCCGTATAAGCTTCAGGATAAAGAGGTGTTCGTGCTCGACCTTACCGCTCTCGTCGCCGGTACGCAGTTCCGCGGACAGTTCGAGGGCAGAATGAAGGGGCTTATCGAAGAGATCAAGAAAGAAGGCAATATAATCCTCGTTATCGACGAGGTGCACTCCATAGTAGGCGCGGGCGACGCCGAGGGCAGTATGAACGCCGCGAATATCCTGAAGCCGGCTCTTTCACGCGGCGAGATTCAGGTTATAGGCGCGACCACGCTCGGCGAATACCGCAAATATATCGAAAAGGATTCCGCGCTCGAACGCCGCTTCCAGCCGATAGTGATCAACGAGCCGTCGATAGACGAAACGGTCAAGATCATCTGCGGAATAAAAGAGTATTACGAAAAATATCACGGCGTGATCATCACCGAAGAGATAGCCGAAAAAGCGGTACGTCTTTCGGAGCGCTATATAACGGACAGATTTTTGCCCGACAAAGCGATCGATCTTATAGACGAGGCGGCTTCTTACGTCGCCGTGAACACACCGGTGGTCGACAAGTACGCGGAAAAGAGCGATCTGCTCGAAAAAGCGAAAAAAGCGCGCGAGGCGCTCGAAGCCTTACCTGAGCCCGAAGAAGAGGATAAACGCCGTCAGCGTTACGAACAGCTCGCAACGCTCAAAAGCGACGAGATGCGTTATCAGGCGGATCTCGATTCAATGAAAGAGCAGAGAAACAGCGTGCGTCTGACCGTCGGGGATCTGGCGAGAGTTATCGAAATATGGACCGGCATACCTACCGGCAATATAACCGAGGACGAGTTCGAGCGCATCAAAAAGCTTGACGAGGGGCTTCGCCGCCGCATCATCGGGCAGGACGAGGCAATCTCCGCCGTCGTCGCCGCGATAAAACGCAAATACGCCGGCGTGTCGGTCAAGAGAAAACCCGTTTCGTTCATCTTCGCAGGTCCTACCGGCGTCGGCAAGACCGAGCTCGTAAAACAGCTTGCTTCTCAGCTTTTCGACTCGCCGGAAGCGCTTTTCAGACTCGATATGTCGGAATATATGGAAAAGCACTCCGTATCGAAGATAATCGGTTCGCCTCCCGGTTACGTCGGTTACGACGAAGCGGGTCAGCTTACCGAAAAGATCAGAAGAAAGCCGTATTCGGTCGTACTGTTCGACGAGATAGAAAAAGCTCATCCCGACGTGCTGAACATCCTTCTGCAGATCCTTGACGACGGAAGGATAACCGACGCGCAGGGCAGAGAAGTCAATTTCGAAAATACGGTCATAGTCATGACGACAAACGCCGGCTCCAACTTCACAACGGCCCCCGCCGGCTTCGGAACGGACGAAAAGAGAGTCGACGAGACCAAGACCGAAAAAGCACTCACCGAATTCTTACGTCCCGAATTCATCAACCGCATAGACGAGGTGATAACGTTCAACTCGCTTTCGAGCGACGATTTCAGACGCATAGTTCGCATTATGCTTTCCGATCTTTCAGCGGCTCTTGCCGAGAAGAATACAAAATTCGTATATACGGACGCCCTGTGCGACTATATAGTCGAAAAATCGTATTCGAAGAAATTCGGAGCGCGTAATATGAGAAGATTCATAGAAAAGAACGTTGAAGACAAGGTAGCCGAGCTTCTGATCGATTCCTTAGGTAAAATGCCCGGAAAGATCACGGCGGATATCGAAAATTCCGAAATAATAATAAAAGGTGAGTCTTGAAAACAAAATTCGAAAGCGTACGGTCCAACGACTACGTCAAAGAGACCGACTGGTACAGATACGAAACAGACAGGCTCTGTAAAAAACTGAATACCGATAAAGATAACGGACTCGACGAAAAGACTCTTTCGGAAAAAATGATCACAAGCCCGAAAAACGACATTTTCGAAGACGATCCCGATTCGCGCGGCAACGCTCCGAAAACGGTATGGCCGATACTTGCGGGGCTTTTATCCGTACTGCTTATAATATCCGGATTCGTTTTGAAGGATTCGACGTCGTGGTTTTCGCTCGCGCTTACGGTGTTAGGATATTCCGCCGTCTTTCTGATACTTGCGCTTGCGCTGAAAGCGGCGGCGACGCTTGAAGAGTATTCGATACCGAAGGTCACGGTGATACGCAGCGGTATCGCTTCAAGAGTGAGTCAGCGCGATATCGTTCAGGGCGACGTCGTGCTGATATCCGAAGGCGATATCGTACCCTGCGACGGCAGGATAGTATATGAAAACGGACTTTTCGTGCTCGAAAAGAACATATCCGGCGGAACGGGCAGAAAGGACGCGGATTTTACCGATAAAACCATCGGCCTTGAAGCGTCGAGGCAGTTGAATATGGTTTTCGCCGGCTCGGCTGTGTCCGCGGGAAGCTGCAGGATCATCGCCTGCGACGTGGGCGATTTCACGCTCTGCAAGCGCCGGGGCATAAAATCCAAAAAAGCCAAAAGCAGCGATCTCGCGCTTTTCAGCAAAGCCGGAAGATTTTCGCGGATCTATTCCGTGTGCTGTACCGTCGCGGTCTTCGTCATAACGATGCTTTCGTTTATCAAAAACGATAATTCCGCAGTGTTTTCGGCGTTCATGCTTTCGCTTTCGATCGCCGTATCGTCGTTTTGCGAGCTTATCGCCGCATTATCGTATATAGCCGTCGTGCTCGGCGTTTATCCGGAGGAGAACAAAAAGAATAAATCCGGCGTTGTCGTAAAGAATCTTTCCGCCGTGGAAAGAATGAGAAATATGACCTGCCTGTTCATACCTAAAAACCCGGGTATATGCCGCAGTAAGATCGAGACGGAGCTCGTTTTCACCAACGAACGCGAGCTTTACATAGACCCCGAAAACGCGGAGAAACTGCGCCGTACCGTATATATCGGCGTTTCAACGCTCGGCGGCAAAGAACGCCACGCCAAAAAGCAAACGGCGCAGACGACCGAGCAGGACGCCTTTACGGAGACCGCCGAAAAGCTCGGCATCGGGCTTTCCGAAATCGAATCCTCGATGATACCGCTCGAGCTTCGCCGCGGAAACGGCGAAAGATTATTCGACGAATCGCTCGTGCTTTATAAGGAGCAGTATATGATCTGCCTGCGCGGCAACGCGGTGCAGATCGTCAGCAGATGCACGTCGAAGTTATCGAACGGTTCGCCCGTGCGTATTTCCGACGAGAGCAGAAAAGATCTCATCGCCCGTGCCGAGGCGTATGAAAGAAACGCGTACCGCGTTACCGCGATAGCCTCGAAGATATCGAGATACAACAATCTCGACAGCTCGGATTACTGTGAAAACGATCTTTGCTTCGAAGGATTTTTCGTAATGCGCGAGCCTTATCCGGCGTCGACGGCGGACGCCGTCGCGACGTTATCGTCAATGGGCGTGAAAACGGTCATGTTCTGCGACGATATGACGAGGCAGAGCGTCAATCTCGCCGAAAAGATCGGTATTTGCAGAGACGAAACTCAGAAGCTCACCGCTCCCGAATTTGCGACCTCCAACATAAATATCCTCGGGCTGAAAATGCTTTCTTACAGACTGTTCTGCGGACTCGGCAACGCGCAGAAAAAATACGTGAACGACGTTTTCGTTGAAAACGGTGAAAAGCTCGGCGTTGTCGGCAGGCATCTGTACGATATCTCGCTTATGAACGACGAAAGCACTACGGCGTTTGCCGTGACGAATATTCACGAGGAAAAACCGAAAATAGATGAAAACGGGTATTACGTCCCGGAAACGAGCGAGGCTCTCAAACGCGCCTCGGACGTTCTGATAGCTCCCGCCGATAAGAAAGGCAAAGGCGGCATAAACGCCGTTCTGAAAGCCGTGCTGATGTCGCGGAAAGCGTGCAACAACATATATAACGCAACGGTCTACCTTGCGGTATCGAACGCCGTTCGCTTCATTTTATCGTCCGTGGCTGTATTTTCGGGACTTTTCGTTATGACTCCCGCGCAGATGCTTTTTTCCGGAATGGTACTCGATCTTTTCGCCGTAATCTCCGTATTTTTATCCGATAACAGAGAAATGTCTGTTTCGGCGGACCTGATGAAAAAAGCCGAAAAGAAGCCTTTACGCCCCGTATTGACCGCGCTGACGTATTTCGCCGCCGCTTCTGTGTCGGTCTTTGCGTCGGCTCTTCCGGCGCTGCTTATCGGATGCACTCCGGCGCAGACGGGAGTCGTATGCTTTGCGGCGCTGATGCTCACACAGCTCGCGCTTTGCAGACAGATCACGCGCGGCGATTTCGGTTTCAAAGCCGGTCTGACGGGTCTTTTCGTGATACTGGTCCTTGCCGTCGCCGAATATCTTGCTCTTTCCGCCGTATTCGATTCCTTCTTCGATTCGTTTATGACGGGCAGCACGGCGTTTTGGGGAATTCTTTTGTCGCTGATCGCGCCGGCGGTATGTACCGTCACGGTCAGACTCGGTCGGCTGATAAGGAGGAAAAAATGAAATTCGGAAGAATAATTGCCGCGATCGTTTTGCTTTGCGTCGTTTTTTCGACCGTTTCCTGCTCGGGGCAGAAATACAGAATAGCGGTAATAACCGACGTTTCCGAAATTGACGGCAACACGGTCAGCCGCTACGCGTGGGAAGGCGCGGCGGCGTACGCGGAAAAGCATAACGTATCGTGCGCTTATTATAAGCCGTCTAAGGAGGACGCGTCGGTACTGTTCGATTCCGTCGCAAAAGCCGTTTCGGGCGGCGCCGAAATAGTCGTATTATCGGGAAAGATGTTTGAAACGGTCTGCAATAAAGCTCAGAAGGAATATCCGGACGTTTGCTTCGTTTTGCTTGACGGACAGAGCCGTGACGAATCGGGTACGGTGACTTATATAGCTTCGAACACGGCTTGCGCCGTATTCAACGAAAAAGACGCGGGCTTTGCCGCCGGATACGCTCTCGTCGCGGACGGTATAACCGCGTTAGGCTTCATCGGGAGCGGAGAAAACTGTTTTGCGGGATTTATTCAGGGCGCCGATAAAGCCGCGGCTGAACGCGATCTCGACGTTAATTACGAAGCGTATTTCGTCAAGGATTACGACAGCGCGGAAAGTATAAAAACAAAAGCGGAAGAAATGTATACGGACGGAGTCGACGTCATACTCACCGAAGGCGACGGAACGCTTAAACCGGTATCCGACGCCGCAAAAGAAAAAAACGGCAGGCTCGTCGGTTCTTATACGGATAAAAGGTATTACTCCGAGAGGGTGATAACGTCTGCGGTCAAAAACTATGAATACGTCGTAAACCGGATAGTGACGGCGTATTTTGAAAACAGATTTTCCGAATACGGCGGGAAAGTCACCGCTTACGGCAAGGATAACGGCGGAACGGGACTTCCGACGAAAGTGAACAGCGATTCAAACGGAAACGCTTTCGACCGGTTCACCGGCTTCAACGCCGGCGAGTACAGAGAACTCGTTTCGAAAATGGCGTCGGGAACGTACGGTATCGTAAACGGTGAAGGCGTTTCGGCGCCCGGAGCGGATATCGGAAATATGCTCGGGCTCAAAAGATCCGTTTACGGTTTTCCGGAAACCGAAGAGGAAGCGCCGCAATGACGCTTGTGCAATATGCACAAAAATCAGAGCCGAAAATTTACATTTGCACCAAGCGGAAAATGAAAAAAAGTCTTGATTAAATTAAATATTTAGTGTATAATATAGTTTAGTGTGGCGCGATATGCCATTAAATATTACGGTTTATATACCGATAACAATAAAAAGGAGTAAATTATGGGAAAAAACATCCGCAATGTCTGCCTCGTCGGCCACAGCGGCCACGGTAAAACAACGCTTGCCGAGGCTATGCTTTTTATGACGAAAGCGACCTCCCGTTTCGGAAAGATCTCCGACGGAAACACAGTTCTTGATTACGATAAGGAGGAGATAAAGCGCGGTTTTTCGATCTCGCTTGCGGTCGCACCCATTACTTGGAAAAACACCAAGATCAATTTCATCGACACTCCCGGTTATCTTGATTTCTACGGCGAAGTCGCCGAAGGCGTCAGCGTAGCCGACAGCGCGGTCATCGTTGTCGACGGTAAATCCGGCGCCGACGTCGGTACCGAGCTTGCATGGGAGCGCGCTTCCGAAAGAGGCATTCCGAAGGCGTTCTTTATAAACAGATTCGACGATCCCGAAGCAAAATTCGAGAGAGTTTTCGACGATCTGCGTGAAAAATTCGGTTCCACCGTCTGCCCGATAGTCATACCGATGATCGACGGCGGCAAGGTCGTCGGATTCCTCGATCTTATCGATATGCGCGAATACGTTTACGACAAAGACGGCAAGCATCAGGAAGCCGAAATCCCCGCAAGCTTTGTCGAAACGGCGAAGAAATACAGAAACGAACTGCTTGAATCCATAGCCGTCACGAGCGAAGAGCTTATGGAAAAGGTACTTATGGAAGAAGAAGTTACGAGAGAAGAAGCGGTCGAAGCGATACACATCGGCTTCAACAGCGGTGATATCGTTCCCGTTATCTGCGGCGCGGCGGCAACGCTCAACTGCGTCGACGTTCTGCTCGATCAGATATCCGATTATTTCCCGTCGCCCGAAGTCGCGAACAAAGCGAAGGTCATCGACGGCGAAGAGGTTAAAACGGTCACTCTCTCCGAGTCGGATCCGACCTCGGTATTCGTATTCAAGACCATAGCCGACCCGTTCGTTGGTAAAATGTCGTTCTTCCGCGTAATGAGCGGCTCGCTCAAACGCGATACTTCTCTCAAAAATCCCGAAAAGGGCACGACTGAGAAATTCGGTCATATCTTCACCATCTGCGGTAAAGATATGAAAGAAGTCGAAGAGATCGAATTCGGCGATATCGGCGTTACAACGAAGCTCGCAAACGTCAATACGAACGATACGCTTTCAGCCGCTCCCGCGGCTCTGCCGTATGTGAAGATCGTCACGGACGAGCCTTGTATGAGAATAGCGGTCGCACCGAAAGCAAAGGGCGATGAAGAAAAGATCTCCCAGGGCATTCAGAGACTCTGCGAAGAAGACCTCACGCTCCGCTTCGAGAACAACCCCGATACGAAGCAGTTCGTTCTCACCGCCGCAGGCGATATACACGCAGACGTAACGCTCTCCAAACTCAAAACGAGATACGGCGTATCCGTCGATACGTCCGCTCCGAAGATCGCTTACAAAGAAGCCATCAAGGGCAGATCCGACGTACAGGGCAAACATAAGAAACAGTCCGGCGGTCACGGTCAGTACGGCGACGTCAAGATCAGATTCGCTCCCGGCGACAACGGTCTTGAATTTACCGAATCCTGCGTAGGCGGTTCCGTTCCGAAGAACTTCCATCCCGCAGTTATCAAAGGTCTTGAAGAAGCCATGCAGGAAGGCGTTCTCGCCGGATTCCCGATGGTTGGCCTCAAAGCCGATCTGTACGACGGTTCTTACCACGAAGTCGACTCGTCCGAAATGTCGTTCAAACTCGCCGCAAGACTTGCCTATAAAGAAGGTATGGTCAAAGCCGGCCCGATCATACTCGAACCGATCGGCGATATGAAAGTTACCGTTCCCGGAGACTATATAGGCGACGTAATGGGTACGATCACCAAGAAGCGCGGCAGAGTCATGGGTATCAACCAGGCGGCGAAGAAGGGCTATCAGGTAGTTGAAGCCGAAGTACCGTTCTCCGAAGTAGCCGATTATCCGACCGTTCTCCGCGCCATGACGCAGGGCAGAGGCAAGTACACCATAGAATTCATCCGCTATGAAGAAGTACCCGCCGCAAACGCTGACAAGATAGCAAAAGAAGCTCTCGCCGCTAAGAAAGACGAGCAGTAATCAGTAAAGAGAATTAAATAACAAAAAGCAGACTGAAATCAAAATCAGTCTGCTTATTTTTTACGTAAGACTTACTAAGAAAATAATATCTTAAACCTTTTTATTTTGAAGGCGGTGCGTTTTGCCGTCGTTTTCCTTTATCGGTAATATCGCTTTTTGCCGTAAACGGCGCAGCAAGCAAACAGAGAAGCGGTCATCGCAAGCGCACATATGACGATCGGCGCCGTATCGCCGGTCTCGGGCGTTTCTTCCTCCGCTTGACCTAACGCGACGTAAAGGAAATAATAATCGTCGTAAAGGCCGAGACAGACGTCCATACCGACGTTTGCGCTGAACGCCTTCTCAAGCACCGTTTCCCACGAGCCGTACTGAGCGTAGAGCTCGTCGGGCAAGGGTCCTTCCTCATGACCGTACTTCTCAAGATTGCGCGCTTTGACGGAGGCAAGACCTTCCGGATCGTCTTTATACGCTTCAAGGCGTATCTCGTTGCGCCTTGTGCTCAACGCCCGCGCGATCTCTTCGATGCTTTTGCCCGCCTCTTCGTACTCTTTAAGCATATCGTACATAGAATTTATGCTGTTGTGATACGCTATACGGTCCTGCCTGCCGGCTTCGACCACGGCGGGATCCGACCAGTCTGCCGAAGCGTAGGATTTGAGACTGCCCGTCTCGCTCGGACGAAAGCCGTATACGGCGTTTTCGTCTTCAACGATATCCTTCATGGCGTATGGATTTTTTCTCGGGTCGTGAACGTACCCGAAAGCCGACGCCTGAATGAATACGGTGCAGAGAAGCAGAATCAGAGAGGAGAAAGCAAGAATTCTTTTTTTCATAATTCAACCGTTTCTCTTCTTACCCCAGAAAAACAGCGATACCGTGCCGGGACCGGTGTGACTGCCGATAACGGCGCCGATGGAGAAGATCTCGGGTTCGCCGTTCATAAGCGGGAACTTTTCTTTTACGAGGTTTGCAAGCGTTCTCGCGTCGTCCAAACATTCGGACTGGCAGATGAATACCTTACCGTCGTAGTCGCAGCCGTCTTTAGCGTATTCCGCCATTTTTTCGACCGTCCGCTTTATGACTCTCTTTTTGCCGATGATCTTTTCTCTCGGTATCAGCTTGCCCTGATTATCCATATTGAGCAGGGGGCATATGCCGAGCATATTACCTAAAAAGCCCGAAGTCTTTGAAATTCTGCCGCCTTTGATATAGAACGTAAGATCGGTAGAGAAGAACCAGTGGTGCATATTGAGGCGGTGCTTTGTGATCCACTCGTACAGTGAATCTATGTCGGCGCCCCTGTCGCGAAAGTCGGCGAGCGTTTCCATTATAAGCCCGTAACCGCTCGACGCGCCGAGAGAATCTACAAGGTAGATCTTGCGCTCGGGATATTTTTCGCGCATTTCATCGACTGCGATCTTTGCGGAATTGTAAGTGCCGGATATTCCGGAAGAGAGTGTGACGTGAAGTATATCTTTTCCCTCCGCAAGTATCGGATCGAACATATCTATATATTCGCCGACGGAGACCTGAGAAGTTTTCGTATCGGCGCCGTTAGACATTGCGTAGAAAAGATCCTGCGGACGCATCGTCTGCCAGAGATCGTCGTCATATTCAACACCGTCGATAGAGAAGTGAAAACAAACGTATTTAATTCCCCGCGCGTCGAGACGTTCTTTCGTCAGGTCGGCAGTAGAACAGCATGTGAGACAGTAAGAAGCCATGGAATTCCTCCGGTTATCAAATAATTATGTTTATCGCCGTCGGAACGACGCTTATTTCCGTTTCTTCGGCATTTTCTATTTCTCCGTCGGCGCAAAGGCACCTTATGCCGGAGATCTTTATGCTTTTACATTTGCGGTACGTCATTATATCTTTGTATTTGTCGAGCACGTCGCCTTTTTCGGGGTCGAAATGCTCGCCCTTTTTGTACGAACCGATGATAGAGATGAATCGCGTGCGCGGCATCTTTTTGACGATCAGCAGATCGGCAAGACCGTCGGTCAGTTCGGCGAGCGGCGTAGGCCTGAACCCGCCGCCGTAAAACTGAGCGTTCGACACTACGCAGAGCATATATTCATCGTCAAAATGATCTTCCGTACCGTCCGCGTTTACCGTATCTACTTTCATCCTGCAGCCGAATTTATGTAAAAACGTGCTCGCAACGCCGCAAATATACGCGAAACTGCCGTTGATAAGCGGATTATTTCTGTATGAATCGACTTTCTTCACAACGTCGCAGTCAAAACCGATATTCAGTACGTTTACAAAATAACGGTCGCCGTAGCGAATAACGTCGCATCTTACCGGAGAACCGGTCTTCGGCTCATAACGGAGAAAATCGTTGCCCGTGCCGAGAGGCATTACCGACAAAAGAGCCTTATCGCCGGCACCGGCTCTCATTATACCGTTCACGGCTTCGTTGAGAGTGCCGTCGCCGCCGCAGATTATGAAATGCGTCTCCGGTTCGGTCAGGCACGTTTCGTAAATGAAATTCTCCGCGTCTCCGACAGACTGCGTAACGTAACAGCGTTCATCTTCGGTTTTTTCGCCGAGCGCCTTGCCTTTGCCTGCGGCGGGATTGATTATCTTGATCGTTTGCATTATTTATCTCCGTTTATCTCGTGATACGGTCGGTAAGTTCTTCGTTATAGGTTAACGCGACCGAAGCGTAAACGTCGTCCGCGATCTTTTCAAAAGACGTATCGCGCAGTGCGCTTTCGCAGTCGACTCTCCATATCTCGTCGCCGAAACTGTCGAAATACATCACGTGAAAGCCGTAGTCAGTCAGAACGTAACCGACGTCGCCTTCCTGCCTTGCGGGATCGAAGCACCAGTCGTTGAATTCGGTCACCATATCTCCGGGGCATACGTTTTCGTAAAGTCCCCCCGTTGCGATCGAACCGGGATCGGTACTGTGCTGATCTACAAGCTCAATGAATTTCGCCTTCGGATCAGAAGCGGCTTTGATCTCCTCAACAAGTTCCTTGGCTTTCGCTTCTGCGGCTTCTTCGGTGGAATAGGCGCTCGAGTCGAGCAGTATGTGGCGCACGTTCACGGTCTTCTGCGTGTTTTTATAGGGAACGGCGGCGCACTGTACGACGTATACGTTGCCGTTTTCATCGGTATATACGTTTATATCGCCCGCTTTTGCGCCTTCTTCGAACATAAACGCAAGTTTTTCAAGTGAAGAAGCGTTTGCCGCGCCTGTGACGAGCAGGTCGGACTCTTCAAGCGGAGCCTCGCCTTCTGCGGGCGGGAACGTTTCGTTATACGCTTCGACGAAGCTCTTGCCGCCTTCGACCAGCGCTTTGAACGCCGCGGCTTTGTCGGCTGCAGCGACCTTCGCCGCTTCGATCTCTTCGTCGGTGTTCGTCTCGTCGTACTCGGCTTTTACGTACGCTTCGCTGTAATCTACGAGACCGTAATTCTTTATATTCTCCAGGAAATCAGCTTCGATCTGTTCAGCGGTCACCTCGATGCCGTCGTATACTTTGAGGTAATACTTGTAGCCGAGGCGTGAAAGCTCAACTGCGGCTCTCAAACGTTCTTTCGTCATTCCGTCGCCCATGTACTCGGACATATATCCCTCGAACGAAAGGCTGTTTTGTTCGGCGGCGTCTTCGATATTCTTAATGTATTCATCGATACTGTCAATGTCAGACTGATCGAGCGCGATGTTTTCTTTTATCGCCATTTCGGCAAATTTAGCGTACTGTTCGAGAGCCTTCTTGCCGAGAGAAAGAAAATATTCGTACCACGTCGTACCTTTTTCTTTGTCGTAGATCTGATCGTGCAGAGGCGCGTTCGGATCCAGCCCGAAATACGACAGATAGTAGTAATAGTTATTCAAAAACGACGAATACTGATCCATCACGAAATAACGCAGAGTCGAAACGGGGATATTCTGGTGTTCGGTCGTTGCAATTATCGCGTCAAGATCGGCAAGCTCCATATGCTCGTGCTCGTATTGCGTTACCGCTTCAGTCTGTGAATCGGCGGTATCTCCGGGCTTATTGATGATGACGTTGCACGACACGACAGACGCCGCAATTATCAGGCAGATCAGAATGAGAAAGAGTTTTTTCATATCGATATCCTTTCGGCATATTTACGCAATTTATTATATTTTATCATATAGAAAACTGAAATACAATATAATTTTTTGAACAATATAAAAAATATCGGAGTGGTATTTTGAAACTTGTAAGACAATTTCTGATAAACGGCGTCATACTGACAGTGACGAGCGTGACGATGAGACTGCTCACGGTCGTATTCAACGTGTATATCACCGATAAGATCGGCGCGGCGGGCGTCGGACTTTTTTCGCTTATAATGAGCGTATATACGTTCGCAGTCACGTTCGCCACGTCCGGTATATATCTGTCGGCGACAAGGCTCGTTTCTCAGCAGATCGTCAAAAACTCCGGCGCGGGGGTGAAACGCGCCATGAGAAGCTGTATCTTGTACGCGCTGATCTTCGGCGCCGCGGCGATGATACTGCTGCTCGTTTTCTCCGGGCATATCGCCTCGTCATGGCTCGGCGATATAAGAGCGCTCCGGTCGCTTCGCATTCTCGCGCTGAGTTTGCCGCCGCTCGCCGTGTCAAACGCTTTGTCGGGTTATTTTTCGGCTGTCAGAAGAGTGGTGAAAAACGCGGTAACGAACATACTCGAGCAGTTCATACGTATCTTTCTCACCGCAACACTGCTCGTCTGCGTATCGGGCGGAGGCATAGAGGCGGCAACTGTCGCCATCGTGACGGGTACGCTGATATCGGAATTTCTCGCGTTCGCCGTATCGCTGATACTTTATCTGTTCGACATAAGAAAAGTAAAAAACATGACGGCGCCGCCGTCGTCGGGCATATCGGGCAGACTTATCAGAATGGCGGTGCCGATAGCGGTCAGCTCGTACATTAGAAGCGCACTGCTCACGATAGAACATATCCTCATACCGAAAGGACTTGTTAAGAACGGCGCGTCGAGCGAAGAGGCGCTCTCGTCATACGGCGTCATATCGGGCATGGTCTTTCCCGTCATTTTCTTTCCCATGGCGTTTCTGACCGCTTTTACCGGGCTCCTCGTGCCAGAGGTTACAAGATATAAAGAAACGGACAGCCGGCGATCCATTGAATACGTCACCTCGAGAATAATGAAAATAACGGTCATATTCTCAGTCGGCGTCGCCGGACTTTTCGCCTATTATTCTCAAACGCTCGGTATGCTGTTATATGACAGCGCCGAAGCAGGGAAGTATATACGCGTTTTCGCCGTGCTGATACCGGTGATGTATATCGACAACACTACCGACGCGATACTCAAAGGACTCGGAGAACAGGTAGCGTCTATGAGATATAATATTATCGACGCGTTCGTATCGGTCGTTTTAGTGTTCTTTCTTTTGCCTCCGTTCGGCATAAAAGGCTACGTTGTCGTGATCTACGTAAGCGAAATACTGAACGCCGCGCTCAGCGTCAGAAAGCTCTTTTCATGCGTTAAGGTAAAAGGCTGCTTTATTAACACGCTGATCCTGCCCGCGATCTGTATGACGGGCGCCGCCTGTTTGACGCGGCTGCTGTTCGGGCTTCTGAACGGACTGTACATTATGCAGCTGACCGCCATGCTCACCGGAGCGGTGATCTGCGTCACGCTTTATTATTCGTTTCTGCGTCTGTTTTCGTGCGTGACCGCTGAGGATGAAAAATGGTTTCTGTCGATTTTCAGAAGAAAAAAGAAAAACAAAGCAAATAAAACTGTAAAAACATAAATTTTTTTTGCAAAACCCCTTGATTTTTTCGGTTTGATGTGGTATATTAAATAAACAATCGGCCCGTTGGTCAAGTGGTTAAGACTCCGCCCTCTCACGGCGGCTTCAGGAGTTCGAATCTCCTACGGGTCACCAAAAATCCTGCGCAAGCAGGATTTTTCCTTTTTCACTATTCATTCTTCACTTTTCACTTTCGCTTTTTCCGCTTGCGCTTGACAATTTTCGATTTATATATTATACTTACCGTAATAACACTTTTGACGGAGATAATATGAAACAACTCAAAATGTGCCGTATAATGTCCGGATCGGTCGACAGATACGATCTGCCCGACGGATATTCGATCTGCAGATATTCCGGTGAAGAGGATAAGGCCGCTTGGGTCGAATGCTGCCGCGGCGGCAGGCTTATCGACGAGAGTATAGGCGTCAAAGCGTTTGACGCATCGATAACCGCTATAGCGGAGATAGATCCGTATTCAGACGTTTTCTTTCTCAAATACCGCGGCGAGATAATAGGCACCGCGACGGCGTTTGTCAGAGCGGACGGCGCAGGGGATCTGCACATGGTCGGCATTCGCGCCGACCACAGAGGCAAAGGTCTGTGCCGTTATCTGCTCTCGGCCGCGCTGTGTAAACTTCGGCAGAACGGAGTAAAATATACGTTTCTCACTACCGACGAATTCCGGCAAAGCGCGATCAAGAGCTATGTTACGGCGGGTTTTCTGCCGGTCGATCACGATACGGATATGAAAGAAAGATGGGCGAAAGTCATATACGGGCTCGGAATTAAAAGCGTCGCGATGCTCGGAACAGATCTGTCGGTGTCGTCAACGCTTTACGCAAAATCTGAATAAACGTAAAAAAGCGTCTGCGATCTGCAGACGCTTTTTTTATTTTATCGCTCTTTTTTCAAGCCGATCGCGGCTTGCGGTATCGCGATTGTCAGTATAGACGCGGAACCGGTACAGTCGATCTGCATAAGGTATTTACGCAGGCGTATCAGGTCGCGCCCGTCGACTCTGCCGTCGCCGTTGACGTCGGCGCCGTCCGATATCTCTGTCGGAGAATTTCCGGTGCCGTCGTCGTACGTTGCGAGGTATCTGCGGAGCCTTATAAGGTCCTTTCCGTCCGTTTTTCCGTCTCCGTCAACGTCGCCGTAGACGAAATTGACGCGCTGCTTTTCGTCGGTATACGTCACGCCGCCGAACTGTACGGAAGCGGTGAATACCGTTACGTTTTCGCGTTCTTCGGTCACGACCGTACGCGAGCTGATCTCGGCTTCTGTCTCCGTTTCATCGCCGCATACGCCGCACGTAAATACGGCTTTTGCCGAGCTCATATCGACAGACCAGACGAATACGGGGCGACCGTACGAGTGACCCGCCGGAGGTATCTCTTCGTAAGTGGAGAAATCGCAGCGCGAGCAGGTGTCATAATCGCTCCAACCGTGTTCGGTACAACTCGCCGGCTTGCCGTCGTGACGTATCAGATCGTGCCCGAGCGCGTCGGTATGCTCGTCAACGTAAGTATCTTCACACCTTGAACAGACGTGAGTCGTATATCCCGCTTCGGTACACGTCGGCTCCGTCACGGCCGAAACGTAATCGTGACCGAGCGCGTCGGTGTATTCGGCTTTGTAAGAGTAGTGACAGTCTGAGCATACGTAAAATCTGAATCCCTGTTCCGTGCATGTCGGCGCGAAATCTTCAGCTATGAACGTGTGTATATTGCCGGTTTCGCGCGCTTCATACGAATAATTATCATAGAGGAATTCTGATATTGCAGCCGCTATCATCGCGTGACCCTGAGGATTCGGGTGTATGCCGTCGGTATAGAGCGAAACGGCGTTGTTGTCGTCTGAACTGTTGTAATACAGACCGCTGTAAACGTTGAGATCGAGTACCGGTATGCCGTACGACGCGCAGACTTGCATGATCGCAACGCAATAGTCGCGCAGCGTATATCCGCACTGATTCTGCTTTAACGGATCCCAGTCCTTTTCGCTTGTGACCTGAACGTTCCACGACGTTATCGTCGGCGTGCAGAATATGAATACGGTGTTTTCGTATTCCGGCAGAGCTTTGAGCTCGGCGACCTTGTCGCACCACATTTTGAGCGCTCCGTAAAACGTCGTCGTGTCGTCCGTCCCCGGTTCGCCCAAACCGTAATATCCGTTCTCACCGGATCTTGCGTGATCCCAGTCGTTGACGCCCATATATACCGTGACGATATCGGCGTAAGCCGGTATTTTTCCGAGCTTTTCGTAGTTGCACGGTTTATGACCTCCGGTGCACATAACGGAACCGGCAAGCCCGAGCCGCGTCATATCCGCGCCCAGAAGCTGACCGAGCACGGTCACGTAATCGTTTATGCCGACCGTCGCGCCGCTTCCGGCGGTTATACTGTCGCCGATGCAGACGATCTTCTTGCCCGTGAAATATCCGTCCGGCAGAGAAGAGGATACCTGTATCAGAGCATCCGTCCCCGCCGCTCTCGTATCGCGGTATTCTTTTTCACCGCATACGGCGCATTCTCTTTCGTCTTTGCCTTCCGCCGCGCACGTCGGAGCGTAAATCTGTAACCACGCGCCGAAATCGTGACCGAGCGCGTCGGTATGCTCGTCAATGTAAGTGTCTTCACACCTTGAGCAGACGTATGTCGTATATCCCGCTTCGGTACACGTCGGCTCCGTCACGGTCGAAACGTAATCGTGCCCGAGCGCGTCAACGTAATCGTCAATATAACTGTCCCCGCAAGCGCACGTATAGGTGGTATATCCCTGTTCGGTGCAGGTGGGGTCGGTGACGGTCGATGTGTAGCTGTGGGTATGTACGTATATGGAATTCGTCACGTCAAATGGGTTTATATAGGCGTTGTTAACGGATTCGATGGCGATCGCCATCTTCAGCTCATCCATATTTGAAGGAATATAGGTGATATTATCCACGGGCAAGCCGGTGACTGTCCTTATGAACATCAGACCGGTCAGATAACAGCCGTAGTCGTTACTCATATGATAACCGTCCTGAGTGATATTGTCACCCAAAAGGGAGGTGCGGGCATTCTGCACCGCAGTACCGTTGGGAACGATCAAATCAAAGTCGCTGTTGGTGACGATCTTGTTCAGAGTTGCGGAAACGATGGCGTTGTACATGGTCATCTGGTCTTTATTATAGGTCGCAAATCCATAAAGGGTGGGATCCTGCTGATATGCCCATGTCATATGCCAAACCAGCTTTGCATCGGAGCGGGCCTTTACGTAAGCGATCAAATCGGTCAGATCTTCATTGTAGGTGCTTTCCACACCGCTTAACTTGCTGACCTGCTGCATGGAAACGTAGTCCCAGCTGCGTGATTCCAGAGCGGTGCTTATCTTATAGTTGTCGGTCTGGACCCAGGAACCGTTGTCGTTATAGTAGTATGTGTACTTTGCCAGATCGCCTACAGCGTTCGTGGCATGTGTATTCAGCGAAGAGCCGGCGATGTAAAGATGACCGATGACGATATTTTTAATACCAAGACCGCGGGCTATCTGATACGCGACTCTCAACGCATTCTCTGAAAAACTGTTGCCGATAGCCAGAATTTCCAGCACGCCGTCGCCGTCGGTATCCCACTGTGCGACGGAGCAAACAGTACAAATACCGTTTTCAAAGTTGTGCCCAAGCGCATCTGTATAATTATCCGCATAACTGTCTCCGCAGCGCGAGCAGGTATATGTTGTGTAGCCTTGCTCTGTGCAGGTCGGAGCGGTAACTGCCGACGTGTAATCATGCCCGAGCGGGCCGGTATACGAACCGACGTAAGTGAAACCGCAATGCGTACACGTATACGTAGTGAAGCCTTGTTCCGTACAGGTCGGAAGCGTTATCTCCGTTTCATAAGAATGATCGGCGACGATCACCGATGCGTAAAATGAGGCGAACGTATATCCGTAACGTATCGTCACTTTGTACAGCGGATCGGCTTCCGGTATCGGGCTGTATTCGATCTCAACTTTTTCAACGTGATAATCTTCCGGTAATTTTTCGCCTACGACATGTTTTATAAACGTAAGCAGTTTTTCCGAAGAATCTGTACGGCATACCGTATAGACGTATCCCGACAAAGCCTCGGCCGTGCCCGGCGTCGGGTCGGTCTCGTATCCTTCTATCGGCAGTACGGTCAGCGTTTGTTCAGCACCGTGCCAGCGGCTCACAGCGCGGCGGATCGCCTCCCGGGCGATTTCCCCGTATTCACGCGGCAAAACGCCTACCGATTCGGTCACTCTGGTCGGGGGCAGAGAATACCCTTCGACGCGAAGTTCTTCCGGTATGAGCGTTTCGGCAAACGTCATAGCCGCGATATAGCGTCCGATGTTGAAGCTCAGATGGCTTACGTCTCGCTGCAGGCCGAACTGCGGGTCGGTCTCCAAGGTTATCGTTTCATCCTGATTATAGTTAAGCAGCGTCAGATACGTAGTGCGCGCCGTCTGTATCGCCGCGCCTACCGGTACCGCGTCGGAGAAAACGTATGAATTATTCGTACCAATATAATGCATGGCGTCGAGCGTGACCGAAGCGATCATGTTGTACGCCGAAAGACCCGTATTTATCTCCGTGTTCTTATTTGTCGCCCATAGCTCATAGTAGTATATTTCCGCTTGCGGAGCATATGCGGAGATGTGATCGAGCATATAAGGTACCGACGCGTCGTAGTCGTAGAACTTTTCGTCTTCGCTGTCGCCGTTGCGGTTGCTGTCTACGCCGTTTCTCGCCTCCGCCTGAGAGGGCTGAAGTACCACGGCGTCCCAATCGGTCCAGGAAAGAGCCTCGGCGGAGGTATACTTGCCGACGTTATTCCACGTACCGCCCGTCGTTATTATGCGCAGAGAATATATCTTCGTGTCTCTTTCGGCCTGCGTGGCGTGCCACGCTATCGCTTTGCCACCGGCATAGCAAAGACCTACCGTTATTTCTATATCGTCGCCGAGCAGAGCCTGAAGCGCGTCGAGCAGGAGGCTCGTCGTCATTCCCTGACCGGAATTCGTCGCGTCTTCGGAATAGCTTCCGCCGATGAACATAACCTTGAACTTCCCGTCTTCGGTCATCCAGTCGTAACCCTTAGCCGGTATGATCTGCTGAGCCTCGAATACTTCGCCGCAAACAGAGCAGTGACTGCCTTCGGTAAATCCGTTCTTAGCGTTCGTGGGCATGATCCTGAGATCGTTAACGACGGTATGCCCCGTCGCTTCGGTATAATCGTATTTATCTCCCTGACCGCATGAACCGCAGATGTGGGAGGTGAAGCCGCCTTCCGTACAGGTCGGTTCGGTAACGGTCGTAAAATACGTGTGGTCGCGGTCAAGCAGATATATCTCCCATTCGTCGGTATCCGTCCACATCGCGATATTTATATACGCGGCTCCTTCGGGCGCAGTAATGTAACCGCCGTTGCTGCTGAATTCAGCATAGACCTGCGACGGTTCGTAGGTCTTGAGTATACCGTAAATATCGAAAAACGTGGTGCGTATGCCGTTTGACGTCGGGTGACCGTTTTCTGCGGCTTTGCCGAACGACGAAGCGTATATACGCTCACCCGGGATGATCGGTATCGTTACCGAATGTACGGTGCCCGAAGAATGCGTTCCCCACGCTCTGCCGCTTGCAAAATAGTACGTGTCGTGAGGCAGAACAGCCCAGAGGTTTAGATCGCGGCAGACGTATTCGGGCATTTGCTGCAAATGATCCGACAGAGCGTATTTCTGCCATACGCCGTCAACGGCGCGGGTCTGTTCAAGTCCGCAAAGCGAGCATTCGCGTCTGTCGGTCCCCGGTCCTTCGGCGGACGGAAGCGTAACGGTCTGCCACGTGCCGAAATCATGGATATGCGTGTTTTCATCCGCGCCGGATTCGATTATATGCAGATATTCTATCGAACCGTTGTCGAGCGGATAGTTGACCGCACCGAGATATCCGAAGTGAAGATCGACGCCGCAGAGCATCTGCGATTCCGTGCCTGTGTCTCCGTTGTCGCCGGTTATATAGCGCGTCATCGGAGCGACGAACTGCCCGTCCACGTAAAGCAGTATCTGATTCGTACCGTCTTCGTTTACCTGATTATACAGCCGGTAAATATGAGTGTCGGACATGCTTATTCCGTATTCGGCGAGGTTGATGCCGCAGCCGACGTGAGTCGTGCCGTTATAATAACCGAGCCATATCCTGCTGTTATTTCCGCCTACTATCAGGTTATACGCTCCGACCGTAGAAGCCGCGCCGTCAGCGCTAAGCAGTTTTTTGAGCTTCGGCATACTGTCGGAATACCACGGACCGGTCATCTTTATTTCGAGCGCCCAACTTTGGTCGTGATCGAGCATTACACTTTCGTAAAGCGCGATCCGCGCGTTAGTGAACACGCCGGAATCCATACCGCCCGACACGAAAGACGTTTTGTTTTCCGTCTCGCCGACGCTTATAAAACTTCCGTTATCCGTTTCAAAGCGGAAAGTTTTGTATTCGCGCGGTACGACCGAAACGAAACCTTCGGCTCCGTGCGCCGTAAGCGTACCGGTAACGTCGGATGACGAAGCGGTAAGATCGTAGTAAGAATAATTCAATCCTTCGCTTACCGTATAAGTGACCTGTTTGGAACGGTAACACGGAGAAACAATCGGGACGATCAGCGTTTCCGATGAAGCGCTCTTTCTCGCCGTGATCTCCGAAACTTCCTCGTAACCGGTCCAGTTTACGAATTTTACAGTCGTTTCTTCTTCGGTATCGGGCAGTACGCCGAGCAGAATGAGCATGTTTCTCGCCGACTCTATACCGACTTCGTTGTAACCGATCTGATTGTAGTGTATCGTATCGTGTACCGCGGCGGGAGTCGTCGGCTTATACCACGAAGCAGACTGCGGCACCTGCGTCTGATAGTTGACCGTGCCGTTTTCGTAATGCGATTCAAAGTACGCGGCAACTCCGTCAGAGCCGTCGGGCATACGCATCCAGCCGGCGCCGATATCGCATACCATATAAACGTCAGGCATATCCGGGTCGGAGCACATGAAATACTGCGCCGCGCGCGGCCCGTTGAACGTGAGCGTCCTGTAAGATTCGTAATGAGCGCCTACAAGCGGATCGTTATACACGCCGGCTCTGTACGAATTCAGCCCGTGCAGTATCGGTATGATACCGGCGAATTCAAACGTTATATCCGGCGTAGACGGATCGAGATCGTGATCGAACGTATTGTCGGCTTTGAGATTTTGATGCATCGCCGTGAATTTGTTGATATACCATTCAGCCGTCTGAGACGCATCGCTGCAGCCCTGGCACCAGAAATAACCCATATGCGAGAGGGTATAGTGTCCGGCGGCGATCTCTTTCTGAAGCGTTTCGCGGCAGGCGGTGAACAGAAGCAGAGCTTCGTTATATTCCTTGCCGCCTTTCTGCCACGCGCTGATCGCCGTGCCGCCGTGCGCGGCGTTGACTACCCAGACCTTTTCTCCGGTCGCTTTTACCCATTCGTAAGCGAATCCGCTGTCGGGTCCCATTTTGCCGGCGCCTTCTTCGCAAAGCGTGTAAAGCGGATAGCCGGAAAGGCACTCCGCCGTGCCTTCAACGTTTACGCTGCTGTATTCGCCGGCGAGCGCGCTTGCCGCGAAATAACGCGCCGTAGAAACCGTGAATTCGGTATTTGAAGCGCCGCGGTCGTCGCCGTAAGTCGCGTAGACCTGCCCTTCGGGGCAGACTATCGACTGATCCGCGTTGCCTTCCGAGCCGCGCATATTGCTCTGACCGATCAAAAGCAGAAGCGAGATCGGCGCCGATTTGACGTTGACGGTATATACAACTCCGTCTATTGAAACCGTCGCCTCGCCGATACCACAGGCGATGAGTTTGCTGTTTTCAAGCCGCACGACAGCCTCGTCCGGCGTATTTTCCGTCACTCCGTAACCTACTTTGTAAGACGTCGGGGTTCCCGCGCCGATGATCGTAACTTCTTTACCGGATACGTCGTATCTGTCGTCGTATCTCATATCGATACGGTCGTCAAAACCGGTGCAGACGAACTGCACGCTGCGGATCAGAGTATCTCCGTCATAAACGTTCAGCATTCCGCTTCCGTTATGCTTAGGGATCACCGTAAGAGGATAAACTATTTCGACAGTGCCGGAAGCTTCGAACCGCAGAGACGATACCGTTACGGGCTCAGTAACCGGAACGAGCGTAAGGCTTTCACCGCAGGCAAAACTTACCGAGTCGGAGACCCCGGTCACGCCGTCCGTATGCATAAGCGAAAATGAAGTCAAACCGTTGCTTCCGTAAATACGGCGGTATATATCAGCGGCTATATCTTCGCCGAGAGCGTTATAGCTGATCTGTTGCAGATGGACTCTGTCCGACGCGAAGACTTCCGAAAACGTCAGTGGACGGTCGGGCTCCGTCCCGTTCTGCATCGTATAGTCCGGCGTCGGAAAGCTATCTGCAACGCCGCCGTCCGTGAGCCAGTCGCGGCAGCAGACGGAAGCGGTGAACATATCGGGATATTCCGCCGACGCCGACATATAATACGTCGCCGGTTTGTCGGTATTGTAAGTATACATTGCGCTTTTAGTCCAGATCGGTACGAAAGCGCAGAATTCCGGTGCGTCGCCTTTTCCGTCGCCGTTTATATCGGCGTCAAGCTCGGATTTCAAGCCGCCCCAGAACTCGGAGAACCACGTTTGAAGATCCTCGTCCGTAAACTCCACGTTCTGATATGAGTAATTCGCCGCGCTGTGATATATCACTCCTGTGTGTGAAAGCGTATAATGACCCGCCGCGATCTCGTTATTGAGTATCTGCGCGGCTCGCTTATACTGACTTACGGCGTTAGCGTAAGCCGTCGTTTCGGGCAGCCAGTTTTTGAGGCACGTTCCGCCCACGGCAACGTTGATTATCCAGACTTTTTCTCCGGTCAGCCTGTTCCAGTACAGACCGAGGCCGCCGCCTTCGCCGACCGTTCCGCCTCCGCCCTTATTTAGAGCGTATATCTTCGGAGGTTTGTTTTCCGCGGCAAATCCGATGCCGAGCCCGGAAACAGCGGCGGGCAGATTGTTTGTCCCGAACGAGCTGTATACCTGACCGTCGGGGCAGAGCGCGGACAGCGACGCGTCGCCTTTGACCCCCGCGCCGATGCTGTGCCCGGTTATCATAAACAGCGAGATCGGCGCCGCCGTAACATTGACCGTATATACCGTTCCGTCTATCGAAACCGTCGCTGTACCGATGCCGCAGGCGATCAGCTTTCCGCTGTCAAGACATATGACCGCGTCATCCGGCGTACTGCCGCCGGAGCCGGCCTTATAAGACGTCGGAGTTCCCGCGTCGATTATCGAAACTTCTTTATCCGACACGTCGAGCCTGTCGTCGTACAGCATTTCTAACAGACCTTTGCCGCAGATACTGCAGACTCCGTGCGCTTCGCCGCCGAAATCGTGGCCTCTGCCGGGCAGATAAAGCTCCCATTCCGCATTGTCGCCCCACATGGGAACGTTGACGTATTTCGCGCCATCCGGTGCGGTGATAAAGCCGTTCTGCTCAAATTCAGAATAGATCGCGCCGGGATCGAGACTGACGAGAACTCCGTTATCGCTGAAAAACGTCACGCGGATACCGCTGTGCTTGTCGCTGCCGTTTTCTCCGATCTTGCCGAACGAAGAAGCGTATATCTTCTCGCCCGGCTGTATTTCAAACGTGACGGACGGAGCCGGTACGGTCGTGTAACCCCAGCCCTGATTCGGCGAGTAATATTTCGGATCGTGCGGCAGAATACTCCAGAGGTTTACCCCCGCACAGATATTTTCCGGCAGAGCGGAGAGGTGACCTTCAAAAATATCGTTTGTGCCGGTCACGGTTATCTGTATTTCTCCCGTGACGGCGGGTATATTTATAACGCCGTCTGCGTAACAGTTTGCGGTTATATCTTTGCCGCCCATCATGACCGTAACGCTCAGGTCCTTACCCGTGACGGTTTCGGCGAACGCCGCGCCTTCCGTCACGCCTTTATAGTAGCTCAAAGACGCTTTGGCGTTTGTAAGCGTATGAGAAACGGGATAAACGGTGTTTTCACCGGGTTTTACCGGTATCGTGCGGATCAGATCGATCAGAACGTCCGTAATAACGTCCATTCCCTCGACGTTCGGATGAATGCCGTCGGGCAGCATGCCGACCGTAAGATCGCTTTCGTACAGATCGACGTAAGGCACGCCGTAATGATCGCATATACGTTTCAGTAAAGTGTTGCCCGCGGCCAGCTTATCGTTTGAATAATAACTTTTCGTCACGCCCGGCAAAACGGAGATAACGAGAGCGTCGGGATAGAAATATCTGAACCGCAGAAGCGTCTCAACGTAACCGTCTGCAAGATTATCGTATTTGACAGCCGAAAAGTCCGGTTCTGTCGGAGCCGAAGCGGCGTCGAACGAGCCGAGTTTCGACACGTGCGCGTAATCGTTCGATCCGCCGAATAAAACGATCACATCCGGCGTGCCGTTCGCGCCGAGATTCTTTATTCGCTGTAAATTGAACATCGCGGCGTCTTCGCCGGTCGCTCCGGTCGTAACCGGATGCGCGCCGCTTACGGTTGCGCCTCTCCAGCTGTCGTTTATGCCGAGCCTCGCGCCGAGGCGGTCGACAAGCTGCATCCACCACGTCTCATTTACGTCTGTCAGAAGATTGTCCTGCGGATATCTTGAAAGATGCTCGAGATTGTACCCGTCAGCCGTCGGCACGTAACCGGCAAACGTACTGATACTGTCGCCGAGAACAGAAAGCGTTTTGTTTTTAAGGCTCGTTTTTTCATCCCAGTACCGCAGAAAATCAAGCGCTTCATAACTGTCGTCACTTATACAGAGGGTATGTCCCTTTTTTAATTCATAGCCGACGACGTGACCGTAAACAGGATCGTCGATCACGGTACAGTTGCCGGGTATCTGCTGACCCGGCAAGACCGGTATCCGCTCGCTTAATTTTTCAGCGCGGGTTTGTATTCCGGCGTCAAGATCAGCATTGTCTTTTACGACACTTTCTGCCTTTTCATAATCTTGAACGCCGAAAGCAAAAGCCGACGCCGCGCCGGGTATAAAACCGGCAAGCATAGACGATATCAAAATTACACTCAATAATTTTATAGAAAATCCGCGCATAACGTTATCTCCATAAGTGGTAGTACATATATTATAAATTACAACCTATATTATGTCAACGGTTTTCGACGATAAAAAGGACCGCCGCAAATTATTTTTGCGGCGGCGTGCGTTTTTGTGTAATTTAATCGACTATTCCGAGAGTATCGATTATGGCTGTGTATTCTTCAAGCGCGTTTTCGATGCTCGTCAGAGCGGCGAAGAGTATTATAACGTTTTTATCTTCAAGGTGTACGGTGACCATAGACTGGAGTATCGGCTGACTCGCCCATACGTAGTCGATCTGTTCGACGTCGACTCCGTCGACTTTGAAACTTCTGTAACCCAGTATCGAACAGCCCGGCTGCGCGGTCTGAGCTAAAGCGACCATAGCTTCCTCACCCTGCAGAGGCGTTGCGGCTGCAGTGGAGAAGTTGAAGAAGCAAAGACCGGGATCGTAGTCATTACGCAGACCGGAGGGCAGACCGGCAAATTCCTGCATCGTGTAGAAATCCGGCGGAACTATATAGATGCGGTCGTAGAAATACGCGTTATCGGGTATTTCCTTCGGCGCTTCGGTCACGGGCGCTTCGGTAACTTTTTCCGTAGGCGGTTCGGTAACGGGCGCTTCGGTGACTTTCTCGGTCGGCGCTTCCGTGGCCGGCTCGGTCGGAGCTTCGGTCGCGGGTTCCGTGGGAGTCTCGGTGACGGGTTCCGTCGGGGCGTCGGTAGCCGGTTCCGTCGGTGCTTCTGTCACGACCGCTTCGGTGACTTTCTCGGTCGGCGCTTCCGTAGCCGGCGCGTCAGTCGCTTTCTCGGTCGGGGCGGCGGTCGCGGGAGCGTCGGTCGCTTTTTCCGTCGCCTGCGCAGTCTTTGCCGAGGTATCTTCCGCGGGGCCTGCGTTTTCCGCGCATGAAACGGCCGCGAATACGAAGACCGCGATAAGTAATGCTGCTATGATTTTTTTCATGTTATTTCTCCTTTATCTGTAATATGAATAATGGACCGTTATTTCCCTGTATTCGCCGTTCTGAGTTTCATCGTTGCCGGAGATGACCGCTCCGTCGAGCGACATCAGTTCGAACAGCTTCACGTCTTTCATCGGCGATTTGAATATCAGCCTGCCGCCTTCCGATATGCTGAAATACACGTCGTCAAAACCGCATACGCAGTCGCGGCCGACGACCTTGTCGCCCTGATCTCCGAGCGAGACCGTGGCGTATTTGATGCTGTGCGAGCAGATCTTGCCTGCAAGTTCCTTTTTATATCTCAGCGACTTTACGTTTTTCGCTTTGATAAAGCGGTAGAATATCCCGTCGCCCATATCAGAAGACGAGCTTAGACTCGATATAGCTTACGAGCTCTGCGATCGGTATCCTTATCTGTTCCATCGTGTCGCGATCGCGTACGGTTACGCAGCCGTCTTCTTTCGATTCAAAATCGTACGTTATGCAGAACGGCGTGCCGATCTCGTCTTCGCGTCTGTAACGCTTGCCGATTGAACCGGTGTCGTCGTAATCGACGGGGAAGTGCTTGCAAAGCTCGCCGTATATCTCTTCCGCTTCGGCGTTCAGCTTCTTTGAGAGCGGCAGAACGGCGGCTTTGAACGGCGCGAGAACGGGATGCAGATGCAAAACGACTCTCGTGTCGTTTTCGTTGATAACCTCTTCGTCGTATGCGTCGCAGAGAACGGCAAGAACGCTGCGCTCAACGCCGAGCGAAGGCTCGATGACGTAAGGCAAATATCTCTCGTTCGTTTCCGGATCGAAATAAGAAAGGTCTTTGCCGGATACTTCCTGATGTCTTCCGAGGTCGTAATCGGTCCTGTCGGCTACGCCCCAGAGCTCGCCCCAGCCGAACGGGAAGAGGAATTCAAAGTCGGTCGTGGCTTTCGAATAGAAGCAGAGTTCTTCCGGATCGTGGTCGCGCAGACGGAGGTTTTCCGGTTTGATGCCGAGCGACAGGAGCCAGTCTCTGCAGTAAGCGCGCCAGTATTCGAACCATTGCAAGTCCGTGCCGGGTTTGCAGAAGAATTCGAGTTCCATCTGTTCGAATTCGCGTACTCTGAATATGAAGTTGCCGGGAGTTATCTCGTTGCGGAACGATTTACCGATCTGCCCGATACCGAACGGAACTTTTCTTCTCGTCGTTCTCTGAACGTTTACGAAGTTTGTGAATATACCCTGAGCCGTCTCCGGACGCAGGTATACCGTGTTTTTCGCGTCTTCCGTAACGCCCTGAAAGGTTTTGAACATCAGGTTGAACTGGCGTATATCGGTGAAATTGTGCTTGCCGCAGGTGGGGCAGGGGATATTGTTGTCTTCAACGAACTGCTTCATTTCCGACTGAGAGAACGCGTCGATCGGTTTCGGCAAAACGACGCCGTTTTCGCCGCACCAGTCTTCTATGAGTTTGTCCGCTCTGAATCTCTCGTGACACTCTCTGCAGTCCATCAAAGGATCAGAGAAGCCCGCGAGATGACCGGACGCGACCCACGTCTGCGGGTTCATGAGTATCGCCGCGTCAAGACCTACGTTATATTTCGATTCGGTGACGAATTTACGCCACCACGCTTTTTTGATGTTGTTTTTGAGCTCGACGCCGAGCGGCCCGTAATCCCAGGTGTTCGCGAGACCGCCGTATATTTCGGAGCCGGCGTATACGAATCCGCGGTTTTTGCACAGCGCGACGATCTTGTCCATTGTTTTTTCGGTGTTTTTCATCTTTGCATCCTCTTATTTGATTTTGTATTTTTCATATGTTTTGTAAGCTTCCGATCTCGAAGACGAAAACGTCTGCACGCCGCCCGCGGTCAGGTTGGTGCCGGGGTAGGGAACGGTCGCTTTTTCATACGCCGAGTAATTGAGCAGCGTGTCGGCTATGTCTTCGAATTCCTGCGGGGTCAGGTTCGTGGAACCGCGCTTGTTGATCTCGGATACGACCATCGATATCCTCGCGCGGAATTCTTCTCTCATCACCTGTTCAAACAGCACTTTGAAGAAATTCACCTGAGTTTCTCTGTATCTCGTGTAATCGGGCTTGCCGGCGCTGTACGCGTTATAGCGCAGTACCCACGACGCTTTTTCGCCGTTCAGCGTCTGTATGCCTTTTTTGAGATCGATCTTGAAGGCCTTGCCGGGGAGTATCACGTCTTTTATATTGCCGTCTTTGTCATACGTTATGATCGGTTCTCTCGACGCGCCGGGTTCCACGATACGTTCCTCGGGATCGGTGTAGTTCATATCGACCGGTACGTCGAATTTGACGCCGCCGAGCATATCGATCACGTCTTTGAAGAGCGCTATCTGACAGTAAACGTAATAGTCGACGGGAAGACCGGTCACCGATTCGACCGCGCCGACGAAATACGTTACGTTTTTCTTCTCGAGAACTTCGCCGAGGTACATATTTATGCCTCCGGCGGTGACGATCATATTCGAAGGTATCGCGGAGAAGATGACCGTGCCGAGCTCGGCGGAGTATCTGACGAGCATTATAACGTCGGCGGTGTAGTGGCGCTGATGCTGCGCGAGAAGATCGATATCCGACGAGGTGGCGACGGTAACTCTGTAATCGGAGAAAACGTCGGGCTGATAGTTAGAGCCGAACAGAAGCATGGTAAAACTCTTCTGCCCTTCAAAATCGTCGCCCGGATCGGTTATGTCGCCGGGATCCACCGTTTCGAGCGTGTCGGCGCCGGAATGGCCGGTATCGTCCGCGGGGCGCGTATCTTCAGATGCGCCCGGACGCAGAAAATCTTCCGATACGCTTTTGACGTACGGATACGCGTAGTAGCCGAGTACTCCGAACACGAGCAGCGCGACTACGAACGCTATCACAAAACTTTTTACAGTTGATAACATATATGATTTCCTTTCATTCGGATCGTGCTTATAATAAAGGTATTTTAATTATATCGCAACAGAATGCAAAAAGCAATATTATAACTAACAAAATTAGTTGAATATTTTATTAAAAAGTTTATAAGATTTGCACGGAACGGGGTCGAAAAATGCTAAATTTCCGCCTTTTTACGTTTTGTTTACAAAGAACCCTCTTAATATAAATAAAATAGTTGTATCATAGTAACTGTGAAAAAATCAGTTGCCGTAGCGATACGGCGGAGAGGTGGAGAAATGAAAAGAGCGATATCGGTGTTGATTCTGTCCGCGCTTATCGTCACGTTCGGCGCGACTTTCTGCGGCTGCGGGCTGTTTTACGATTCGGGATACAGAAAGGGACCCGCCATGTGGATGGTCGAAGACGGTGAAGGGCACGTATGCTATCTGTTCGGCTCGGTCCACGTAGGCAAGGACGATTCGATGTTCCCGTTTGCCGATATTATCGAAGACGCGTATAAGAGCTGCGATCAGCTCGCGCTCGAATACGATATGATCGAAGCCGACAAGTCGCGCGAAGGTATGTCGGAACGGGAGTACGCCGAATATTACGCCGGTATATTCATGTATAAAGACGGTACGACGATAAAAGACCATATCTCCGAAGAAACGTATGACAAAGCCGTTGAATTCTTCAAGAAAAAAGAGATCTATTCCGAAGAGCTCGATCTGTTCAACGCCGCTTACTGGTATATGCTGATCGAAAACATAATGACGGATGAGCAGGGTGAAGTTTCCGATAACGGCGTCGACATATATTTCGCCAACAAGGCTTACGCGGAAGGTAAAAAAGTCGTCAGCATCGAAAGCGAACAGTCGCAGATCGATATGCTCAACGCCGTAAGCGATAAAGCTTACGATATGTTCATACTGTCGTCGGTGCAAAGCGCAGGCTCGTTGTTCGGCTCGAGCCTCGGCACGACTTTATTGATGAACGCGTACAAAAGGGGCAATATGACCACCATGGAAAAGCTCATCTCTTCGAGCCGCGTCATTGAATACGATGACGGCGAGCTGAACGAGGCGATGAAAGATTACGATAAAAAGATGTATTCCGACAGAAACAGACTTATGGCGGATACGGTCAAGCAGTTCCTTGCCGAAGGCAAAAAGACGTTCGTCGTCGTCGGCTGCGCGCATATGCTCTGCAACGACGGCATCGTCGCGCTGTTATCAAACGAAGGCTATACTGTGGTGAGAAAATGAATTCTGAAGAATTAAAAGTCATACTGAAAAAGAAAATAACCGGCGAAAAAGTCGCCGTAAGACTGTTTTCCGCGCTGTTCATAACCTGCGCGATATTCATGACGGTAAACGCGAAATTCGATTTCACGTCAAAGGATTATTTTTTGAATACGAGCCTTACGGTGTTCATGCTTGTCTGCCTCGGCGTGTTCGCCGTACTGTTCACGCTGTTTTCGTTAGTCGAAGCGCCTAAGATCGAAAAGCTCATTCTGCTGCTTTCGTATACCGTTTACGCCGTACAGTGCACCTCGCAGACCGACGATATATGGTTCTGTCTCGGCGCGTGCCTGATACTGCTTCTTATATGCTTCTACGTCTTCGGCGACGAAAAAAGCGATCCTTTATCGTTCAATATGCCGAAGCCGGTCACGGTATCGCTTATCATCGCGGCGGGTCTGTACACGGCGTCTTTTATATCGGTGCAGACCGTTTGCAGATATCTGACCCAGTCGACGCCGAATTACGATTTCGGCATTTTCTCGCAGATGTTCTATTACATGAAGACGACGCTTCAGCCGCTCGTCACCTGCGAACGCGATATGCTTTTGTCGCATTTCGCGGTGCACGTTTCGCCGATATACTATCTGTTTTTGCCGTTTTACGCGATCTTCCCCTCGCCCGTAACGCTCATGATCTGTCAGGGCGTACTGCTCGCGTCCGGCGTGATACCGCTCGTTCTGATAGCGAAGCACGTCGGGCTTTCCGGCAAGGCGACGGTCGCTTTCGCGGCGATATACTGTCTGTTCCCGGCGCTCTCGGGCGGCTGTTATTACGATCTGCACGAGAATAAATTCCTCGCGCCGCTTCTTCTGTGGCTGTTTTACTTCATCGAGAAAAACAACTGGTTCGGTCTTATCGGTTTTTCGCTGCTTGTGTGCCTTGTAAAAGAAGACGCGCCGATCTATATCGTTTTCGTCGCGCTTTATCTGATAATTTCGAAAAAGTCGCCGCTCAAGGGCGTCGTCGCGCTCTGCGTATCTATGGCTTATTTCGTAACGGTTTTGTGGCTGCTCGAAAAATACGGGCAGGGCGTAATGACTTACCGGTATAACAACTTTATGTTCGGTGAAGACGCAGGGCTTATATCTGTCGTCAAAAACGTGATAAAGAACCCGGCGTACGTAATAAAGCAGGTGTTCGAAGCGGATATCGACTCGAACGGCAGCTCTAAACTGATATTCATGCTGCAGATGCTTCTGCCGCTCGGATGTATGCCGTTCATAACGAAAAAATTCTCGCGCTATATACTGATCTGCCCGATGATACTCGTCAATCTTATGACCGATTACGTCTATCAGTACAGCGTGTTCTTCCAGTACACCTACGGCGTCATCGCGTTTCTGATGTACGCGTCGCTTCTCAACTACGCGGATATGAGCGTAAAGACAAAACGCACGCTCGCGGTATTCGCGATAGGCGCGTCGATTATGGTCAACACGCAGACGACGTACACGAGAAACTATCTCAAAAACTACCTTGCCAATAAAGAGAATCACGACGCCGTGAGGATCGCGCTCAGCGAGATACCCGAAGAAGCGTCTGTAAAAGCGTCCACGTTCCTCGTCGCCTCGCTTTCGCATCATAAAGAACTTTACGATCTCAAATATGAGAAGAAGGGCAGAAAGACCGATTACGTCGTTATCGACCTGCGGTATTCGTCCGAACGCGAAGCGGAAAAAGAGTATAAAAACAACGACGAATACGAACTCGTCTACAAGCTGGACAAATGGTGCGCCGTCTATAAGCTCGTCGAAGCGGAAGAATAAAAAGCGTCGGGGTCTTAACCGCGAACGCTTTGGTTCTTTTATCAAGGCGTCTTTCTGACCGTTCGTTTCCGGGGGATCCCCCGCCCCCCATATCCCCCGTACCCCCTCCCCCCGCGTTTTGCAATAAAAAAAGGGGGGGCGTCGCAAGCCGGATGCTTGGCGGCGCGCCCGTAATAGTTACTTTAATATCACCTTTCTCTTACTATCGGCAGCTTGCCGTCGTAGTCGATAAGATCTTTGTAATTGTTCACTTTATCGTAGCTGTACGTTCTGTTGAACACTATCATCGAGGCGAGAGGCAGAGCGTCGTAGTTGACGTCGTTTTCATAGTATATCTCTATCGAAACGTAAAGGTTCGTATACACCTTCGCCATACCGTTCTCATCGGTCTCGTAAAGTATCGTCCTGCCGTACTGATCGGTCTCGTGAGCGACTATTCTGCCTTCGGAATTCGTTATCGCGGCGTCGCCCGGTTCGTATTTTTGAAGCGTGAAGTCTTCGAGATCGACGTTATCGAAAACGATATATTTGAAGCGGTAGCGCGATGTGGACGTCGACGCGCACTGATATGACGTAAGCCTTGTTCCGCTGTCGAGAAGAAGGGAATAGTCGAAAACGTCTTCTTCCGGCACGCTCAAAAGCCCGTATTCGTTTTTAAGGTCTTTCAGCACCGCGACGTTGTATCTGACCGTTACCTGAAGCTGTTTCGTTTCGGGTATATAATAAATATCGTGGATCGAAAACTGAAACGTTCCGTGCTCGTTTTCG
>JAEEJH010000043.1 GCA_016281775.1 Clostridiales bacterium | reverse complement strand
TCGAACAGAACGCAGATAAGCGTTTTATTACCGTCCATGATCCACCTGTAAAGCAAACAACTTTACAGAGTATAACACGCAAAACGCGATTTGTCAATAGGTTTTTAAAATTTTATCCTTTATTTTATTATCCGTAAAATCCTTTAAAGTAAAGTCAAAGAAAACGTAACATTTTTGTAATATGATTAATAAAAAAATTGTTTACAATTATAATATAAACATATAAAAGCGAATTTAGCAATAAAAAGAGGTTAAGAGGCTAAAATGAGTAAACTGAGCTTTAATATGTGAATAATACTTACGATATTAATCATTTCTTTGATGCTTCAAAGCCCTTTGAAATCTGCTGATTATAATCCCCAAAGAGGTGTCCCGACTTTAATAAGTTTGGATTTTACAAGCAAATCTATAAGCAAAGGTGAAGCGTTTAAGTTTACTGCATATCCAACTGTACCCGGGAATATAACGTGGTCATCAAATAATACTTCGGTGGCAACAGTTACACAAGGAGGATCGTTAAATGAAGTTTGTTAAGATTATAACTGCCGCGGCAATTGTATTGACTGTGTTAATGCTGTCGGCATGCAGTACGCAGTCGGTCAAAGACAGCGACGGATTTACTGTCCGCACGAATGCAGAAACGGAAGACGTGAGCCTGGTTTTTAATTCCGTCGAAGCATTCAAACAAGTCCTGAAAGACTATAAAGATAATGACAAGTTGAAAAACGATCAAAATTATATAAGCGTTGATTTCGAAAATCTTGACGTTAAAGGCTATCCGGTGATAGAGAACGGCGAATACGAAATGCTTTATATGGAAGTCAATCGCTATAATGTGTTTTACTATTTCGTTCCGAGCGGATCAAAGACTTTTGACCATGATACCGGTATAGTCGTGACTTTCCCGAGAGAAGGCAAAACTACGATAAACTCAGTCGGCAAACAGCTACATGCCGTTTACGAAGAAGACGGTTCGTTCTTTTATTCGGAAAACAATACCTGGTTTGTTCCGTATAAAGACAGTTTTTACGATATTTGTTTTCCAAAGAAAACAGTATCGCCGGACAAAAATACGGTAAAGATAATTGAACTGACCGCTTAATATCAGACTGTATCACATACAAAAACCGCCGCGGCGGTTTTTGTTTTTAAATCGATAAAGTTATTAAATGAAAATCAAATAGAATACAGAGAATCGCCTTATTACCGTCCATGATCCGTCTGTAAAGCAAATCACTTTACAGAGCACGGCGTGCAAAAGCCGTTTTGTCAATAGGTTTTTGAAAAATTTCATTTGACAAAAAATTTTTTTCATTTATAATGAAAAATGATGACACGTTTTTTCATTTTTTACGACTGTATGGGTGAAAGAAACGACGGAGGGTATCATGAAAGACAAGGAGATAATCGAGCTGCTCTTTTCGCGTGACGAAAAGGCTCTGCGCGAAATAGCGGAAAAATACGGCGGCTACTGCCGCGCCGTGGCGATGCGCATACTCAATTCGTTTGACGACGCCGACGAGTGCGTCAACGACGCGCTGCTCGCCGTGTGGAACCGTATACCGCCCGAAAAACCGAACGATCTCGGCGCGTTCATCGCAAGAATAACGCGCAATATAGCGGTAGACCGCGTCAGAGCCGACACGGCTGAAAAACGCGGCGGCGACGATCTGATATTCGGAGACTTTGACGAATGCTGTGAGAGCGCCGAAGAGACCGTCGTGGCGGGCGAGCTTGCGGCGGCGGTGAACAGGTTCATAAAGCGGTTGAGCAAACGCTCGCGCGATATCTTTTTGTGCAGATACTATTATTACTACCCTACCGTCGAGATCGCGAAGCGCTTCGACTGCAGCGAAGTTTACGTGAGAAAAAGTCTTTCACGCACGAGGCAAAAACTGAAAGAATATCTCATCAAGGAGAAATTTTTATGAAAAGCAGAGATATAGTCAAAGCGATCGGTGAAACAGATGAAAAATATTTAAGATCGGCCGAGAAAAGCTATAACGCTTATAAAGCGAGAGAGTTCGGCGGCAAGATCCTGAACGGGCTTAAAACGGTCGCCTGCGCCTTAATACTTATCGGCGTCATAGTCGCGCTGTGGCTGCCGTCGGTACTCTTTCCGCGCGATCCCGACCCCGCCGCGTCATCCGATACAGCCGTGACAGAGATACCGGGTACGGAAAGAGAGGAGACCGATACGATAACAGACGAAACGGAACCGGTGAATACGGACGAAAACACTCAGCCGGCGGAAACCTCCGCGCCTTACGATCATACGGAGTTTATGACGAGAGGCGGTCTTACCTATACGGAAGACGGAGTTGAAGAATTTCTGACCGCGCTCAGAAGCTCCGGCCTTTCATATAATACCGAACGCGAATTTATGTGCCGTCAGGTCACGCCGGAGGGCTTTTATGAAAAAGTCGGCGTCAAGCTGTTTACGGTCGAAGACGATAACTTTATATACGGCGACGGGAAAGTGCGCAGGATCGGCGGGGGATTTTTCGGATCCCTGTTAAGCGCCGTGCCGTGCGATTACAACACAGACGGCGTAACCGACTTTCTGTATTCTTATTCCGGCGGTTCGGGTGTCAACATAACGACGTTCCGGATATGCGACATGACCTATTTCAGACAGATAGATCTCGGCGTTTTGCTGTATTGCGACGCTTGTATAGCGCCTGCGAACGACGGCGGTATTTACGATATATATGCGTACGGTCACGTATACCCGCCGCAGCCGGGCGAAAGGATCGGATATATAAGAATAACGGAAACGGTGTGCGAAACGGTGCCGGACGGCGACGCGAGGGTCACGACCTTCTTTTATCCGGCGACGTATAAGCTGAACGGATATTCAAACCGCTACGATCCGTACAGATCTTTCAGCGAAGCGTATTCGGTCAAGATATCCGGCACAAAATATCCGATCGGAAATCTGCAGATCTCCGAAGACGGCGTCGGGGAGTTTTGCTCCGCGCTCGCAAAGAGCGGTCTTGTAAATAAAACTGTCGGTGAAGACGAGTGCAGACAGGTGACGCCGAACGGATTTTACGAAGAATGCGGGATAAGGCTTTTTACCGTCGGCGACAGATCGTTCGTTTACCGCGACGGTACCGTAAGCGAAATAGGCGGCGGAGCGTACGGTATGCTTTTGTCCGCCGTAAACTGCGATCTCGGTCTTGACGATATGGTCGACATACTTTACTCTTACAGCGACTATACGGAAGGAGAGCTGCGCAAAACGCATATCGAAACGTATAACGTCCAAACGGGCGAAATATCGCGCATAAGAACTCTGTGTAACTGTGACGCGTTTCTCGTGTTCGGGGGAGAGGCTGACTCTTACGACGTTTACGCCTGTTGGAATTGGATGGTTTCGGACGGAGAATACGCCGAGCCTAAATACCGTATCGGCTACGTTTACGTTTGGGATAAGCCGTCGACCGATATAGAAGAAGATTACTTTTTCGATCAAAAGAAAGAAGAAGAGAAATACAATAAAGAGCATCCGTACGTCGACCCGACGTATTACAGCCTTCTGAAGCTGTTGTCTTCCGACGAAAGCGTCGACGTGAATATCAAAAAGATATGCGAGGTGCAGGCGGGCGAAGGCGACGGATACGTGGGGTATTACGCGCCGCCGGGAGACGATTTCTGCCCGTCGAATTTCGGTATCGACGATCAAAACAGAGTGTATATCGTCGATACGGTACAGAAAAAGCTCGAGCTGTTCACGATGAGCGGCGAGTATGCGGGAAAGATCGATCTTGATATCGAAGGCGCGTCGAGACTGACTTACGCCGTTATCTCAAAAGGCTGCGTATACGCGATATACGACGACGGCGCGTTTTACCGTTTCGATAAGAACGGGAATAAAACACATATAACGGATTGCTCAGACTACGCGCATCTTTCCGTATCGGAAAAAGACGGCAGAGTCATACTGCATTCGTGGGGATCAGTTTATTACGTCGGTGAAAACGGCGACCTGCGGGAAGATAAAGACTACGATTCGACAAAACGCGTTTATGACCGTGAAAAAGACATGATCGAAAGAATTGACTACAGCCGCGGCGGCGAGACGATATCGTTCAACGTAAGCGTCGATAAGGATTCAACTGTCACGGGCGTCATAAACGGGAATATCGTTATAGAGAATTCGGTCAAAAACGAAGAGGGCAGGTACGTCTATAAGGAATTTGACGTTTATTCTCCCGAAGGGAAACTGCTCTGCAGTCTTGCGAAAGTAAAAATCGAAGGCGATCATTATTCCATGTGGCAGACGTTTATCAAAAACGGTAAGCTTTACGTCATGATGTGCCGCCGTGATCATACGGTGATAAACGAAGTGACCGTCTCCGAACATTGAAAATCGATAAAAAAAGCCGTTTTTACGCGGCTTTTTTTCATTTATATTAAAAAAATCGTATTTACCTCTTGATTTTTTATAAATCATACTATATAATATAAAAATCCCGACAAATAAGGACAAATAAATATGAAAGAATTAAAAAGTAATATCGTAAAAGCGATACTGAAAAAACTCGATATGGTCAAACCCGATCACGGATTTCACGCCGGCGAGCTGATCCAGTATCTTGAATACCCGCCCGACGACAAAATGGGCGACCTCGCGTTTCCGTGTTTCAGACTGAGCAAGGCGCTCCGCAAGGCTCCGCCGATGATAGCGGCGTCGCTTGCCGAAGACTTTCTGTGCGAAGGAATAGCGAAAGCCGAAGCGGCGGGACCTTATCTGAATTTCAGAATAGACCGCGCGGCCTTCTTCAAAAGGCTGTACGGCGATATAACCGGATCTGACAGGCCTTACGGCAGCAAGACCGACGGAGAGGGCAAAACGGTAGTTCTTGATTATTCGTCGCCTAACGTCGCCAAACCGTTCCATATAGGCCATCTCGGCACGACCGTCATCGGCCACTCGCTCAAAAAGATGCACGAATTCGCCGGATATAAATGTATCGGCGTCAACCATTTAGGCGACTGGGGCACGCAGTTCGGCAAGCTGACCGTAGCCTACCGCAAATGGGGCGATAAAGAAGCGGTCGAAGAAAAGGGAATAGACGAGCTCGTAAGGCTCTACGTCAGATTCCATGAAGAAGCGAAGGAAAGACCGGAGCTTGAAGACGAGGCGAGAGCCGCGTTCACGTCGCTTGAACACGGCGACCCCGAAATAACGGCGCTCTGGCGCTGGTTCATCGATATCAGCATAACCGAATACAAAAAGACGTATAAACAGCTCGATATCGAATTCGATTACTACACGGGCGAGAGCTTCTATACGGACAAAATGCCCGCCGTAGTCGAAGAGCTTAAAGAAAAAGGTCTTCTCACGCTTGACGACGGCGCCTCGATCGTCGATCTCGAGCAGTACGGCATGCCGCCGTGCCTGATACTCAAACGCGACGGATCTACTCTTTACCCGACGAGAGACATCGCCGCGGCGATATACAGAAAGAACACGTTCGATTTCGATAAGTGCATATACGTCACGTCGGCGGGTCAGTGCCTGCATTTCGCTCAGTGGTTCAAGGTGCTCGAGCTTATGGGCAGAGAATGGTATAAAGACCTCGTCCACGTACCGTACGGCACCGTATCGTTAAACGGCGAAAAGCTCGCAACGCGTACCGGCAACGTCGTGCTGCTGAAAGATCTCTTCGCCGAGGCGATAGAAAAAGCCGCTGATATAATGAAAGAGAAAAACCCCGAGCTTGCGGGCAAACACGAGGTCGCCGAAGCCGTCGGCGTCGGCGCGGTCGTGTTCTACTACCTGTCGAGCAACCGTATGCGCGATATCAATTTCGTGCTTGAAGACGCGCTCAATTTCGACGGCAACACAGGACCGTACGCTCAGTACACCTACGCGCGCACCTGCGCGATAATCAAAAAAGCGGAGCAGACCGAAGAAGCGTTCACGGAGCAGAACGACGACGAATTTGCTCTTACAAAAACGCTCGCTCTGTTCCCCGAGACGTTCGACGCGGCGCTTTCCGCGTACGAACCGTCGCTCATAACGCGCTACGCGCTCGATCTGTGCGCCGCGTTCAACCGCTTCTATCACAACTGCAAAGTGCTCACCGCGGAGGATGAACAGACCAAAGCGCAGCGTATCGCGCTCGTCAAATGCACGAACAAAGTCCTCGCGTCCGCGCTTGAACTCATATGCGTAAAACACCCGGAAAAAATCTGATCGGAGGATATAAAAATGTCAGGACACAGCAAATGGAAAAACATAATGCATAAAAAAGAGAAGACCGACGCCGCCAGAGCGAAAGTCTTCACCAAAATAGGCAAAGAAATGGCGATAGCCGTACGTGAAGGCGGTCCCGATCCCGTTTCCAACAGTAAGCTGCGCGACCTTATCGCAAAAGCGAAAGCGAACAACGTGCCGAACGACAATATCGACCGCATAATCAAAAAAGCGAGCGGCGCCGACAGCGTCGCGTACGAAAAGGTCATTTACGAAGGCTACGGCATAGGCGGAGTCGCCGTCATCGTCGAAGCCATGACCGACAACCGCAACCGTACCGGCGGCGATATACGCCACTATTTCGATAAATTCGGCGGCAATCTCGGTCAGACCGGCTGTGTTTCGTATCTTTTCACCGATAAAGGCACGATAATAATCGAAAACGACGGCAAGGTCTCCGAAGACGAAGTCATGGACGCCGCGCTCGAAGCCGGAGCGGAGGATTTCGACGCGACGGACGAAGCGTTCGAAGTTACGACCTCCCCCGACGATCTCGACGCCGTTACCGCGGCTCTGACCGGAAAGGGATACAAGATACTTTCTTCCGAACAGGAGAAGATCCCGTCGATGTACGTCACGCTAACCGACGAAGAACAGCTTCGCAAAATGAATCTGCTGCTCGAAAAGCTTGAAGAAAACGACGACGTCACCGACTACTGGCACAATCTCGAAAACGAAGAATAATCTCACCGGAGGCACATAAATGGATCTCACGTTGATAGCTCCGGTCGGCGCGCTCATCGCTCTGCTGTTCGCCGCTTACAATACCTTCAGGGTCAAAAAAGCGGATAAGGGCAGCGAGAGAGTGCAGTCGCTGTCGGAGATAATCAGAAAAGGAGCGAACGCATATCTCAAAAGGCAGTATAAGACGGTAGGTATCTTCTTCGCCTGCGGATTTGCGATACTGCTCGTATTATCGCTTATAAAACCCAACGGTTCGCCCGAAGGGCTCGTGCCGTCGCTTACGCCTTACGCGTTCGTGACCGGCGGTATACTGTCCGGCCTTTCCGGCTTTCTCGGTATGAAAATAGCGACGTCCGCCAACGGCAGAACGGCCGCCGCGGCGGAGAAGAGCCTCAATAAAGGGCTTCGAGTCGCGTTCTCGGCGGGCTCCGTTATGGGCTTTACGGTCGTCGGTCTCGGCCTGCTCGATACGACGGTGTGGTTTATCCTTCTCCGTTACGCATTCAGACTCGATCCGTCGCAGTTGTCGGGATCGATGATCACGTTCGGCATCGGCGCGTCCACGATGGCTCTGTTCGCCCGTGTGGGCGGCGGTATCTTCACCAAAGCCGCCGACGTCGGCGCCGACCTCGTCGGCAAAGTCGAAGCCGGCATACCCGAAGACGACCCGAGAAACCCCGCCGCGATTGCCGATAACGTCGGCGATAACGTCGGCGACGTCGCCGGTATGGGCGCGGACCTTTACGAATCGTACGTCGGCTCGATAATTTCCGCCATAGCTCTCGCATTCGGCGCGGGTTTTTCCGAGTTTTCACAGATGATAGTGCCGGCGGTCCTCGCCGTCGTAGGCGTGATCTGCTCGGTTATCGGCACGTTCTTCGTCCGCTGCGGTGAAAGTACGGACCAGAAAAAACTGCTCTCGTCGCTCCGCCGCGGCACTTACATAGCCGCCGCCCTGTTCGCCGCGGGCGCTTTCCCGGTGATATACTTCATACTCGGCAAAGAGCATCTCGGCATATACGGCGCCGTCGTATGCGGGCTCGTATCCGGCGTGCTTATCGGCTATTTTACCGAATATTTCACCTCCGATACTTATAAACCGACAAAACGTCTCGCCGCCGACTCAAAGACCGGCACGGCTACGATCATAATAGGCGGTCTCTCGCTCGGTCTCCGAAGCGTCATCGCGCCCGTTATAATCATTTCAATATCCATAATCGCATCGTTTCTGCTCTCCGGCGGTTCGCTCGGCGAGGGTATGGCGATAGGTCTGTTCGGCGTGGCGCTTTCCGCCGTCGGTATGCTCTCGACGCTTGGCATCACTCTTGCGACAGACGCCTACGGTCCGGTCGCCGATAACGCCGGCGGTATAGCGCAGATGGCGGGTATGGACGAAAAAGTTCGCGAACGCACCGACGCGCTCGACTCTCTCGGCAACACGACCGCCGCGACCGGCAAAGGCTTCGCCATAGGCTCGGCGGCGCTCACGTCGCTTTCGCTTATCGTCGCGTTCGTTCAGAGGATCAACGCAATGAGACCGATATCGGACGGCGCGGAGGTCTTTAAACTCGATATAACGAACCCCGTCGTACTGGTCGGCATACTGCTCGGAGCCATGCTCCCGTTCGTCTTCGCCGCGATGACGATGGATTCCGTCGGCGTCGCCGCGCAGAGTATCATAAATGAAGTCAGAAGACAGTTTTCGGAAAAACTCGGCATAATGTACGGCACCGAACAGCCCGATTACGCAAAATGCGTCGATATCTGCACGCGCTCGTCTTTAAAACAGATGATCGCTCCGTCGCTTTTCGCGGTCTGCTCGCCAGTTGTGATCGGTATCGTGCTCGGACCGAACGCCATCACCGGTATGCTCTGCGGAGCCATGATAGCGGGATTTTTGCTCGCGGTATTCATGTCCAACGCCGGCGGCGCGTGGGATAACGCGAAAAAATACGTTGAAAACGGTCATTTCGGCGGCAAGGGCAGCAAGTGCCACAAAGCCGCTGTCGTAGGCGACACGGTCGGTGATCCGCTCAAGGATACGAGCGGTCCTTCGATCAACATACTCATAAAACTTTTGTCGATCATCTCGATCGTATTCTCGTATATCATACTGAATTTCAATCTCATAAAACTCTGATATGATCAAGACTGATAAAATAAGCACCGAAAAAAGAAACCCGAACACGACGCATATAGATAAACTGCCGACGGCTGAAATGGTCAAACTTATGCACACCGAGAGCCGGCGGGCATTCGACGCCGTTGACGGCGTTCTGCCGCAGGTCGCTCTGGCGGTCGACAAGATCGCCGCCGCGTTTGATAACGGCGGTCACTTATACTATATCGGCGCGGGTACGAGCGGCAGGCTCGGCGTCCTTGACGCGAGCGAATGCCCGCCTACGTTCGGCGTAGATCCGTCGCTTGTCGTGGGCATCATCGCCGGCGGCGACAAGGCGCTGAGACGAAGCTCCGAAGGCGCGGAAGACAGCTACGAAGCCGGATACGAAGAGATAAAGCAGAGAGGACTGACACATAACGACGTGCTCGTCGGCATCGCCGCGAGCGGCAGAACGCCGTACGTGTTAGGCGCCATGGCGGCGGCGAAAGAAGCCGGCGCGGCGGTCTGCTCGGTATCGTCGAACCCCGGCGGTCCGCTCGATCAGGCGGCGGATATAAAGATCTCGGCGGATACGGGTCCCGAGGTCATAACCGGTTCGACAAGGCTCAAAGCCGGTACTTATCAGAAACTGATACTCAATATGCTATCGACCTGTGCGATGATCAGGGTCGGCAGAGTTTACGAAAATCTGATGATCTGCGTGAATCCGTCGAACGATAAACTGAAAGCGAGATGCGCGAACATCACCTCACAGATACTCGGTATCGAAGCGGAGCAGGCGTACGCGCTGCTCGAGCAAAACGGATTCAGTATAAGAACGGTAATAGACAAATATAAAAAATGAAGGGAGGCGGTATATAATGAAAAACGATCTTGACAAAGAACTGTTCGGTGAGTTTGATTTTATGTACCGCCATAAAGCCGCTTTAGAAAAGCAGAAAAAAGAAGAAGAAGAAAAACGGCGCGCCGAAGAAGAGGCGGAGCTGGCGCGTATAAACGCCGAGCGCGAAGCGCAGCGCAAAGCCGAAGAAGAGAGCGAACCGAAGAAAAAAGCAAAAAAGAAGACCCAAAAAAAGGAAAAACAAAAAACCGAAAAAAAGTCAGACCGGGTCGAAGAAAAAAAGACCGCGCCGAAGATCCACCCGAAATACGGCAAGCCTTATAAAAACGATTCCGAGAAAGACAGAAAAAGACTGACCGACGACAAGGGCAAAAAACTGCGCGAGTCGTATAAAAAAGAAAAAAGTACGTCGGAGCACGAAAAGGAAAGAGAAGACCGCACTGCGATCCGCGCGCAGATAAGAAGAAAACTCACGCGATTCGGCTTAGCGGCGCTCGCCTCCGTTGCCGCAGCCGCCGTACTGTTCGCCGCAAGCGTCGCCGCGATATATATAATACTCGGTATGTCGAAAAAGGTCGAACACAAAAATATCGCATACCGGATCGGCAGTACGAAAAACGAGGTCAGAATATCTTACGCAACGCTCGTGCGGGGCGGCGCCGTATACGTCTGCGGCAACGACGTAGTGACCCTGTGCGGATTCACCGTTACGGGCAATAACAAGGAAATCAAATATATTTCGCCCGACAAAGGCAACGATACCGTGCTGTTCTACGCCGGGACGATCTGCGCCGAGGTCAATAAAACGGCGATAAGACTCGCCTCTCCGACGTATTACGAGGACGGCAAGTTCTATATACCCATGGAGTTTTTCGTCGATTATTCCACCGGCATCGTATGCGAATATGAACCCGAGACGGAAGAATCGCGCTGTAAGATAACCGTTTATAAAAAGATCCTCAACGAGAGCGCGGTGAAACTCTCCGGCGCGTCGCCGTTATACGAGCCCGTAGGGTTCCGCATAAAACAGGCTGAAACGCTCGACAAGATCGACGAATCGGCGATAGACCCGAGCCTTTCCGATATAAACTACAAGATCGATATATCTTCATATATCGGATATATCAACCCGACCGATACGTATTCTTACATAACGGCGATAAACGCCGACAGAAAAGCGTCCGGCACTTACACGTTTTCCGATCTTACGCCCGCTCCGTCTCAGAGCGGCGATAAAGCGGTACTGCTTCGCAAAAACGCCGCAAAAGCGCTCGAGGCGCTGATCGCCGAAGCGCGAGCCGACGGCGCGGTCGGATTTGCCGTTTCCGGCGGTTATATAACCGTCGAAGACTCCGATAAAGAAGATCCGACGTCGGACGAGCGTCTTCTCGGGCTCACCGTCGATATGGCGGAGAACAAGCAGAAGCTGAGCGCCGACGAGACCGCGATGGCGAACTGGCTCAAAGACAACGCCGCAAGATTCGGCTTCATAGTGAGATATCCGAAAGATAAAGAGAAGATCACCGGCGAAAAATACAAGCCGTTCACGATCCGCTACGTCGGCAGATACGCCGCGATAAGAATGAACGGCGCCGGTATGTGCCTTGAGGAGTTTACCGAGGCGTACGATCTTTACAGATATATGTCGTACTGATAAAAAATTGCCCGCGCGGGCAATTTTTTATGCGCACTGAAAAATTTTTGAACCTTTTTTCCGTTTTGACGCACCTTATATACAGAAGCCTGAAAAGGGGAGAGAAAAATGACGCGGGATGAATTTACCGCCGCGGTCGGAGCGTCTGAAAAGAAGCTCTATATTGCGGCGTTCTCCGTGACGAAAAACGCCGAAGACGCGCGCGACGCCGTCGCCGACGCGTTTTTGTACGCGTGGGAGCACAGAGAAGAACTGCGTGAAAAAGAAAAAATCGATGCGTGGCTTGTAAAGATCACGTACAGTCAGGCTAAGATGATACGGCGCAGAAACCGCCGTTTTGAGAGCCTTGACGAGCTGTCGGAAAATTTCAAATCCGAGACCGACAGATCAGACCTTGAATTTTTCGATATTCTGAGCCGTGCGAAGATCGACGACGAACAGCGGCGAATACTTACCCTGCGTTTTCTCTACGGATACAGCCTGCCCGAGATCGCAAAAATGACGGATAAGAATCCGGAAACGGTCAAAACGAAATACCGTCGGGCGCTGCAGAAAATGGCGGGTATGAAAGGGCTAAAATAAGGTGCGGAAATGAAGAAGAATTTTGATCTTGAATCAGCCGAAAAGTGGGCTGAAAAATGCTTTTCGGGCATAGAAAAGAATATCATCTGCGAACGTATGCCCGATATAAAAGAATGTACTTTAAAAAATAATAAAACGAGATATACCGACGAACGTTCTCCTCTTCTGGAGGTCGCGGGCGTGTTTGCCGCCGCCGTGCTCGTCGTGTGTTTGACGTTCGGCGCGCTCAGATATCTCGAACACGTTGCAAATCAGCACGGTCCCGCCGGCGCGGATACGTCAGCGTCAGATACGGGAAAAGAACCGACCGACACGTCCTCATTGAACGGTACGGATACGGAACCGCCGGATGATACCGCGGATACAGGCGCCGTGACCGATACGCCGAACGAAACGGTCATTACGATAAACGACGTGAGCGTCGTGAAAACGCCCGGCGACGTTTACGTTCTTTATGTCGGTGACGGACCTTTTGCAGAACCTTTCCCCGGAGGCCCGTACAGCGACGCGGAAAAATGGAACGGGATGATACTGCTCACAAAAGACGGCAAACAGTTCCTTTATAAGACGGAGTTTTACGGCACGGCGTATAACAGACACAGATACGGCTTTCTTTTCCCGGATTTGAAAGACGGCTTTGACGGCATAACGCAGATAAGCGAAGGCGTCTACGTGATCGAAAATGACGGCAGAAAATTCCCGGCGACGCTGTACGGAGAAAGAATGTACGAAGATATCGACTGTACCGACGTAAAATATGCAGACGCGGACAGAGTGCTTATCACGTCGGGTAAGGAAAAGACCGGTCTGTATTACGTCGGTTACGGAGTTTTTGAAGAACTGTATCCGCAGAAGGCGGACGAAATACTGTACTGCGCCGAACCGACTTATACCGAAGACGGCGACCGGTTCGATCTGTTCTTTGCAAAGGAAAACGGCTGCTACGCCGTGCTTTCCGTCGAAACCGACGTATACGGCAGCGTGTACTCCACGCGCGCTTCGGATTTTATCTACACCGAAATAAAAACGGACGATAACGGCGTCGTGACCGCCGAGTATAACGGAAAAACGTATTATATCTCTCCGTATGACGGAAGCCAGTCGGAAGAGATGCCGAAAGATCACAGGGTTATACAAACCATAGGCGGGTATAAGGTGATAAGGTATTACAGAAATCTCGGCTGCGGCGTGGTAGATTCGGACGGCAATACCGTTATACCGTTCGAATACTGGATGATATACGCCGTATCGGAAGACCGCTTCTTCTGCTCAAAGATCAAAGGCGAAGACGGCGTCATACTCGATAATAACGGTAATCTTATAGCCGACGGCTTCCGCTTCATGTACCCGATTACTCCGGTTTTGGAGCACGGAAACCGTTTTGAAAATCTTTATTTAGCGGAACGCAATGGCGACGCGGTATGGATCGACAAAGACGGTAATGTCGTAGGTTTAGAATAAAAGCGAATAAAACAAGGCTGACGCGATTTGCGTCAGCCTTGTTTTCTGCCGTGTTATACCGTTACGGCATAAGATACTGTTCGACTGTCGTATAGGTTTCTACGGGTATACCCATACGAAGCATACCCGGCACTTTGTTGCCGTCGTATTCTATTACGTCTTCATAATCTTCGAACACGCCGCGCTCAAGAATAAATTCCGACTCTTTTTCAAGTACT
>JAEEJH010000042.1 GCA_016281775.1 Clostridiales bacterium | reverse complement strand
GGATTTCACCGCCAAAGGCGATTTCGCCGCGAAAGCGATTTCACTCGTCGGCGTTGCCGACGAATTTCACTGCGGCGTCAGCCGCCTGGGTGGGGGTTCCCCCGCGGGCTAACGGTCAGCACGAATATAATTCGAAGAACCGTAGGGCAGGGGTTTGCTCCTGCCGCTTGAACGGTCAGCAAAAACATTGTTTAACGGGTCGTCGAGGGCGCCGACCCCTACGGGCGCGGATCGCGTGCCGAAAGACTATTGCTCCCCGTTAATTCTTGGGGGTCGCCCACCGTGAACCCCGGTCCCACCTTATAACTCCCCAAACCCCTCTTAACCCTTCCAAGCGACTAAAGATCTCTTGGGGGAGCGGCGGATGAATTATTCTTCGGACGTTACGTATTCTTCTTCGCTAATAAAGACGACAAGCTGAAAGAAATTCGTCATTCTTTCAGCTTGTTTTTGTTATTTTATGCTGAATTCATTTTTCAACGGTCATTCCGTCGTAACTCATGATAAAGCCGTGGGGAGCCGCCATCTGCATAAAGTATTCATAAGTCCAGTCGCCTTCGGGAGCGCGCAGTCCGTTATGGCTGAAATGGTGGCTTATGAAAACTGTATCGTCTTTAACGCAGCCGTTATCTTCAAGTATCTTTTTTACTTTCAGATTTGCGGGGAATCCCATATGCCCGACCTCGTTCGGTCTGAATCCCATCGTGCAGTCGAGCGATACGATATCGAGTTTTTTGCCTTTGAGATACTCGAAAGTCGCCTCGGGAAAGACGCCGGTATCATTTGCATAAAGCACGCTCACGCCGCCTTTTTCTATCAGATAGATATACGCGTCTTCCGGCGGGCAGTGTATGACCGACAGCGGCGTTATCGTATATTCGCCCGCGGCAAACGGTACGTAAGGCGGCACGAAGTTTATATCGAGGCCGTGTACGTTCTTCGCGTCCTCGCCGTAAGTCTTCACGAGCCGTTCCGTGACGGCGCCGTTGCCGTAAATACGGAGCGGTTCTCTGTCTTCGGGCAGTATGCAGAACGCGGGCGCGCGGCGGAACTCGAGTTCCTTATAGCAGAAATGGTCGCCGTGCGAATGTGTGAAAATCAGATGTTTCACGTCGGACAGGCGTTTTCCGAGCGAGAGCATAGCCGTGTTCGTATCAGCGGAGAAATCGATCAGAAGATCGTCGTCGATTATCGCTCCGCTGCGTCTTCTTATCTCTTTGCCGCCCCTTTTTCTTGCGTTTTCGCAGAAAGAGCATTCACAGAACATTCCCGGCACGGCTTCAGCCGCGGCGGTGCCTAAATAAGTCAGTTTCATATTTCTCTCCGTTAAATCATATTGAGTTTTCTCTTGACTATCCTGCACGAGAAGAATATAGCAAGAGCCGTGACCGCCGCCGTGATCAGAACGGTGACGAGCGACGTTGCCGACGCGCTTTCGATCACGCTGTAGAAATACTGCATCTCGGGTATATAGACTCCGGGCTCCGCTTCTGCCGGCACTGACAGAGTTATTCTCGAACTTGCGTTCGTTATGCTCGAGAGCAGGAAATTCATGCCGAGATAGATGCCTACCGAAGCTATGCCGCGGCTCTTGTTGAGCATCTGTGCAAGGCAGCAGCTCAGCATGAACAGGGCGTTGCTGCTGAAAAGCGCAACGATAAGATTCAGTATGATCGAGATCAGGCTTGTAACGAAGCCGGGTCCCTGCGGGAGCATATCGAGCAGCGCTCTCATGATCTCGCCGGACGCCGAAAGCTCAGCCGCCAGATCGGGGTTGCCCTTCACGAGCGTCACCAATACTGTGGTTACGGGCATGACGACGACCGCGATGGTCACTATGCCGCCGAAAACGTTCCAGACCGCGCCGGTGAGCAGCTTGCTCCATACGATATTGTGCGTTTTGACCGGAAGGGTGAACGTCAGATATCCCTCGTCGGAGAACATATTCTTGTAAATGCGTATCATCATGAACACGGTGCCGCATACGCTCAGCGCGCCCAGCATCAGTGAGAGCGGCAGTATGCCGAGAATTACGGTGACCATGAGGGCTTCGATGCTCGAAGTCACGCTCAGGTATAATATAAACGATATGAACAGCGACATTGCGAACGCTCCGAGATAAAGCCACGGGAGCACTCTCGCCATATACTTCATATCGTATTTCATCAGTTTGCCTAACATCTGAACACCTCCCTGAAAAGCGCGTCTATCGTTTTGCCGTTCTCTTCTCTGATATCGTCGGCTCTTCCGGCTGTGACGATACTGCCGTTTTTGAGGAAAATCACGTCGTCGAGTATATTCTCGATATCGGATATAAGATGCGTCGATATTATGACTGTCGCGTCGTCCGAATAGTTTTTCAGTATCGTATTGAGTATATAGTCTCTCGCCGCCGGGTCGACGCCGGCGATCGGTTCGTCGAGCAGGTAAAGTTTCGCTCTTCTGCTCATGACGAGTATGAGCTGTACTTTTTCTTTCGTGCCTTTCGAAAGAGTTTTCAGCACTTTGTTTGTGTCTATACCGAGCGACGAGAGCATCTCGTACGCTCTGTTTTTATCGAAATCATCGTAAAAATCGGCGAAATAATCGATAAAAGCGCCGACCTTCATCCACTCCGTCAGATACGTACGCTCGGGCAGATAAGAAACTATCTTCTTCGTTTCGGGTCCCGGCTCGGCGCCGTCTACCTTTACCGTGCCCTCCGTCGGCGTAAGAAGACCCGATATGAGTTTTATAAGCGTCGTCTTGCCGCTGCCGTTGGGGCCGAGCAGACCGACGATGCGCCCGGCCGGTATATCGAAGCTCACGCCGCAAAGCGCCGGCACGCTTTTATACGTTTTTACAAGGTCTCTGCATTCAAGTAACGCCATGTCAATCCTCCTTTTCTTCGATAAACGAAACCGCCTCTTCTTTTTCAAAGCCTATGCGTTTCATTTTATCAAAATATTCAGCCTTGTATTCTCCGGCGAGTCCGCGTCTCGCCCTGTCTATTACGGACAGATCTTCCGTAACGAATTTGCCCGTCGTGCGCTGAGTGTATATCAGCCCCTGATCTTCGATATATCCGAGCGCTCTCTGCACGGTGTTCGGGTTGGCGCGCAGATTCAGCGCGAGATCGCGCACGGTCGGTATCTTTGATCCGGGCGGATATTCCGACGTGAGTATTCTCATATAGATCTCGTCGATCAGTTTTACGTATACGGGTCTTATATCGGTGTCGTTCAACTGTATTCTCCTTTCGTGTGTTATTTCACTAATACAATAATATCACATTCTGCGCCGTTTGTCAAGAGGTAAACGTTTTATTTTTTCACTGTGACAAAAAATCCCGTCTCCCCGTATAATGATAGCGAAGGACATATCAAAGGAGGCCTTTTTTATGAATGACGTCAGACCGCCGTGTTCGATGCGCGACACGGCATATATAGATACAAACAAAATTTTCGACAGCTGCAGAGACAAAGACTGCCTCGAAGACGTCGCCGTGTTCCTCACCGATTACGGAAAAGACGTTATCGACCACTCTTCGAACGTGCGCTGCTGTTCCGCCGAGCTTACCGCGGCGGATATAACGGTCGGTCCCGTGCCGTTCAACAACGGGTTTTACCGCATAGATATAAGAATGTATGTAAAAATGACGTTCGAGTGCTGCGTCAATATGACCAACCGCCAGCTTATCGAAGGGCTCGCCGTCGCCGACAAAACGTGCGTACTCTACGGCGGCGAATGTACGACGTCGGTGTTCAGATCCGATCCCGAGAGAGACGGATTCTGCCCCGGATGTCCCGATCCGTCCGTAAAGACGAAAAATACATGCGGCTGCGGCTCGAACGCTCTGCCGACCGCCGTATTCGAAGCGGCGAGCCCGGTAGTACTCGGCGCGAAGATAATCGAGCGCCGCCACCCGCATCACTGCCCGTGCCAGTCAGAACGCGAAATACCCGACGGTATAGCGCAGAGCTTCGGCGGATTCGCGCCGCAGGGCGAGCGACGGCTCGTCGTATCGCTCGGTATTTTCTCGGTGACGAGACTCGAACGCCCCGCACAGTATTCGTTTTCGGCGCAGAGCTGTTCCGTGCCTGAAAAGGAATGTGATTTCGCCGGCGCCGAAGACCCCTGCTCGATCTTCCGCAACATGGAATTCCCCGTTTCCGAATTCAATAACGAAGGCTGCGGCTGCCAGAAGAAAAACTGACCGAAGGTTAATACAAAAAGAACAGGCTGATTTTCTCAGCCTGTTCGTGTTGAAAACAGACTCCTTCTGCGGCGTTTTGCCCGGCGAAGGAGCCTTATCGGCCTCCGAGTTTGTGATTTTATGCTTTTATTCATATTTTAACGTTGATTTTGCAGAAAAACGGATTATAATGATAACAGATGACGGTTTATATGACAGGTATTATCAAAGAGCGAACGGCCGGGACGGTCAAATGCCGTACCGGAAAAAGATTCGAGTTTTGATAAAATCAACGTGATCAATAAGGACGGAACCTGATCAAAGGGTTAAAAATACTTAATAAACGGAGGTACAATGATGCAGTATCAAATCAAAGGCGAACCCATGCCGGTAGTTATTTGCAGTCTTGCAAACGGCGAATCCATGATCTCCGAGGGCGGAGCTATGAGCTGGATGTCGCCCAATATGGAGATGCAGACCAGCGCGGGAGGTATCGGAAAAGCTTTCGGGCGTATGTTCTCGGGCGAATCCATGTTCCAGAACATCTATACGGCTCGCGGCGGCGACGGAATGATCGCTTACGCGTCGAGCTTTCCGGGATCGATCCGCGCGGTTCAGATCACACCCGATCATCCGATAATCGTTCAGAAATCCGGTTTTCTCGCCTCGGAAACGGGCGTTGAACTTTCCGTGCACTTTCAAAGAAAAATCGGAGCGGGCCTTTTCGGCGGCGAAGGATTCATCATGCAGAGGCTTTCCGGAAACGGAACGGCGTTTCTTGAGATCGACGGCACGGCGATAGAGTACGTGCTCGCTCCCGGTCAGCAGATGATCGTCGACACAGGATATCTCGCCATGATGGACGCATCCTGCACGATGGATATACAATCCGTAAAAGGGCTTAAAAACAAGCTCCTCGGCGGCGAGAGTTTCTTCAACACCGTAGTGACCGGCCCCGGCAAAATAATACTTCAGACAATGCCGATCAGCGGTTTTGCGGGAGCGATATCACGCGTGCTTCCGAGATCCGGAGGCTGATAACGAACGGAGCGGATAATCACACCGTAACGTAAAAAACGGCCGGAAGCCGTAACGGCGTCCGGTCGTTTTTGCGTTTTCGAGCGGATCCGAACCGCTTACCTGCCGCTCGGGAGCGTCGCCGGATCGGTCAACGTCCCGAACGGCGATCGGTTGAATCGAACAAGGCATATAAAATGCGTATTTTACGGCAATTGCTTGCGTAAAATACGCATTTTTCATAAAATCAAGTCGTATGCGTACGTGTAAATCAAGTCACGCCGCGGCGGCGTTCAATCAACAGAGACGCGCTTTTTGTGCCTGATCACAATTACGGTAAATCCCGCGAATGATACGGCGGTTATCGCCGTAAGCGCCGCGAGAAGTTCGCTTTCGCCCGTCGGCGGGTTGACGGGAGCGGGCGCTTCTTTGACCGTCAGCTTCGTTTCAACGCCGCCGTCGTCGAAGCTGATCGTAACGGTATGCTCGCCGGCCGGCAGTTTTTCAAGCGCCGCGGCTTTGAGCGTGATGACCGTACTGCCCTTTTCCGCCGTGTAATCGGTACCGTTTTCAAGCGGCACGCCGTCTATTTCGACGCCGGCAAAGTGATCGATGCAGGTCTCGTCCGCGTCGCTG
>JAEEJH010000002.1 GCA_016281775.1 Clostridiales bacterium | reverse complement strand
TGTATCCTCGCCTCAGGCGAAGCATACAAAAGTGTGATATACGACCTTGCGGTCGTGTGATATTCGATCCTTGCGGATCGAGTGAATAAGGAGAATTCTTATTGTTTTGGGTGGGCACCCCCAAGGGTGCCGTACGGCACACGGAAATCGCGAAGCGATACCTTATTCATTCGTCCTGCCTGCAAGGGGTTCCCCGACGTGAACAACGTGAGCGTTGGGGGTTCGCGTAGGGGTTCCCCGACGCGAACAAAGTGAGCGTTGGGGGTTCACGTAGGGGTTCCCCGACGCGAACAAAGAGAGCGTTTGGGGGTTCACGTAGGGGTTCCCCGACGCGAACAAAGAGAGCGTTTGGGGGTTCCCGTACGGGACGATCATCATGCGCGAAGCGCTCATCATGACGCAGTCTCATCATTTGACGCGAAGCGTCATTCATCATTTAACCGTGAATCGCCGTGCGGACACGACGTTTGATTCAAATCATAAGGCTGCCGCGCGTGCGACAGCCTTTTTATTGTCAGCCTCTTGCGGCCTTTGCTTTTTCGACGAGTTCCGCAAACGCGGCTTTATCGGATACCGCGAGCTCAGATAACATCTTGCGGTTGAGCGTGATGCCGGCGAGCTTGAGTCCGTTCATGAACGTAGAATAGTTCACGCCGTTGTTCTTGCATTCTGCGGAGATCCTTGTGATCCAGAGTCTTCTGAAATCTCTCTTGCGGAGCTTTCTGCCGGTAAAAGCGTAGTTGCCGCTTTTCATGACCTGCTGCTTCGCCATCTTGAAGTGCTTCGATTTTGCTCCCCAGTAGCCTTTCGCCGCTTTGAGCATGCTTCTTCTTCTCTTACGCGTTGCGAGTGCGCCTTTTACTCTTGCCATTTTCTTTTACCTCCTGTCAGCATCAGCCGTTGATCATTTTTCTGACGTTTCTTGCGAAAGATTCGTCGAGATAGCCCTGCTTGCGAAGGCCTCTTTTGCGTTTGGTCGTCTTGAGTCCGAGTTTATGACGGCGGTTTGTATGATTGATCCTTACCTTGCCGGTGCCGGTCAGGCTGAATCTCTTTGCTGACGCTTTATGCGTTTTGATTTTTCCCATTGTGATTTACTCCTTAGTGTGATTTTATGACAGCCGCTTTACGCGGGTCTTGTTTATTTGGTTTTTTTCTGTTCCGGCTTGACCGGTACGATCAGAAGCGACAGATTGCGCCCTTCTTCGACAGGCGGCTTGTCGGCAGCTCCGACGCCCTCGCAGCCTTTGAGGAACCTTTCGAGTATCGCGTATCCGAGGTCCTTGTGCTGGATCTGCCTGCTTTTGAACCTGACGACGACGCGCACCTTATCGCCCCCCGCGAGGAATTTGTTCGCGTGGTTGAGCTTGGTATTGAAGTCGTTGTCGCCTATGACGATCGAAAGCTGGATCTGCTTCGTTTCCGCGCTCTGCTGTTTTTTGCGCGATTCTTTTTCTTTTTTGATCTTGTCAAAACGGAATTTGCCGTAATCCATTATGCGGCATACAGGCGGCGTCGCCTGCGGGGCTATGAGTACGAGATCAAGGTCGCGCTCATAGGCTATTTCCCTTGCTGCGTCGGACGATACGATGCCGAGCGGCTTACCGTCCTCGTCGATCAGACGGACCTCGTCAAGGTCTATTTCGTCGTTGATCAGGGTGTTGTCTTTAGTTGTGCTGATATTCTCGCACCTCCCGAAAAAATATAAACGGCGGGGCAAAATATCCCCGCCGAAATAACGCGTTATAACGTATTGACCCGACGCCGCAGAAGGCGTTTACAAGGTGAGGGAGGGATACCCTGCTTTGCTGTGAGAGCCATTCTACCATAAAAGGACCGGTTTGTCAATACTTTTTTTGCAAAAAATCCGCTTTTTTACGTGATTTTTTACCGTTTTAAGAGAAAACGAGAAAACAACGCTGAGTTCCGCGGCCCTCAACCTGTTTTCTGCGTTTGTATGAATTTGTCTCTGATATTTATTTGAGCGACTCTTTTATCTTTTCAAGCGACGAAATGAAGAACGCCTTCTGTTCCTTGTTCATGCCGGCGGTAAAACTCGCGTTTACGTCGGCTATGCACTTTTCGGTATCGAGCGCGAGCTTTCTGCCTTTTTCGGTCAGGAACACGTGAGTTCTGCGCAGATCGCTCTCGTCCACCGCGCGGTCGACTATGCCGTCTTTCTCCATCTTGCGAAGCGTTATGCTGACGGTAGGTGCTTTGATGTTCGTTCTTCCGGCGAGAGAAAGCTGGTCTCCTCCGTCCTGCTCCTTGAGCGCTGCGAGCAGAGGTCTGTAAGCGTTTTTGACGCCGAGGGCTTCAGTGTCTTTTTTTATCTTTAAAACGTACAGATCGCCGATAGCTTTTATAAGCTCCGCCGCGATGCTTTTGCCTTCGTTCTTCATGATAGATCTCCTCTCGATTAGTTAGGAACATTATAAGTTATATTGAAGAATCTGTCAATAGCTTCACAAGTTTTTTCACAAAGCATTCAGTTTTTTCACGCAGTTTTCACATTTCTCTCAATACAGCGCTTCCGCGTCGCCGTGAGAAAACAACAGCCCCTGCATAGTGACGGTTATCACGCCGAAAGACGGCCCTCCGTAAACCGGAAAAGCGATACTGCCGGGGTTGAAAAGGTAAAGCGGTCTGTCCCCGCCGGCGCAGTCTTCGTACCGTATATGCGTATGGCCGAACAGCGCCGCGTCCGCCCCTTCTTTTCTCGCGCGGCGCTCCAGAGCCGAAAGACCGCTCTTAACGCCGAACTCGTGCCCGTGGCAGAGAAAAAAGACGTATCCGCCCACGTCCGTTATCGCCGCTTTGGGCGCTTCCGAACGGTAATCGCAGTTGCCGCGCACGGCGATAAGGCTTTTGCCCTCGGGCAAGATCAGCTTTTCGGCGTCGTCGATCCCGTCGCCGAGAAAAAACACGGCGTCGTATTCGCCTTTCCAGGCGTCTATAACGCTCTGCATCCGCTGCGGTCTGCCGTGTGAATCCGAAAAAACGAGTATGGTCCTGTTCACGTTTGCCTCCCCCGGTATCAAAAGACGGATACCGGCATAATATGATATAAAAAGGTGGTGATAAATACGGAGATAAATAAAAAAGATCTCGACGCCCTTTCCGCGCTGTCAGACGATGAACTGCGCGAGCGTATACTCTCGGCGGTATCGGCGTGCGGTATTGACAGAGCCGGAGCCGCGGCCCGTCTGCCCGACGTGCGCGTCATACGGAAAAAACTCGCCTCGCTGTCCGACAAGGATATAAAAACGCTTACCGCCGCGTTCGGAGAAAAGGCCGCCGCGGCGTTTGCAGACGGTCTTTTGAATGGAACAAAATGATATTATTCAGGCGCTTCTGTCCGACCCGGAGCGGCTCTCGGCGGCGATCGGCGCCGTAAGCTCCGTATTCGGCAAGCCAAACGAGGAGAATAAGGAAAAAGAAAAAGAAGAGGCGAAAGAGCTCGCAGACCCGCCGGCGCCGGCAAAAAGCTCCGGAAAGACCGCCGACGGCATAGCGCTTCTGCGGGCTCTGAAGCCGTTTTTGCCGAAAGAAAAACAGGATCGCGTCGACCGCGCCGTAAAAATGCTCGCCCTCGCCGACCTCGCGTCGAATTTCAAAGATATTTTATAGGGGAATATATGTATACGCAGCAATTCAAACGACCTCCCGCCGGCTACAGCGGCACGGCGATACAGAAACCCTGCCCGGAAGAGGCGCCGCGCGAAGAGATACCCGTTCCGCCCGGAACGTGCGAATGCGGAAGAACGTTCGGCGCCGACGAGCTTCTGATACTCGCCGTGCTCCTTATCGCCGTGACCGGCGTCTCCGACCGCTCCCCCGCGCTCGTTCTCGCCCTGCTTTTTATTTTGTTATGATCCCGCGGCGTCGGCTGCGGAACGCCGCGCGGAACGTCGCCGGCAGGGGTTCCAAGATGCGAACAGAGTGAGCGCTGCGGGTTCCCGTATGCGGCGCCTTAACCCGGTGTAAGCCGGATTTCACCGCGGCTCTGTCGCTTGATGGGGCGCCGATCCGTTCAGGAATACGTACGAAACGTAAGGGTCGGACCGTTCGGTTTTGCCGAACGGTCGCGCGCGGTAAAGGGGGCGCCGCGCGAGATCGTCAAAAGAGCACGGCTCACAATTTGCGCGCAGCGCACGCGGCGGGCGTCCCCCCACCGCCCCGCCGCGCAATTATGTTCGAGCAAAAGCCGATAAACATATTCACTGTTCACCTTTACCTCTTACTTCGCGTCAGCCCGCCGCGCCCCAAAGGAAGCGAAGCGGCTTTGGGAGGGAGTAGGGGGCTTG
>JAEEJH010000041.1 GCA_016281775.1 Clostridiales bacterium | reverse complement strand
GTTCAGCGACTGGCTCGTAAGGATCAACCGTCTTGCCGGCACGGATAACGGGACCGAACCGATAAACGAGGCGAAATGAACCGCATACAGGCGCGTCGAATATGAATAACGGCAAAAACCGGGGGAGCGGCGACGCTCCCTTTTACCGTTACGTTTTTTATCTTATTTCAACTTGATTTTTTAACAATCTCGTCGTATCATCGTAGGGTAGGAAGTAAGACGATAAGTCGGGAGGTAACAATGCTTTTTCAGACTCTTGATAAACTCAAGCGGCAATCGGTGCTTGCCGCCGTACTGCTCGCGGCTGTCGGCGTCATAATGCTGATATGCCCGGATGATTATATGAACGCGCTGATCGTCGCGTCCGGCTACGTTATGATCATTTTCGCCCTCGTGAAGATTCTTGATTTCATCGCGGGCAAAAAAGCGCTGATACACTATATCGTATTTACCGGAGCGATAGTCGTCGCCGTTTTCGGCGTAATAATACTGATCTACAGCGAAGATCTGCTGAAGGCGCTCGGATGGCTGTTCGGTTTCGTACTCGCGCAGGACGGGATATTCACGTTTCTTAACGCCCTGATCTTCGCCCGCCGTTCGGGACGGCGCGGCTGGTGGGTGATGATCGTTTTGTCGGCCGTTCTTCTTTCGCTCGGTGCTCTCATATTCATCAATCCGTTTTGGGGCACGCCGGAAATACTTATGAAGATCATCGGCGGCGCTCTGCTGTTTTCATCCGTCATAAGCGCGCTTCGGCTTATATGGATATGGCCGTTCAAAAACGAAGAGGAGGGCGAAAGCGATGCCGCGTAACGAAAAGACCGAAAAGATCGTCTCGGAAATAAAAGACAAAACCGAAAAAATAAAACGCAGAACGGCTGAAATGAGCGAGGAGCTCAAACGTCTGCTTAAAGACGAGATCGATGCGCTCAAACAAAAAGAAAAGCACCGCTCCGCCGAAATGCTCGCGATATTCGCAAAGCATAACTTTTACGTGAACGGATTTACCCCGGCAGAGCTCCGCACCACGCTTGAGGATCTCGGACCGACCTACGTCAAGATCGGGCAGATAATGTCGAGCCGCGTGGACCTTTTGCCGCAAAGCTACTGCAAAGAGCTCGAAAAACTCCGTCAGAACGTAAGTCCGCTCGATCCCGCCGTGGCGAGAGCCGTCATAGAGCAGGAGACGGGCAAAAAGATCGACGAGATATATTCGGAATTCCGCGACGAGCCGCTCGGCTCCGCGTCGATAGGTCAGGCGCATTACGGCGTCTTGAAAGACGGCACGAGAGTCGTCACGAAAGTGCAGCGTCCGCTCGTTGCCGATATGATGCGCAAAGACTTCGCAATGCTGCATAAGCTCGCCGACCTCGTCAACGTCGTCGGAGAGGAATCGGACGGAAAGGTGATCGATTTCAGATCCGTCATAACGGAGCTTGAACGTGTGACGAACGACGAGCTCGATTTCCGCGTCGAAGCGGAGAATACGAAATTCTTCAAAGAAAACTGCATAGGCGACGGTGAGCTGATCTCCTGCCCGACCGTCATAGACGGGCTGACGACCGAACGTATATTCACGATGACGTACGTAGACGGATATTCAATAGCCGATTCCGAAAAGCTTGCCGCAGACGGATGCGATACGGACGAACTCGGCAGGGTGATAGTGGAGAATTACGTTCATCAGGTGCTCGACGTCGGCACGTTCCACGCCGATCCCCACCAGGGCAACATAATGGTCAGCGGCGGCAAACCGTACTGGATAGATTTCGGTATGATCGGTCATATAACCGATAAGGATATCGACAAGATACAAACCGCGGTCAAAGCCATGCTCGGTAAGGACGCCGACGCTCTCGTGAACGCCGTTACCGACCTCGGAGCCGCATCGGATCAGACCGACCGCGCGGCGCTTACGCTCGACGCCGAGGCGTTCATAGAGAAGTATATGAACGCGAAAAGCGTCAGCGACGTCAATATGACGGAGGCGTTCAACGAAGTGATGGGCCTCGCCGCGAAAAATCACGTTTCGATGCCCGGCAGGTTCACGGTGCTAGCCCGTTCGGTCACGACCATCGAGGGCGTTATAGAACAGCTTTGCCCGGAACTCAATATTTTCGATCTGCTCTATCTGAAAATGAAAGAGCGGATGCTGAAGAATTTCGATCTCAGGACCGAAGCCGTCAAAAAGGGTAAAGAGATACTCGAAGCCGGGAAAAAGGCGGCGAAGATACCGGCGCTCGCTTCCGAGGCTCTGAACAACGCCGTAAAAGGCAAATTGAAAATGAATATGGAGCTGACCGGCTATGAAAAGCCGCTCGACCGCATAGGGCATTTTCTGCGCTATACCGTGCTGACGCTTGTCGCCTGCGTGCTCTTCATAGGTTCCTGCATGCTTTGCTCGGCAGATATAAAACCGATCCTGCCGAACGGCATGCCGCTTCTCGGCGTCGCCGGCATAGTTTTCTCGATCGCTCTCGCGATCTTCTCGATAAAGAAGCTCAAATAAACTGCCGGACGCCGTCCTTGACTTTTTCATAAATATGATATATGATCGTATCGTTATCAAATTTAAACTCCAAACTTAAAACTCATAGTTATCATTTGTCAGTTATGATTGCGCCTTCGCGCAAGTTTAGAGCTATGATTGCCTTCGGCAAGTTATTAGACGCAGGCGTCGTTGAAAAGAAAATATTCGGGCGCCTCCCGTTTTCTTTCCCTCGTCTGCGCGAAGCGGGAAAGGAGAACGTATGACCGACGACGGAAACAGAACGTATATAGCGATAGACCTTAAATCGTTTTACGCGTCGGTCGAGTGCGTTGCACGCGG
>JAEEJH010000040.1 GCA_016281775.1 Clostridiales bacterium | reverse complement strand
GATCTGAACGTTCGTATAGATATCGTAAAACGGATACTGCTCCATGAATTCATCCGGAACGTCATTTTGCAGGGCTTCTTGCAGGGCTTGTTCCTTCGCCGTGTAAAACGCCGCTATCGAGTTGTCTATCGTAAACGAAAGAGCCATCGTCGTAGGCGAGTCGTTGCCCTCGAGCCACGTCGCCGCGATATGCGTCGGGGCGGCGTTGTCAAACGGCAGGTCGCTTTCCTCCAGAGCTTCCGCGGGGCAGATGACGAGCATCGTCAGGATCATCGCGGCCGTGATCACGGCGGATAATATTCTTTTCATATATCATACTCCTTTTAAATTTTTACGGATATATTATACCGCCGTACGGCGCGTTTGTCAAGATAAATATTACCTGTTTTTTCCGCAAACGTCTTTCGCGCGCTTTTTGCGCCGCAAAAATATTTGTTAAAAATCTTGACTTTGACCGATTCATGTGCTATAATACTTTTCCGTAACAGTGGGATATAGCCAAGTCGGTTAAGGCACAAGACTTTGACTCTTGCACTGCGCTGGTTCGAATCCAGCTATCCCAGCCAGAAAAAAGCACGCAACAGCGTGCTTTTTTCAATGAAGTCGCCCCTTCGGGGCTAATGAAGACGCTTCGCTAATGAAGAAATGAAGACGCTCACTGCGTTCGCTGATTAAGGAACGGGGGCGGCTTCGCTTCATTAGGCGGCAAAGCCGCCGTCTTCATTAACGAGCGACGCGAGTGGCTTCATTAGCGCGAAAGCGCGTCTTCATTTCCCCGCGTCATTTTATTATTCCCTCTATTCTCAGCAGTTTCTCTTTTATATCGAGTCCGGCGGCGTAGCCGGTAAGCAAACCATCCGAGCCGATGACTCTGTGGCACGGGATGATTACAGCTATCGGATTGCGGTGAACCGCGCCGCCGACCGCCTGAGCGGACATCAGCGCGATACCGCGCCGCTCGGCTATGATCTTCGCTATATCGCCGTAAGTCACGGTTTTTCCGTAAGGGACCGTAAGCAGAATATCGCAGACTTCACGGCAAAACGGCGTGACATTCAGTTTTATCGGCGGGGTAAAATCGGGAATTCCGCCGCCGAAATATATATCGAGCCACCTTGCCGTCTGCTCCAAGACAGGCGGCGCGGTTTTGTCTTTCCGCCCGCACTCACACCCGCCGAAGCTCACACCGGTCAGATATTCCCCGTCGCTTTGCAGCGTCATGACCCCGAGCGGAGAAACATAATACTCACAATAAAAACTATTCATCGTGTTTTTCGTTCAACGAACACTCCATTGAAAGATTGCCGTCAATATCATTGGTTACAATGAATCCCAAGCTTTTCCAAAACATGAAAGCGCTTTCATTCTTTTTTAAAACGGACAGTTTGATTTTTTGATAATGCGCTTCTCTCGCCGCCGTTTTTACGCCTGTTATGATCCGGTTTCCGACATGCTTTCTTTTGTAAAATTCATCTACCAGCAACAAACCGATATACAGCGTATCGGGTTCCGGATATTTTTCGATCACGGACAAAAATGCCGCTGCGCTGTTTCGAATCTGAAATCCGACCGAATGAACGTTTCCTTTTGTGAAGGTTTTGCCGTACTCAACGGTTTCCCTCAAATCTTCGTCCGTTATATGATGCCCGTCGGTAAGTAAATAATAATCGACGTTACTGAAGAAAACGTTTTGATACTTCCGCATATTATCCGTAGTTACGATCTCAGGATCGAATTCGGATAACGCAAACTCAATTTTTACAAAAAATGACATTATCATTATACCTTGTATTACATTGTTTTTCGGTACGCTTTTACTGTTTCAGTGATCTTCTCCATTCGTCCTTCATCTCTCTGATCTCTTCGTCGCTCATCTTTTCGGCGATGCTCCACGACAGAGGAAAACGCTCTTTGACAAACGCGGCGTATGAGATATCCGCCTCGGTTTTACCGGGCGTCAAAAGGCGCTGCATATGTATCGCGCGTACCATATCAGACTTTACGATTTTCTCTTTTTCCTCCACGCGAAGCGATCCGTACGTGCGCAGTATAACGTGCCCGTCTGCGATCCTTTTTTGAATTTCTTCAAAAACGTCGCCGATCACCGTCTCTTTGCAGACGTTTACCGGCTCGTCGGAATTGTAAACGCCTGTAATATGCGTAGCGTATATACGCGGATCGTCCGCGCACTCGTAAATACTGCCCGAAAGCCCTTTCATAAGGTCGGAAAACTGATTTTCGTACCATTCCGTATATACGACCGTACCCTTCTCGTTTTCTTCAAAAGTGACGAATTTGTACGGGCGATCCCATATGTAAAACAGCGCGAGCGTTTCGTTCGGCGTCAGATATACGACCGGCTTTTTGATCGTATTATGTGATTTTGAAAAAGGTAAAAGCGTTCGGATACCCTTAACGGCGGAGCCATGATAAAATACCTTGCCCGATATTTTTTCGTATGTCATATTTTCTCCTTATTTCGGCTTATCCCTTATACCACGTCGGTTATTCACGTTCGAATTTGACGTACCGGATTATGCGAGAGATATTAAATCTAAACAATAAGCTATTGATGCAGAACAGCTCGTAAATCAAAAACAGTATAATCGCCATGCTTTGGGCATCGCTTGCTTCTCAGAATAAAATCATCATATTTCATATTCGGATTTACCGAAAGACAACACGCATATGCGCCGGCGATATGAGGAATCGTCCAGCTTTTCGAAACCGCCTTGCTCCAATGAATATAATCATTATCACCGTCGTCTCCCGGAGAAGTTCTTCTGGACGAAGGTACAAAGCAAAGAGAATTGAAATATGTTACAAATCCGGGGCGGTTTTTGTTTCTCTCGTAGTTTTCGATCTGCCACTTGTTCAGTTTATACACCGCTCGATCATCTTTCACAAAGCCGTCGATCCCCTCAAACGATAGCCCAAAAGTCATTGCGTCAATTAAAACACATCCCATAGATAACAACTCATTTGCAAGTTCATTTTTCCGTACTATATAACTTTCGGAAAAAGGAGCCGAAAGGCTGACAACTCGGATCGGATTACTGTTATTTCGATTATACTCAATAACCTTTTTCAATGCTTCCAATTGATATCCCGAATAGATTTCATAGTCAACCATCCTATTAGGTACTGCAAAATATACAAGTTCCGATTCCGGCGCCGTGCCGCACGTTGAACCGGCTAAAAAGCCGGCGCAGGTCATTCCGTGAAAATCCTGCCATTCATTGTCCGGATTATCTGGAATAACTTCAATATATTCGATTCTATCTTTGAATTCGATATGATTCTTATTGATGGGTCGGTCTATTACGGCGACTTTTACGCCTTTTCCGGCCAATCCGTCGGTATGGAGCAGATTCTTTTTGCCCGCCTCCAGCACTCTGTCTGCCGCTTCCTGTAATTGACGAGGAAAAACCGTCTGAGAGTTAAAACACAACTCCGACAGTTCCGCATCAGAGCTAATGCACACTCTGCGATTTGATAAATCCCTATAGCATAACTGCCAAATTGCTTCACGGGTGAATGATTCAATTGAATCATAGTAGTCCGCGGTTATACATTGAGGAAGATCAAAAAATCTAATTAGATCCTTCGACATTTACCCACCTCCGTATGATCATGATTTTCTTTATTAATGTTACCATTCATCGGCTTTAAAATCAAGGGGTGATACTGTACTCTCATGGTAAAACCGAAAACTTCGAGCAAATCCTATGGACAAACCGGCTGAACTGTGATATACTTTCCTTGCGGGAATAAAGACGTGGCGTTCTCTTAACAAGCACTGGAAAATGGGTACATTTTCCGGCGGCGCTGCTTCGGTAAGCATCGCGTTTGGGAGCCCAAACGCCTGCTTGCTTCGCTCGCAGCTTGTTAGGGAAAGCCCTAATACCCCTGCGAAACAATCTCGAGCAGAAGGTGAGAAAGAGAAAACGAAATGCGTGATCTACGCAAGGTATTCCAGTGACAATCAGCGTGAAGAGTCCTTGAAGGTCAGATATCCTCTTTCAGCTCGTCTTAACCATTCCGATACAGGAATGGTTTTTTTCAGCTAAATTGCTCGCTTACGTTCGCAGCTGAATTGAAGCCTTAAGGCTTGCAGCGTCATGACCCCGAGCGGTGAGCCGTAATTCATAAAGTACGTTTTGTTCATTTTATCCCCTTGTACCACGTCGGTATGTCGCGGTCGAAACTGTCGTACCAGATCATCTGGTTTTCGGCGACTTCGTACGCCGTTTTTATTTCCGTCTCTCCGAACTTTATGGACCACGGCAGCTGAGAAATAAGGCTTTCGGCGGTGTAGAATTTGAGTATCGGCCAGAAATCTTCGGGGATCTTACAGTCAAAATAACCGTTTATCAGCCCCGTTTCGAACCACTCGCTGACCGCCGCGTTCCAGCAGAACGGCTTCAGATCGTCGTAAGGATCGGCGACGCCGTTCTTGTCAAAGTCGATTATACCGATCTTTCCGTCTTTGACTATCATGTTTCCGAGATGATAGTCGCCGTGGCAGAAGGCGAGCGGCCGGTCTTTCATTATCTCATAATGCTCTTTATAGTAGCGTAGTATTTTATCCTGCATCGGTATTCTGTATCCGCAGGTTTCGAGCGCCGCGATCTTTCTCGGCATCTTCCGCCGGTACCTCTCCCACCAGGTCAGCTCCTGCGGCGGATAAGCGACCGAATGCAGTTTTTTCAAACACCTGCCCGCCTCAGCTCCGAGAAGATACGCTTCTTCATCGGACATGGCGGCCACGGCGACCTCGCCGTCGACGCCCTTGAGATAAGACAGAAGCGTATATACGCGCCCGTCGTCCGACTCGCCGAATTCGATCGGACGCGAGCAGTACAGCCCGAGTTTGCCGAGATTTTTAAGCAGTTCGAACTGCTTTTTCTTTTTTTCATACAGCGACTGTTCCGACAGGCGCAGCAGGAATCTGCGCCCCGTACGGTCCGTGAGCACGAACTTTTTATCGCCCGACCACCCTTTGAGAAGCGGCTCCTCCGCCGTTATGCCGTATCTTTCGAAAAGATCTTCAAATCCGTTTTTCATCCCGTCAGTCCGCCTTGCCGGACGCGCCGCCGTCTTTCGGCTTGCCGCAGCAGTTTTTGTATTTAAGCCCCGATCCGCACGGGCAGGGATCGTTCGGTCCTACGCCTGCCCTTCTTACTGCAGGGCGCTTCGGCGCCGGCGCGGTACCGGGTCTCGGTCTCGCGCCGATCAGATCGCACAAAAGCCTGTCGGCGGCTTCGCAGTACAGACGCTCGCCGTACTCTTCGGTGAATTTCGCAAGATACGCGTCGCGGTCTTTTCTTACCGACGGAGCGTAAAACTCGATATCCGCGTCTTCGATGAACCTCTCCCACGCTTCCGCAAACGCTCGCAGCGCGACGGATCTTATGAATCCCGACTCGGAGTAACTTCCCCGTCTCTCGTTACAGTTCTCCTCAAAGATCGAAAGCGCGTATTCCGCGAGCCGTTCTGACGTTTCGCGGACCGGGAATCTGAGATCGTACCCGAGTTTTTCAAGCTGCTGAATGAATTTCGATTTTATCGCGGCGTTTTTCTTCAAGACGCCCTTTATACCGTCTGAAAACACCGGGGCGGTATCGATCACGTAACGCAGGACGCCGACGGGGTCTTCACAGGCTTTGCGCACCGGAGCGTGAAACCGCTCGCGCTCGGGATAGAGACATACAGCGTCAAAGCTGCGGTCCGCGTCGCCGAGATCGGCGGCCTGAAGTTTTGTTCTCGCGTCGGTCAAAGTTCTGTCAAGCAGTTTTCCGCCGACGCCGACGCCGAGTTCGATAAACAAATCGTCGTATGCGTAAAGACGTATGGCTTGCGCTTTATCACCGATAAGCTGTTTGAGAGAGCCGTCTTCCAGACTGTAGAAAACGTAGCTTTCTCCGGGACTGCCCTGCCTCGCGCATCTGCCTATGAGCTGCTGCTCGGCGCGCAGGTCCGAAAAGCACGTCGTGCCGATAACGCACAGCCCGCCGAGAGCCTCGAGCTTTTCCCGCTCTTTTGCAAGGCGCATATTCCAGACCGAAGCGAGGAAATTGTATTTTTCGCGCAGAGCTCCTGCTCCTTTGTCCGCGCCGGGCGCGCCGTATATCGCCGCTTCGATCGCGCCGGGGTCGGCGCCTTGTCTGACGAGTTCTTTTTTTGCTTCTTCTCCGGGGCTGCCGCCGAGGCAGATATCGACGCCGCGGTTGGCGAGCGCCGTCGTAACGGTCACCGCGCCGTATCTGCCGGCGTTTGCGAGCAGTTCGGGGCGGTCTTCGGAGTTTTTGGCGTTCAGAAGCGTCGCTTTGACTCCGGCGGACGTCAGCATTTTGAAAAATTTTACCGAATCGTAAGTCGATTCGCATACGAGCAGAACCGGCTGACCCGTTTTGGCTTTTTCGACCGCAAGCCCGATCACCGCGGCGTTCTTCGCGCCCTCGTTACCGTAAAGTCTCGGGGGGTTCTCGGTACGGCGGACCGGCTTTGCCGTCGGGATCCTGTATACGGTCATACCGTAATACTGTCTGAACAGATCCGCGACGCTCGCGGCGGTCGCCGTCGCTCCGCAGACCGTTTTGAAAGACCGTACGACGGACATGACGCTTATCTGGTCGTGCGTCCTGCGCGTTTCAAGCACCGCCGACGCCTCTTCCCCGCCGACGCCCTCTCTGATCAGTATGAAGAATTCGTCATAGCGGTTGATCGGTACGAGATTACCGGTATGCAGATCCTCGCGTCTTGCTCTTACCGAAGGAGTCCCGCCGGCCTTTTCGAGAAAATAATCTTTATCTTTTCGGTATATATACATTACGCGGATAAATGAGCGAACGGCTTGTTCGAACGCGTTTTTTTCTTTCGGTGAAAAATCGATATAGCTTTTGCCGCATATCTTCTCCGCCGCCTTATACACGCCTTCGCCCAGATCTACTCTGTGCTCTCTGACAGTATAATCTTTTTCTTTGAGGCAGGCGTCAACGGTCTTTACGGCGAGCCGGCAAATACCGGCCGTATCGAACTCTTCCGGCGTTCCGACAATGGAGTACGTGCTTGAAGCTTCGTCAATAAGATAGTCCGCCTCGTCGGCTATCAGCACGTCGCGCCTTATCGCCGCCCTGGCGTCCAACGGATTACCGTCGGCTTTGAGCCGTATGAACATCTCGCTGTAAAGAGTTGTGTACAGTATACCGCATCCGGCCGCTTCGTCGATTTCTTTATCGTTCTCTTCCTCTATCAGCCCTACGCTGCAGCCGAGCGTTTCGTATACGCCGCGCATCCATCCGAAGTTGCGCCTGCAAAGATACGCCGACTTGTCGACTATATGCACCTGATACCCGTACAGCGAATATAAGAACGCGACGAGCGGCAGGGTGTACGTCTTGCCTTCGCCGTTCTGTATCTCCGCGACGTTGCCGCCGATCATCGCCGCCGCGCCGAGAAACTGCGCGTAACGGTGTCTGTACCCGAGCACTCTGTAACCGGCTTCGTCGGCAAGCGCGAAAGCCTCCGGCGCGAGATCTTCCGGCTTTTCGCCGTTTTTCGCTCTGACCTCAAGCTCGAGCCGCTTTGCGCAAAGATCTTCTCCCGACAGATCCGAATAATCCGTCCGCTCCGCCTTTTCGGCGATCATCTCAAACCGCGCAAACGCTCTGCGGTCGTTTTTCAGCGGGTTCGCTTTATAGTAGTTTTCGTATTCGCGCTCTTCCTCCGGCTTCGTTTCCTTCGGCGGCTCTGTAAGAGCGGCGTACATGTCTTTCATAAATATGACCGTGTCGAGCGCTTCTTTTGCCGCTTCGGATTTGACGCCGGTCTTTTTAAGCGCGCCCGCGGCAAAACGAAGCGCGTCGGCGATTATTTTTACCGCTCTCTTTTTCTTTGCGCCGCCGATATAAGTCAGCGCGACCGACTGAGCGGAGGATACGGCGTTATGTACGGCGTTTGCCGAAGTTCCGTCGAGTTCGAACAGAGTATAAAGCGCTTCTTCAGCTTCGCCGTCCCGTCCGCGATTCGCCAGAGCGACGGCGTATCTGCCGACGTTGTACGAAAAATCGCCGGTAACGTCGCTGAGGACGGGTTCGCTTTCTTTCTCGGCTTCTTTGAGATTGTCTTTGACGGCGCAGAAGCATTCGTGCGTATCTTCGTCAAGCATGCCGAGGTCTACCCGGCTCGATAATTCGATCGAACTGAACAGATATATCTCGTTTTCTGACGAATATCCGCCGAACCGGTCCGCAAGCTTACGCCGTTCTTCACACATACGCAGACCCGCGTACGGCGACTGAGACGCGAAGGGTATCATCATAAAATACAGTTTTGTAAGTATCGAATTGGCAACGTCCTCATCGTTTTCGTCGAAGCTTCTGCCGCTGTGCAGAAGCGCCTCGGTAAAGGACATTACCGCGGAAAGAGCCGAAGACGGATCTTCGGCTATACGCCTGCAAAGCGATCTTATCTGGCCGTATACCCAAAGAACTCCCGTGCCGTATAAATCGATAAGCGGATCAAGTTCCGAAAAAGCTTCTTTCATCTGTTCGGCTATGATCCTTGCCAGCCTTTCACTGTCGGAACCCGGCGCCGCGGCGGGCATGCAAAAAGCCGTGATCAGCACATTAAGTTCGCCCGCGACGGTGTCGACGATTTCTTCAGCGGCTTCGCCGTATTCGCTGTCTCCCGATTCTTTTCTTATCTCTTCGAGCAACTTTTCGTAATCATCGGAATGCGGGGCGGATTCGCCGGATATGCCGCTTACGACGCCGGCGCCTTTTGCGGCGCACGGCATGCCGAGGCCCGAGAGCATTCTGGAGCATACGCCGTACAGGTCCTTGAGCGTGCGCATCTCAAGGCCGAGAGCGGCGTTGGCTATACGTGACGACAACCGCCCGCAGCAGACCCCGACCGTTTCGGCGGGCGGTTTTATTCTTGCCATGCAGACGCCGGCGAGAAATTCGTTGACCGATATGAGTCCCGCCGCTCTGTCTTCGTCGAGCCATCTTATACCGATAAGCGAGCGGAGTTTTTTCGGGTCGAAGCAGCCCGCTTCTTTGAGCGTTTCGATGAAATCTTTTTCGTCGACCGGCACGTAAGCCAGAACGGAAGCGCACCAGAGCATTTTCTGCTCCGTCTCGTCGAATTTCTTTATGCCGAACAGATTCGATATCGCTTCCGATATGACGTCGGTAAGCTCGTCCGATCCGCCGGACGTTATCTGAGCCAGTTTTTCCGGCACTTCGTCCGGAAAGACGAACCCGTCCGAGAGGACCTCCGCCGTCAGCTCGACCGTCTTCGTGTGACCGCCGATCGAGTCGAAATATTCGGCAAGCGGCGCCTTGAGAGATTCTTTATCCTCTTCGCCGGCGCGTTCGTAATAATGGTAGAAAAGGCTGTAAAGGTATTCGTTATCCATCCTGCCGACGCTGACGCAGGGAAATCTGTCGGAAACGGCTCTCGGAATGCTCTGAGTTATGAAAATGATCCTGCATTTCATCGCGGATAAAACGTCGAAAACGGTCTGAGTGTCCTTCGCGTCGGGGCTCGTCTCCGGAACGATCATGAGCGTGTTTTCGTCAAAACCCGATAAAAGCGCGCCTTTTCTCAGTATGCGGGTCTCTTCGTCAAGTATGGCAAAATCGGTGTCGACGCCGCATTTGTCTTTCAATCCGTCGAGCAGGAATTCGCGTATGCTGCCGCGGAAAGACGGGAAATAATAAACGCTCTGATACGAAGCGGAATACGCCTCCGCGTATTTTCTCGCCGCGCTCTTTCTGCCGAAACCGGTGATCTGCCGCAGAAACACGACGTTCGATCTTTCAAACGCCGCGTCTATCTCGCCGAACACGCCGTTGCGCGATCCTTCGACGAAATATCCTCCCGCTCCCGGCTTCACCGCGTCTAATTCCGGCACGTACAGTTCGGGCGTGCCGTCTCTGCGGAGCTGCAGCAAACGGTTGACTCTTCTGACGAGTCCCTCTATCCCCGCCGCTTCGTCGCTTGCAAGTCTCGATACGCGGTTCGATTCGGATATGTGATTGAGGTGGAATATGAATCTGTTTGTCATCGGCGAGCCGTCGACGCCGTACATAAGTATGTTGAGGTTTTGCCGGCCTTCCTGCTCTCTCGCCTCGATCACCTCGTTCAGGCAGTACGATCCCGGCGACATGGAAGCGGCGGAGACGAGTATGATGAACACCTGACTGCCTTTTATGGCTTCTATGCACTCTTCCGAATAATCCGAAGCGCAGCCCTCGTCCGACTCCCATATCTCGGTATCTTTATCTTCCATACCTTCACGCAGAGCCTTCACGATCCGGTTTTTGATATCCCTGTCGCTGCCCGTAAAACTGACAAATACTCTCATATTGTCCTCCCGCCGCGAATTGCGCGTTATTTCTGCTCTATTTTATCATATATTATATAAAGTGTCAATATATTTTGCGTTTTCATTTCGGTTTTGCGGCAATTGCGCGTATCGCAAAACGAAAACCGCAGACCGTTTTGCGCGGAGCAGGTGCGCGGAGAACTCATAACTCTGAACCTATAACCGAGCGTTGACGGGTCCAGAATTTAAAACCGTGAAACCGCTTCGGCGAGAGCCGAGGGGCCTGCTGTCCCGCTGCGTCCGCGCGCGATACGGTCAACCGGTTTTTCAGCTTTACGGACTTTCAAAGTATCGGATATTCGCCCGGGCGAAAACGCTCTGCCGTCTTGACAGTTTGAAAACGGCGTGTTATAATCATGCCGGATAATTTGAAAAACGGAGTGAAAAAATATGAAAAAAGCCGTTTCCGCAATACTCACCGTCTCTACGGTGTTCGCGCTGTTCTGTACGCTCTGCGTGAATACTCTCGCGCTGACCGCACAGCTCGACAGCCTGCAGGTGAATTCAGACGTTTACGGGCAGTCCGCGGACCTCAGCAACGCGACCTCTCTGACGATAAACGAAGGCGACCGCATATATATCCTCGGATGGATCGCGTTTTCGGCAAGCGACGGACTCAAAGAGATAAAATATAAAATAAACGGAACGCCGTACGCATGCTCTGACACGTACCGCGACAGACCCGACCTTGCCGCTCACGGTATCGTGTCTTACAATAACGGCGCTCACGCCGGTTTTGGGCTCGACGACGGCTTCATGGAGCTCGTCGGCATAAACGAACTTGCGCCGGGCGGCTATACGCTTACGCTCACGGCGTATTCGAACAGAGGTCAGACGTACGATTTCAGGACCTACGCGCTGACGGTCAAAACGTCGGAGTCTTACGGCATCGACGCTTTACAGATCGGAAGCTCCGTTTACGGCGGCGCGGAAGACCGCAAGGCTCAGCCGAGGCTGACGATATATCACGGCGAGCGCTTATATATGCTCGGCTGGGCGGCGTTCTCTTCGGCCGACAGGCTGGACCGCGTGATCTGCGAAGCCGACGGCGAGGTACACGCATGCGCCGACAACTACCGCGACCGGCCGGATCTTCCCGCCGCGGGCGTCGCCTCATACAACGGCGGCGAACACGCCGGGTTCGGTTCGGAAGATGAAATGTTCGAGCTTTGCGGCATAAGCGACCTTTCGGCGGGCGAGCATCCCGTTTCGGTATACGCCGTGTCGGTTTCCGGCAGACGGACGCTTATTAAATCGTTCACTCTCCGCATAATGACCGACAAAACGGCGGTATCGCCGGGCGATCTCAACGGCGACGGCGCGGTGAACGGCAAAGATATAGTCAGACTGCGCAAATATCTGTCGTCGTACGACTCCGGTACGGGCACGGCTTCCGTGTTCGTCTACCGCGCGGGCGAGACCAACGGCGACGGCGCGATAAACGGCAAAGACCTTATAAGGCTCCGCAGATATCTTCTGGATTACGACGAAGCCTCGGGCGGATCGGCGGTTTTGCTGCAGAGCGCGTATTCGGCGTCTTATCCGTCGGAACACGACGACCGGACCGGCACCCCGGCGTATACCGAAAACGGCGATACGATCGCTGCGGGCGGCAAAACCTACCCGAATACCGCGGATATGAAAAACGGCGCGTTATACGCCGCGGACGATCTTTACAGAGAACTTTCGCCGTCCGATAATTACGTTTACGACGGAAGCAGAAACGTTGGTCTGTTCTATTTTCTCTGGCTCGGAGAGCACGGCGATTACGGTATCTACGACATAACCAAAATACTTTCTGCAGGCGGCGCGGCGGCTAAATCGGCTTCGTATTCCGGCTGGGGACCGGTCGGCGCGATGCACTTCTGGGGCGAACCGCTTTACGGTTATTATTTCTCAAAAGACACTTGGGTCATGAGAAAGCATATCGAACAGCTTACCGCGGCGGGCGTCGATTTTCTGTACATAGACGCAACGAACGGCTTCCCTTATATAAGCAACGCGCTCGAACTGATGAAGATAATGCACGAATATAACGAGCAGGGCTTCTCCGCTCCGAAGATAGTGTTTTACACGCATTCAAGCTGTTCGGCGACGGTGAGACAGATATATAACGGCATTTATAAACTGAACAAATATCCGGATACGTGGTTTTACGTCGACGGTAAGCCGCTGATCATAGCGTACGAAAAGGACTGCAGAAACGACCTCGGGAGCGTATACGGCTTCTTCTCCTACCGCGAACCGCAGTGGCCGAACGAAAACCAAAAGCAGAACGGCTGGCCGTGGATGGACTTCACGTATCCGCAGAGGATATTCGTCAATAAGAGAGGCGAAAACGAGGCGATAAGCGTCTCGGTCGCACAGCATTGCGGCACGGTGCGGTTTTCGGATTCCGCGATATACGGCGACACGACGAACCGCGGCAGAAGCTGGCGCGACGGAGCCGCCGATACCGGCGCGAACGCGACGATGTACGGATATAATCTTGAACAGCAGTTCGAGAGGGCGATACAGGCAAACGTGCCGTATATCCTCGTCACCGGCTGGAACGAATGGGTCGCGCAGAGGCAGGATCCCGGCGGAAGCAACAGGGTCATATTCGTGGATACGTGCAGTATGGAATATTCGCGCGATATCGAACCGATGAAAGGCGGATATTTCGACAACTACTATATGCAACTGACCGGTCTGATCCGGAGATACAAAGGCTCCGCGCCGTCTCTCGTATACGACACGAGAAAGCGGATAGACGTGTTCGGGTCGTTCGACCAGTGGGACGGCGTGCCGGCGGTATATACTGACCCGTCGGGCGATACCGCCGACAGAAACGGCAAAGGCTTCGGCGGCAAAACTCTGACCGACACGAGCGGCAATAACGACGTGGTCAGATTGAAAGTCGTATACGATACGAAATATCTGTATTTCTACGCCGAGACCGCGGCCGATCTCAGCCCGTATTCGTCAGGCGGATCGTGGATGCAGCTGTTTCTGAATTCCGACGGCGACGGATATACCGGATTTTACGGGTTCGACTATATCGTCAACCGTTCCGCCTCCGGATCGGCCATAACGACGCTGTGCAAATGCAGACGCGCCGGCGACGCGTACGAGGTCGTATCGACGGAATATATCGCGTACAAAGCCGAGGGCAATAAAATAATGCTCCGGGTGCCGCTGGCGTCGGTCGGCATATACGACTTCGGCGACATATCGCTGACGTTCAAATGGGTCGATTCCGACACAAATATAATCACGGCGGAACAAATGTATACGCAGGGCGACGCCGCGCCGGCGGGTCGGTTCAGTTACGTATTCAAAAACCGCTGAAAAACCAAAAAGACCGCCCGAGCCGAAACCGATCCGGTTCGGACGGTCTTTTTTTGCCGCATATCGCTGCGACCCCGTCGCCCGCGGGGAAACCGGGCGGCTAACGCCGCAGTGAAATCTGCCTTGCGGAAGATGAAATCGCTTTCGCGGCGAAATCGCCTTTGGCGGTGAAATCCGGTTCTTGCGAACCGGGTGAAATAGGAATATTTCTTTTTACGGGGGATGCCCCCACCCCCCTATATCCCCCGTACCCCCTTCCCCCCGCAATCCTTTCAGGGGGGCGGCGATCCGT